>JBFFHJ010000006.1:0-170402 GCA_041556995.1 bacterium | reverse complement strand
GACATACCATGGCCACCCTGATGCTGAAAAACGGGGCGGATATCCGTATTATCCAGCAGATCCTGGGTCATTCTCATCTGCACACCACCCAGCGCTACACCCATTTGTGCATTGAGCACCTGAAAGAGGTGCATGAAAAAACCCATCCGGCCAGATAGCCCAATGGGTCAACCGATAATCAAAAGGAGAACCTATGATACAGGAACCCTTTTTTAAACCGGCTGATAATTCCAACAGTCTCAGGAATCATGCCAATGATTACCTGTCCATGCTTCTGAAAAAAGGATCAAAGGAAGCCACCATCAAAAACCGGTATAGTTTTTTAAACCGGTTTATCAACTGGAGTGAACACCGGAACAGGTTTCATTTACCTGATATTACGATCACACAGCTTCAGGATTATAAAATGGAATTAATAAAATCCCCCGGTATGAAGTCTGCCGTCCTTCAATCCTCAACCATTCATCGCCACCTTGTTTGCCTCAAGGCATTTTTTAACTGGTGTACCCGTAACGGCAG
This sequence comes from bacterium, assembly GCA_041556995.1. Lineage (GTDB taxonomy): Bacteria > SAR324 > SAR324 > XYD2-FULL-50-16 > XYD2-FULL-50-16 > JAHJTV01. The sequence goes on along the minus strand of JBFFHJ010000006.1, from coordinate 169,883 downwards.
ACTGTTTGAAAACCCGGCACACAACCTGATTGCAGGACCGCCAAAAGAGGGCAAACTGACGGTTTGCCTGACGGAAAAGGAGATGAACCGATTGTTATCTTACCCGGATACCCAAAACCTTTATGGACTGAGAAACCGAACCATCATGGAGGTGCTGTATTCCACCGGCATGAGAAAAAATGAGCTGATCCACCTGGACCTTTCCGACATAAATTTTACTGGTGAAATCGTTACTGTCAGACACGGAAAGGGAAACAGACAACGCCTTGTGCCCATCGGAAAAAGAGCTTTGGACTGGATAGATACCTGACCCGATCCGAATTCCACACCACCGGGCATTCAACCCCATTGTTTCTAACCAGGGTGGAACACCGGATCGGAGATGGAACCATCCAGATGCTGTTCAAGTCAGCCAAAAAGGAATGTGATATCAACAAATGGGGCGGTGCTCACCTGATCCGTCATACCATGGCCACCCTGATGCTGAAAAACGGGGCAGACCTTCGAATCATCCAGGAGATCCTGGGCCATCGCCGGATCGACACCACCTTAACCTACCCCCACCTGGACATCACTCACTTAAAAGAGGTCCATAGAAAAACCCACCCGGCTGAAAAAGACATTTCAAAAGGGATGCTGTTCTAACTTTCAATTATCCCCACATTCCGGGCGGTGTGGGAAATGATGGGGATCTTGTCCATGAGTCATTTCATTGTAAACGTAGATAAGTCTTCTTATTTGCCTTTTTGAAGAAAAGTGATCTAATAGTTATATATAACACTCCAAGATAAAGCTCATACTCAGCGGTTTGTAGCATGGTAGATAACTCATAATTGCTGAATAGAGTGGGAATAACAACACCTGCACCTCCTATTACAGCAACAAAAATAAACACTATTGACAAGCTGCGTAGCCAAGGATTAGCTATTTTACTTATTAAGACAAAACTTAAAAAAAGCCAAATAGATACTCCGGTAAGAGCAGATATTAATGCAACCAAATTTATTGGTGTTTGTAAAAACAAAATCGGTATTCCGATTAGTGTAAATATTAATGCAACCTTCATTATTATATTCTCCGCAATTGGGTAGGTCAGAATCATTACTTACTGCCCCATTCTCCTCTAATAACCGTATGTGATGGTTTCCCGCCAATTAACTCAAGCATTTCAAAGAACGACTTTGTGGTACTCTCCGATTGTATTTCATGATTATTAACCACAGCAGCATCAGAGTGTCTGTTTCTATCAGTACAAAAATTCTTGGGAAATCTTCTTTAATCAGCGTTAAAAAAAATATACTAGCTCATTGTAATTAAATCAATTGGTAATTTATTGAATTTAATATCGTTGTTTAATGTAAGTTTACTTAAAGCCGACATTCGCTGAGTTTTAGCAGAAATAAATTTGAAAAGAGGTTAGATATTCGATAAATTAAACAAATGTTCTCTTTTAGCTGTTTTTTTATATTTCTCTTAACCTTACATCCATCTGAAAGAGGTCCATAGAAAAACCCACCCGGCTGAAAAAGACATTTCAAAAGGGATGTTGTTCTAAAGCCAAACCAACCATTCATTCATCCGGTGTCCCACCTGATGAATGAATGCACCATGACCCCCCGGAAATCAAGGCCTCCTCTCAATCCTGCTCCTTTAAACGACAAGTTTACATACTGTAACTATAGAATCTCCGGTGTCTGTTTTTAGATCCTGAAACCAGTATTTGAAAGAAAACCATATTAAATTAACCTTTAATAATCTGTTTATTAATTTTCAAAAATGATATTTAATTTATATTTTAATAATCCTCCAGCTCAGCTATAAATTATTTTACAAAGCAAACATTTTGGAAAAAATCGGATGCAAAAAACACTTTGACAAATCCATTCGGACTGATATAAAAACCGGTTAAAACAGATATAACCGTCAGATAATAATGCCTGAACAAAACCGAAACATGGAAACAGTCAATCGGAATCAATAAAAATAATCATGAATCAAAAATATCTTTCACATCAACAGCGAGGCCTCCATCCAGATCGATAAACTGGCCACCAGCCAGTTTATCGAGTATTTTAATGTCAAATCTCCCGAAGAACTCCTGAGCATCAACCATGCCCACATTATCCGTTTTAGAAATCATCTCAAGGAAACCGGTAAAAGCTACTTTGAAGCTGGGCAGACAACAGAGGTGCCTGCAAACTTAATAAAAGCAATTGAGATGAACGCTTTTGATATTGATTACTATAAAAAACGTGCAACTATCTATCTTCAATTGAAGAGAAAGGAGATGGCTATCAAGGATTATCAGTCGGCCATCTCTTTAAATAAAAAGGATGAAGAAGTTAAATCCAAACTGGCTGATTTGGCTAAATAATCTAATCTGTAGAAAGAGGAAAACCATGAAAATCTTTTGTCACATTCTTTGCCCGCTTTTACTTATTCTGGGATGTAGCAGCATTGTTTACGCTTTTAATCCGACTCATCTTGAACGGTTTCTAAAAACCAACCATTGTGCAAAGTGCGATTTACGAAAAGCGGATCTGAGTAACAAGAAATTTGTTTTTGCTGATCTTTACAAAGCAAACTTAAAAGGAGCCATATTTAAAAATAGTGATTTGACCAGAGCCACTTTAAGAGGAGCGAATCTCACGGATACCGATTTTAGTGAAGCAATCCTTTATAATGCAGATCTTAACATGACCAAAATGATACGTACCAATTTTACCAGTGCTGATTGCCGCAAAATGTTATATTACAAAGCTACCAAAATCGATGTTGTATCTGATAATGCCAATTTTGAGGGAGCTTACAACACCGAAGGCAAAAAGTGTGATTATGGAGATGGCGGATGTTGGCAGCTCCATTTTTAGCACAGGAATTTTTAAAAATAATACCTCAAAACAGTGAACTGAATATAATACCGTTGAAACGGAGAATCTGTGATGAAGCGAAATCGAATATTTGTTATCTGGATTATCGGGTTTTTAGGCATTTTCGTCGGTAGTAGTTATGCGCTTGCCCTATCCAAAAAAGAAGCACTAAAACAGCTTCAAGAAACAAAAAAATGTCCCGGGTGTGATCTCAGCGGGATTAGAATCCCAAATTGGGATCTGTCCGAAGCAAATCTTTCGGGTGCCAATCTTTCAAATGCGTTTTTACAAGGAGTTGATCTTTACAAAGCTAATCTGGAGAACGCAAATCTTTATGATGTCTATTTGGATTTTGCTAATTTAAGAGGGGCTAACCTTAAAGGCGCTAAACTTACCTCTGCCGCCGGTTATGAGTCCGCAATCATGCTGGAAGCTGATTTTAGGGGAGCTGATCTCAGTGGAGCACTGTTTTATGGGTTAACCTTTTACAAAAGTAGTTTTGCTGACGCGGAAACCTGGGGATGGAATTTGAGCGGAGCAACGTTGATTGACGTCGATCTGAGCAGTGTAGAAATGAATTCGGTTGATTTGAATGGTGCTTTGCTTAAAAACGTTAATTTAAGCGGCACTACATTTTCCTCCAAAAGCAGTTTTTGGGAGACTCGTTTTGAGAATGCTGATCTCAGCGGTTTTAAATTCAAAAAACAAAAATTCAGTTCAGCCCGCTTTTTTGACGTCAACCTTAAGGGAACCGAATTTATAGAGTGCGATTTAAACAAAACTCATTTTATCAGAAGCGACTTGACGGGCGCTCGCCTGGACCAGTCCTGGCTGAATCAGGCAAAGTTCGACTCCAGCATATTGAAAAACGTCTCAATGGATAAAACCCATCTTAAAAATATTGAATTCACAAATACGGATCTAACAAATGTGGTCTGGCGAAATGGTAGACTGTGTGAGGAAGGTTCTATCGACGGCTGTAAACAAACGATAAAAGAGATAGAAACGCCTGCCAGATTTTCCCGTTTTGATTTGCAGAAACTTCGCATAACCCGAAAATGTATCAATTGCCGTCTTGCGGGAGGCGACTTTTCGAAAATGAATTTAAATGGCGTTAACCTGGAAGGATCAGATTTAAGATATTCAAACTTCAAATCCGCACAACTTTCCAACGCTAATCTTGCTTTTACAGATCTACGCGAGGCAGTTTTCGAAAGAGCAGTTATAGAAAGAGCCAATTTGGAAAAAGCCAATCTGGAAAAAAGCAATTTCATAAAAGCTAAACTTACTGAATCTTCTTTTTTGGCAGCCAATCTGAAAAAAGCCAATTTAGCAAACGCGAATCTGCACAAAGCCGTGCTCGAAAATGCTGTTGCGACGGGTATGATTGTGGCAAAAGCAACGTTCACAGAGGCTGATATGAAAAAAGCCCGGCTCGATCATATCAAATTCGACAAAGTAAACCTGAAAAAGGTCGATATGAGTGATGCTGATCTGCGGTATTCCTCTTTTAAACAAGCGGATATGTATCATTCCCTCATGTTTAATGCCGATCTACGTTATGGCGACTTCAGAGACGCTGATATGACCCAGGCATTCATGAGCGGGAGTGACCTCCGTTTTGCCAATTTAAAAAATGCAAGCCTTGATTATGCATTTATCAGGAATGTAAAGTTGGAAAAAACAGATTTCACGGGAGCCAACCTATACAAAGGTAGACTGTTTGAACGGGAGGAAAATGATAGTAACAGCCAGGGATATCGATGGAAAGGCGCAATTTTAAGTCACGCAAAATGGGTATACGGACATACCTGCAAAGTTGAGTCTGTAGAAACCTGCATTCCCCAAGGAGTAAGGGCCGAATTAGCGAAACTGCTTAACTCCGATAAATGCGTCAACTGTAATTTAAGTGAAACAAAGTTAGTTGGTTTGGTACTGGAAAACGTCGAATTGACAGGTAGTGATTTAAGTAAGTCCTATCTGGAAAAATGCTATATTCAAAATAGCCAAATGGAGGGAGTCGATCTGACCGGGACTAATCTTAAGGAGAGCGTTTTCCTGGGAACTAATCTGAAAGGCGCGAGGCTTGGCAAAGCGAATCTAATGGATGCGAAGCTGTATCAAACCACTCTTGATGATGTGAACTTCGACAATACCGTATTGATAAATGTCGATTTCAAGGACGGGAGTCTAAAAAACAGTAATTTTAAGAACCACGAACTTAAAAAGATTACATTCAAAAATAATAATATTGAGAAAACCGATTTTTCCGGTTCGAAATTTAAATATGTCAACTTTGAGGGCGTTAACGGTCAATACACGGTTTTCAGAAACACATCAGGCGATTTTGATTTTGATGACTCCAATTTTCAGCACGCCGATTTTCAGGGAGCAGATTTTAAGGATGTCGACTTTTTGGGAACAAACGATTTTCGTCAAGCCAACTTTTTAGACGCTAAAAACATTCCGGAAGGTCTTAAAAACGTTAACCTGGAGGGAGCTACATGGACTAATGGAGTAGTATGCGGCAAAGGTTCCATTGGAAAATGCGCGTATTAGGGGACACTCTTTAATTCGAATCCCAGTTTTAAGTGTTAAGTATCGAATCCATTATGGAATTAAAACTGAGATCCACTGCATTAGGTGAACTGTTTTTTAGGATTATCATTTATTATCGGTTACCATTTGAAAATTCGTTAAGAGGAGATGAAGTGAAAAAACTAAAGATCCTGTTTCTGTTTTTGTTTGTCCCATTCGGTCTGATCACGAATGGCTTTTGTTTTCCCAATGAATACAAACTAGACAACGATATTGTTGTCAAGTTGAAAAAGATTGATTCCAACCTTATCTTGGAGGTGAAGGTCACAAACGGGGAGATTAAGCAGTTCCCAACCGAATTTCAATCGAATACCCTATTTTCCAGATTTGGCGTTCTCAAGGACGGATCGAAGCAATATCTTTACTTCGTTGCTAACGGAGGAGATTCCATCAAGAAGGTCGCCTGGGACATAGAAGAAGATAAGATATATACTAAATCTGAAAGTTCCATTACAGGCGCTGAGAAGCTTTCTGATAATCTTTTATCTTCGCCTGATTACTTTGCCCTTTATATCATCCAATCAAAGCTGCGAAATCAAGTCAATTCTGATGATGCCATTGGTCTTTTTAAAGATGGTGAGCGGATAACGATCAACAGCGGAGTTGCATTTCCCAAAATCAAAGGACAATGGGGATGGCACATTAAAGCTAACATCCATGTTGGGCAGTATGTGTACCATTTAAACTATACCTTTGGAAACTTTAAACAGAAAAAACAGGCCGGATTTATAGATGAGTCTGTACAAGCGGAACAGGAATGTTATAAGACCTCCGAAGGAGAAGTACGTTGTGAAGAGGTCTATTACTCAGAAGAAGGTCATGTGGATACAATCGATCTGAATCCCAATGGATTGGACGAATGTCAAACTTCATCCATCTTTCTTGACGGAACAGCGACGCTGCCTAACGGATCATCTTACAATTTTTTTTCAGGTTCTGAATGGCCGCATTCCAGACAAAATCCATGTCAATCAGCTATATATATCCGCAATGAAGACTTCAATAATGAAAAAACTGTTTTGAAACCGAAAATAGGGACTTCAGTGGTTGATTACAATAACAATGAAGCTTGTCCATTTGTCTATACCTATAATCAATCAACCAAATCTTTTGAAAAGAAAGGCACGATTCTCTCGAATCTGGATACAAAGGAAAAAGAGAGACTTCTCATCACGCCAATTGAACTACAGGGGCCTTTTGACGGTCGTATTTTGATTAAAGAGGAAGAACCGGAAATTTCTTATATTGATTATCTGGCTTTAAAGGTGATGGATAAAAAGAAGGGAATCAGTATTTTGTCGCCCAAGGAGGAACATCTGTTTTTAAAGGCAGTTGACGAAATTTATATGATCATGGAGAAAGGAGATCAAATAGAATTTCAATTTGATATCGAACGCTTTAAAGCCATTGAAAAAATTTCACTAATTAGCAAAGGATATTACCTGCCCTTGATCTATCCCTCGGTTGAACCGGTGGCTATCGGCAACAACCTTCACGTCCATTTTAGACAGGTCAAAGGTCAACGATTTCTGGATATATATAGAGATGGCAAAAAGATTAAAGAGTTTCCGGCTGCCTTTAGTCTGGATACATTGACATATGATTTCGGAACGTTGGGGGTTAAAGGGAAAACCTATCTTTACTTTAGAGCCAAAGATCAACTATGGGATGTCAAATACGCCTGGGAAATTAATTCTGAACAATTGTCTTTCTCAGCTGTAAACATACAGACGAAAAAGGCAACACTCTCCAGTAATCTGCAAAAGCAGCCAGATTACGCTTTGTTGTACGTTTTTGAATATTTGCTGGATGAAACCATTCCAAAAGAACCTCGAATACGTCCGAAAACAGACTTAATCGGACTGTTCAAAGATGGGAAAAGAATCACGAAGAACAATCTCATTAGGCGGATCGAAGGTCGTATTGGAACACATGTTGATGCTGAAATCGAAGTTAATGGTGAAAAGTTTTCTTTTCATTATACCTTCGGTGATAAAGAACAACGGGAATTGGCGCGTTTTAAAATAATGACTGCTAATGATCCTGAAAAAATGAGACACAGGATTAAAGAAATGATCTTACTTGAAAACAGCCAACAATCGATTCCAGAGAAAGCCCTTGTTACAGTAAAAGGTGAACTCCGAACCTCCAGCGGACTGATTATACCCTTTGATGATGAAATAAAAATGTATATGATGGGAGAATGTGAAAGTTGGATCACATTTGACGCTATCAGCAATGATATGACTCATTTACACCCTCTTTATACAGATGACTGCGCCTGCCCCTTTATTTATACGAAAAATCGAGAAAGCGGAATATTTGAGAGAGTTACCACTATCCTCACCAATCTTGACAGCAAGGAAAAAGAATCCGTCATTACAACGGAGATAGAGCCGTTTGATGGAGACATGATTGTCCGAGAGGAAGAGAGGGAGAAATCGTATATCGATTACGTTGCGGTGAAGGTGGTCTATAAAGATAATTCGGAAAAAACATTTTTATCCCAACAACACCTACTGAATTCAATCGATCAGAAATATCACGTAATGCAGACAGGAGATGAGATCAGGCTGCGTTTCGATATTGAGAATCCTACAAACATTAAAGAAATGTTTATTATCAGTGCCGGATATTATGAACGACTATAGGATTTTAGGTGTTATTGTCATTTGAGGATATGGGTGAATTAGTGTCCTGTTTGGTCGCCCAGCAGATGCTTATTGGTTTGGGGAATATGAATAAGGGATCAGATTAAGCTACTAACCCATGAACCTAAAGCCGGGAAAATCGGTTAAAAGCGTTCCAATAAACAATAAAAAGGGATTGCAGAAAAAATCGTATTATATCAATGCTAAGAAGGCAGTTTTCAACCTCAAAAACTGCCTTCTTATTTATTTTATCGCTGTTGTTCCATTGTCGGCTTTTTTATGAACCACAAAAACCATATACCTTAATATTGATCAAAGAATTAAATACGAGGTAGATATGTTGGATATATGAAATTAAGTTTATCATTCTTGCTTTTTGTTTCTTCCATTTTAATTTATTCTTTTTAAATTATATTTCAAATTTATAGGCGTTCAGATTATAAATTACTTTTGTGATATCTCTAACATCTCATTTTTTTATATTCGACTATATCTCCATTCAACACCTTTCCATTGTAAATCATCACAATACCAACTCCACTTATTGTATATGGTTCCCTTGAACCAATACGAATTGACAAACGTCTCCACCAAAACAATTTTATGGTCAAATCTTTCGAGCCAATCGTTGTTCAGCTTATTAAAATATGTATTAAATCATCAGGGAAATTTGTAGAAATAGATAGGTTTGTTATTTTTCCCGATTTCATGTATATACAAATCATTACGATGATTTTCGTTTTATTTTTAATCATTGAACAACGTGATATTTTACATCAGGCAATGAACCTGTAAAACCGCACTATTCGTGCTATAATCAATAAAGAACCTGATTCATGTGGCAACAAAAATCCAACCAAATCATTAACACATTATTTTTTTGTTGTTTTATGCTTCTTTTTTCCACGTCATTGTTGGCTGTTGCCAACTTAACAGTGGAGGATGAAATAATAATGACTGAAATGGTCAAGTACTCCAATTCAGTGGACGAATTGAAGCTATATTTACGCTTGTTTCCTTATTCTCCTTATCAGACAACGTTTGAACGAAAAGTATTTCGATTGGACCCGAAAGAAACCTTACAAAGCATATATAAAACGTCTGGAAGCAGTTTAACCAGCAGGGATGAACTTACAATGAGCAGATTGGTCAAACATTCAACCAATCCCAAAGAATTGCAACTTTTTTTAAAACTTTTTCCCAATTCTTCTTTTCGGCCAACCTATGAAGCAAGATTATTGCGACTGGAAACACCTAATCAATACAAAGCAGACCTGTCCGTCGAGGATGAGGAAGAAATGCATGAGCAAATTGAGAATGAAATCTTAGCGGATTCGGTGAAAAAGGAAAAAGAATCGGTTGAAGGGCCGCCTCCAGCAGATGATTCTCAATCTGCGAAAGATGCTACAGAAGAATCATCGCAAGAAAAAGAACCTGAGAAAAAAGAGGAATCTGAAAAAAAGAAAGAACTTGAGAAGGACTGGGCAAAAATAGAAATAGGAATACCAACACAACTGACATCGTTTGAGGTTGATGGAAACGAAGTTAATGTTTCCGAATCACCGACGGGGGTTTTTATTGGTTGGTCCCATGAGGTTTGGTTTAATATTGGAGGTGGAACAGGGCTCGAGTACTTTAATCAAAAGTTAGAAAGTGGAGAATTAAAACACATTTATTTAGAGGCTCAAATCAGGGCTCAGATTTTCAAATGTTGAATTTAGGGTTTGGTTGGGGAACCGGATTTACTACCATTGAATTAATCAATAAGCCTTCGAGTACAGAAATCCTCCCTGGAGAAGGAACTATCCTGACGCTTTCACTTGGGCTTAAATATGGATCGTTCGGATTAAACTATATGACCTGCAATTTCACCGGTTCCTATCAAACTGTAACCGCTGGCAGTACTAGCACCATAGACTGGACGGGAACCGTAAATATGATAACGTTGGAATATCACTATTAGACTTTTTTCAAATTCAATCAAATATGGTTTTTTAAAGAGGATGGAGTTTGTAGATCTAAAAAATCTATTTGACGGTTTGAATGTCGACACTGATAAAGCAGAAGCCGGAAAATACACAACAACGTTTTGACAGATCTGATCCATACTTGGTCGACGCGTATGTATCAAAAAACGGCGATGTTGGATTCTTTTTCAGTAAATAAAATTAAACAGAAGATAAGCGACTTTAAGGCGGAAGTTCACCCAAGTATCCTTCGAATGATTGTCATACCAGCCGATATTGTGTTAAAGAAGTGTTCAAACGCAAAGTGTGTAACGAATATACAGCTGCATTTGTTTGCTTAAAAAAACAATTTGAGCAGAAACTGCGATACTTAACCTAATACAATCCAGATTATCTTCAATGCACTAATACTTTACAAAATGGGTTTGATAATTGTTTTTAAAAGGGGTTGCGACCCGACTGCGTAAGAAGCATGTTGGGACATGACATTTCCTCGATAAAACGACATTATGTGTCGAAATTAAAAGCTGTCAATATCCCAAAAAAAACTAAACTATATAGTCAAGCTAATTACGCAGACTTACAAAACGTTTACAGAAATTGAGATAACTCTATTTCGATTGTTTATCTTAGAGAATATTATCGAAAACAACTGATTTTGGATACCTCCTGTGAATGAATCAGTCGTCTTTTTCGGCTTCTTTCAAGTTCGCTTTGATTTCTGCAAAGAGTTTTTCGCAATTCGCCTTGATTTCCAAATAATCACTTTCCATGATTTTTGAATTCATGAAATCACCGTCCCGATTTAAGCCTCGAATATAAGATTCATAACCTTTAGCGTGGTGGTAGTAACCGCCTTTGGAAATGACATACCTGGCGACGAGCTCTCTGCACTCCATACACTCGACTAAAACCTTATCGTTTGTTTTAGGTTCTCTTACCAAGAGATTTCTAACTTTCCTTGAACCACAAACCTGACATGTCTGTCGATGGACTTCCATTTTCACTCCTCTAAAATCCAAAAAATTTTATTAAATTATAGTTCAATCAGCTTTCTTCCAGTCTAATCAAATCATATCACATCAGGCAAACAGAAACAGCGACACAAAAAACCGGAAATTGCTAATTCAATAAAGCAGTTACTCAAGTCTGTCGGCATAGTCTATTGATTTTGTCGCTTAAATGTCGGAAGCGCAATTTAAAAGTGTTTATATAATTTTAATGACAGTCAACCATTTAATAAAAAATGTTTAAAAACAAATGTGGGCACGGTTACCCCAATAGATGAGGCATGATTGTCTCATTTATGTTTCTTTTTTATAAATTGCCTTTTATTTCAGTCATTTTTATGGTTTTTTTATTTCTATAAAGAACCGCTTTCATTATTTTTCTATATCGGAGTTTAATTATTAACGTTGATTTTTATTTGAATGAACAGTTGGCCCGGTTCTTTCAATAAACAAAAAGTCTGTTTGATATGTTTTAGGATATAGAAGTAACTGATATTTAAACATTTTAGATAAAGGATACTATGAAAAATTTATGGAAAAACATTATCAACATCATTTTGATTGGTGTGTTTTTACTTAGCTCAACATCGTTGTTTGCGGTCGGGGGAGGATTGGCTGATCCCGGATCAGGAGACAACTATTTTGGGGCTCCATCTATCTGGGCAAGTTCGATGAAACAAGGGGTTGGAACGTCATATGAAAAATACAATACAGCCTTGGATGCATTTGGTCATACGGATACCGGAACTGTGTCCAAAGTGTGGTTTTCTTTGGCGGAAGGAATAGTAACTGAAACCGCATGGGGATTGATCCATGAGGCTCAATTGAAGGATATGCAATTTTTGGTTACAGGAACCTCCAATGGTGGCTGGTTTGACGAGGAAAAAGTCGATACAGATCAAACGGTTAGTTATATTGATACTGATGATTCGGGACGGCCGTTATCACCCGCTTTTCGCATTGTTAACACCGATAAAGATGGTCGCTATACTATCACCAAGGATATATTCACTGATCCGGATAGGCAATCGCTTTTCATGCATGTTCAATTTCAAACTTTTGAAAATGGGATCACTCCTTATTTATTGGTGAATCCGCATATTGATAATACTGGAAATGATGATGTTGCTTTTGTTGGAACAAACCACCTGGGGGCGAGAAATTTGTCAGATAATAAATATCTGATTGTGAAAAGCAATACCAGTTTTTTAAAAACATCGGCTGGTTATGTTGGTGTGAATGATGGTTGGAGTGATCTTCACTCTGATTTAATCATGAATTATGAGTATGATTACACTTCTGCAACACCTGTATATGGAAAAGGGAATGTAGCTTTAACGGCTCAACTTTCCACTGTGAATAATACTACACTGACGTTTGATGTTGTCATTGGGTTTGGCGACAACTATACCGAAGCGGAAGGCAATGCTTCCAGTTCATTGTCCGCTGGATATACTGCTACATTGAACAAATTTAACGGGGACGGCATAAACACTGGATGGGAAGACTATATCGCAGGTTTAAGTGAATTGAGCAGCATGGTCTCTTTCACAGGTGACAACGGAAAGCTCTTATATACCAGTGCTTTGATGTTAAAATCGATGGAAGATAAAACCAATGCCGGAGCACTAATAGCCTGTTTGTGCGTTCCATGGGGTAATACCGAATCAGCTGATTATTACAATTCAGGTTATCGGGCGGTTTGGGTGCGTGATTTTTTCCAGGTAGGAATGGCCATGTTGGCGTTGGGTGATACGGATACTGCAAAAGTGGCATTTAAATATCTACCTCAGGTTCAAGTGACAACCTCAACGCCTGGTGTCGGGGCTTCAAATGATGACGGTTGGTTCCTGCAGAAAACACATGTGGATGGGACGTTGGAATGGATAGGACTTCAAAAGGATCAGGCGGCCATGCCGATTATGTATGCCTGGAAACTTTGGAAAGCCGGGGTGCTAACCAACAGTGAAATCACGTCTTACTATTGGAGTGTATTAAAACCGGCAGCGGAGTTTTTATCAAACACAAGCTATATTGATTTAACAGTGGGAAGTTATCATAATACCGGAACTTATGATATTTACGATACCCAACAGGAACGATGGGAAGAGGAAGCTGGAAGGTCACCTTCGACAACTGCGGCGACCATAGCAGGATTAATAACCGCAGCCGGTTTTGCTGATTATGTTGGCGGAAGTGAAGCTGGAGCGGCAAGTTGGTATGAACAACAGGCTGACGCTGTTTATAATAATATAAACAGTATGTATACTACCAGCGGCAATTTTGGCGATGGTGAATACTTTTTCCGTATCGATGACCCCGGTAGTACATCAACCTGTATTAATAACGGCGGTTCATGTGTGGATGAGCGAGCAGTGCTTGATGGTGGATTCCTGGAGTTAGTGCGATACGGGATTCTGGAACCTGATGATTCGCGGATATCAGAATCCGTTGAAGAATATAATAACCAGGGGTTGAGTACAGAGGACCGTACTCGTTACGATTTTACTTTCGAAGGTATCAGCTATCCGGGCTGGAGAAGATATTCACAGGACCGTTACGGAGAAAAACACACAGATTGTTCAAACTTTACTGGAGATGACTATTATAACAGGGGAAGGGTTTGGCCACTCTTTTCCGGTGAATATGGGACTTATAAATTGGATGAGTTATACAATGCACATGACGAAAATGTTCCTTCTAATGAGATCAATATGTTACGAGATACTTATGCCCGTGTGATGGAACATTTTGCCAATGACAGCTATCTGTTGGCTGAACAGGTTTATGATGGTGAATGTAGCAATGGCGGTAGTCAGTATACTATAGGTGAGGGGACTGATAGTGCTACGCCTCTGGCTTGGCCCCATGCCGAGTATATCAAACTCGTGCGTTCTCTAAGAGACGGGCAGAATTTCAGCAAATTCCAGGTGGTGGATAATCGTTACCCTTTAAGTTCCAGCAGCACAGTAGCGGTGACGTTTCAATGCTCCAACGGCTATACCGATTGGGGTCAGAGCGTTTATATTGTTGGAAATATATCTGAGTTGGGTAATTGGGACCCGGGATCAGCTTTGGCATTGTCACCGGATAATTATCCTACGTGGAATAATACATACAGCATGCCAGCCGGTGCAACATTTGAATGGAAAGGAATTAAACGTTGGGAAAACTACCCTACCAATCCCGAAGTAATCTGGGAATCCGGATCAAATAATGTTACTACAACCCCCTCAACCGGATCTATAATTGTGCATTGTAGCTTTTAAAAAAAGCAATTATGCAAATCCATGAGCGGTCTTTACGGCCGCTTTACTGTTTTTCGGATGTTTCAATAAGTCCTCTGGAGTAAGGAAATACGCCATATTATCAAGCGTTTGTCTTGGGAAAATATTTAAAATCTAAGATGATATTCTATTGTCTGCTCGTCTCAATTTTGGCAGGGTAAAACGAAATATTGCACCACCATTCATATTTTGCTCTGCCCATATTTTCCCGGAATGTTCAGTAACGATCTCCTTGCAGATGGATAAACCGAGGCCGGTTCCTCCGGCTCCGTTCTTGGTGATACTGCTTTGGGTGAATTTGTCAAAAATAATATTCAATTCACTTTGCGGGACACCAATACCATTGTCAATGACAGAAATAGTAAATTCATCTGCCTGATTTTCTATTTCAATATGAATTTGACTGTTTACATCGGAAAATTTGATGGCATTTGACAGCAGATTTCTGATAACCTGGCTTATCTTTTCCGTATCAATCGATGTTATATCATTAAACTGTGGTTCAGCAAACTTCATTTCGATTTCTTTTTTTTCAGACAGAATGGCTAATTCGTTCATAATCATCTTCACTATTTTGGAAATGGAGTTGTTTCCAAATTCATATTTAACCTTACCGGCTTTCATTTTTGACAAATCAAGCAAGTTATTCAAAAGGTGCAATAAACGTTCTCCACTATCCCTTATTTCAGTTAGATAATCGATTAAAACCTCTTTTTTGATTGTATTCACCTTAGAGATACTAAGTTTTGCATATCCCAAAATTGCATGCATGGGAGTTCTCAATTCATGACTCATGTTAGCCAGAAACTCCGATTTGGCTTTGCTGGCTCTTTCCGCTTCTTCTCTTGCCTTCTGCAAAAGAATATTCTGTTCTCGTAGCTCAGTAGTACGCCGATCCACGTTTTCTTCAAGCGATTGATTGTATTCCTCAAGTTTTTTATACAATACGGCATTATCGATAGAGATAGCGATTTGTGATGACAGCATCTGTAAAAGTTCCACACGATCCGGTGTAAAAGCGTGAGTTGTGTGACTGTTTTCCAAATAAAGAATCCCTTTTGTTCGACCTTGGTTTTTAATGGGGATACAGAGCAGGGATCTCGGTTTTTCTCTTTTTATATATTCGTCTTTTAGAAACTGTTTTTCGACTAGCACATCGTCTAACACCAATGATTCTTCAGTTGATATAATGTAATTGATCAAACTGATTGGAAGAATGAGTTCTGCTTTGTTCTGATCGCCTTCCAACGGAATGGATTGAAGCACACGGATAAAATCCAATTCTACAGAAGATGACGCTTCGATATACCAATTATCGTCTTTGTTCAGAATCAGGTGGGCTTTTTGAGCCCCGGCATTTTCCATGACAATGGTGATCATTTGCCTTAGAAAATCATTTAAGATGATATTACCTGAGATGGCATGTGAAGCTTTAATAATTGTAATTAAATCAAGCACATTTGTGGATGACCCACCTGTGTTCATAAAAGTTGAAACTACCGGATTTTTCCCAAAACCAATGGTTTTCACATCGGGGCGTTTAAATTGTGGGTAATTGTTAATCAATTGTTTTATTTTAGCCTTGGCCCCCCATCTTTCATATAGGTATATCGCTTCATGAAAATGATTGTTTGCGATGTTATCCTGTCCGGCGGATATATAAAACTTTACAGCCAATTCGTTGGCCAAGGCTTCTTCCTGCAAAAAACCATTCTTTCCGGCACTTTCAATCGCTTTTGTATAAAAGCGAATAGCGGAAAAATCCTGTTTTAACCGGAGCAATTCTGCATTAACCAAATAGTACTTATTTTGGCAATTTTCCTCACAGAATGTGGACCAATGCTTTATTTTCCGTTGATTGGCGGCTATTCTTCGTAAATATATCTTCTTTTTGATAAAATTTGATTGTTCGAAAATGGAAATCAGTATCAAGGATTCGTAAAACGCCAATATCACAGCGATAGATTGACCCAGGGATATCTTATTATGTTTGTTTGCCATTCTTAAAGAATGAATCGATTCCAGCTTATCTCCAAACAGATAACATATCACCAATTTATTAAGATAAAAGAGAAAAACAGAGGATTTATCAAAATTTTCTTTTTGAGTTAATTCCGGGAGTCTAGAATTTTGGTCAAAATATGGGCCGTTAAATCGAATATCACATTCATTTTTTCTCAGGTTGTGGATAGCCTGGTGGTAGATATTTTGGAAATGAGTATTATGTTTATCTTTTGTCTTATTAAGAAATTTTTTATAATTTACAAATTCATCATGCACGGCACTTAACGGTTCACCCATCCAATAAAGATTTCGGCAAATCAGATGTGCTGTATGCCCGGCATATTCAATGTCGCCATAATCCAATGCCGTTCTGTAAGCATTTATATTCCAGTCATAGGAAACGGACCAGTGTTTTTTCCAATGACGGATAAAAATATTAACCAATGTCATTGTTCGGCCCTTTAATTTTTTTGATGAAGGCCGTTCCGATAACTCAAGAGCAATTTTCCCAAATCTGTTTCCCTCCTCAATATCGCCCATTGCCGTTAGTACAAGTCCGTAAGCGGCAAATCCATATGCTGATTCCGGTGCAATACCGTGTTTCAAGGTCAGAAGAACAAATTTACAACAGATTACCAATACCAAGTCGGGAGCCGATTGATAAGCGGCGGATGACGTAACGGCCAAAAGACGCATCGCAGACAACTTTTTAGGCTTTTCCATGACAGGAAGATTCATTAACTCGTCGTCAGAAAATCGTTTGAGTTTATGTTTTGCTCTTACAAACAGGGGCAAAAAATGAAGAAGATACAAACCTTTTGGTAGCCTGATGCCTAATTGTTTTAATACGTCGGTTGCTATTTTAACAATGTCGGTCATTTTGTTTTCGGACTTAAGCACATGTATTTGGGCTTGATAAATGCTAACTTTATCCGACAGTGTTTTAGCATTGCTCATTGCCGTGTCGATAAGCCGGCTTAATTCTTCAATATTCCTGTTAAGATAGGTTGCGTTAATTGCTTCTAGATGTAAGTTCAGCGTAAGGTTGTAAAACATACTCCAGCTATCGTTTCCTAAAAGCTCCAATCCGATTATTGCATATATATAAGCAGGGTGGTAGGCGGATGATTGGTTGGCTTTTTTTGATGCAGTGGAGTTCAATTCGGCCAATAATACTCTTTCTTCCTGTGACGTGATCAAATCCCTTCCGGCATTGAGATGGGTAACCATTTTAAAAAAACCGTCATCGTATTCCATGTGGTCGAATTTGGCCAGCATTAATTGGCCGATCTGTAGGTTATTCAGTTTTTGTTCTTCTTCCGACAACATTGAATATGCCGATTGCCGCACCCTGTCATGTAAAAACCGGAACTCCAATGATTGGAGTTCTTCCAGTTTTTCTTCGTGATACGTTTCATCAATGTATTGAAGTACCGTATAATTTGAATTCAGCGGGATTATGTATCCGGTTTCTATCAGATCCCAAAGGTGTCTTAACGTTTCTAACGGAGGATTGCTTGCCACCGATGTCAGTATAAAAAGATTGAATTCGTCCCCGATACAAGCAGCCAGCTTTAACAACTCTTGCGCTTCCGGTGTTTGTTTTCTGATTCTTGAAATCATGAAATCAATAACGTTGTCCATAAAATCACTGGACGTTATATCTTCCAGATCCCAACACCATCGACGTTTTTCCGTATCAAACGATATTAGTTGATTGTCGTGCAGTGTATAAAGGAATTGGTTGATAAAAAACGGATTCCCCCGGGTTTTTTTAAATACTAAAGTTGCTAATTCCTTAATATTTTTTTCTTTTTCAGAAAACATGTGTTCAAGTAACTGATAAACATGTTCTTCAGTTAATGGTTCAAGCAAAATTTCAGATATGCGTTGCCCTGTCTTTTTTATACTGTTTTTGGTAAGGATCAGCGGATGATCGGAATCGACTTCGTTTTGTCTATAGGCGCCAATAAGTTGCAGATGTTGAATATCGTCGTCTATCATGAGTATCTGGATCAGGTTAAGAGAGTCGGAATCCGCCCATTGGAGATCATCCAGAAAAATGACCAATGGGTGTTTGGATTGTGCCAGAGCAGCGACAAAATTCTGCATCACAGTAATAAAACGGTTTTCTGATTCAACTGGGGGCAACTCTTCTACCTTCGGTTGAGGCCCGATGATCAGTTGTACTTCGGGAATGACGTCAATGATTATTTGTCCGTTTTCTTTGACCGCTTCTAAAATCGTTTCTTTCCAATAAGATAACAATGATCTGTTACCAGTCAAAATTTGCTTTACCAGATCTTTGAAGGCTTGGATAAAGCAGGAATAGGGAATGTCCTTTTTAATCTGCTCAAATTTTCCGGAAATAAAGTATCCGATATTATTAATACTCGGACGTTGATACTCTTTTATCAGCATTGTTTTTCCAATTCCTGCATTACCTCTGATTAGAAACCATTGCTTATTCCCTTTTGAAATGAACTCAAATCCATTGGCTAGGGCTTTAAGTTCTTTTTCCCGTCCATATAGTTTTTGGGGAACCTGAAAATGATCAGTGCGATCGTCCTCTGCTATCTTAAACGCAGTAATACGATTATTGGTTTTCAGTAAGTCCTGACATTTTATAAGATCTTGTCTAAGACTAAATAAGCTTTGATAGCGGTTCTCCACTTTTTTAGCCATTAATTTCATGACTATCTGTGATAATGTTTCGGGTATTGCCGTATTTATAAAATGAGCTGCTATTGGTTTAACCGCCATATGACAGTGAATCATCTCAATTAATTCTTCTGACTCAAATGGCAATGTTGCAGTCAAAAGTTCGTAGAATGTGATACCAAGAGAATAGATATCTGTTCGATAATCAATGTGACGATTCATTCGACCGGTTTGCTCGGGGGAAATATAAGAAATGGTGCCTTCAATTAAATTTCGATTTTGATGGGTAAGATCTTCGTGGGCTAAATTTGTTGACATACCAAAGTCAATAAACTTCAATACTTGCGTTTTAGGGTTCCAAACAATATTGGATGGATTAATGTCTTTATGAATTATCTTATTTTGATGAATCTTATCTAGTGCTGTCGTTATCGCTATTGCAATATTTAAAAACTGTTCGATGGTGAAAGGTTGTTTTTTTTCCAATGGCGGATAAAGGAACTGGTCCAATGAAATGCCCCCAAAGTCTTCCAATTCGATGATAAGAGTATTTTTGTAATTAAAAATATCAAAAACTTTGATTACTTCATCGATTTTGAGTTCTTTAGTAACCAGAAACTCTCTTTTAAAATTAGTTATTTTTTCATAACTGGGGTACTCTTTCAGTTTTTTTAAAATAACCCTTTGACTATCCGATTTTCGAACAGACTGGTAAATCAGGGTATATTGACTTTCATAGAGGATTTGTTCGATTTTGTAGTCTTGCAGTGTAATCATTTTTTTTATATGGAAGGAGTTTTTGGGTCGGAGTTCATTCCTGTTTCTAAAATAGCCACCACTTAATTTACCGGTTTATAAAATCTCACGTTTCAGGGTCTTTTATGCTTCCCCAATGACCATGGATTCCTGGTCGATCAACAAGCAAGTTTGCTGTCATCCTGAAAGTGAGGCGAAGTCCAGAGGAGGAACGATAAAGGATCTCTCAGGACCAAAAGCAAGAGATGTAATTGATTACCTGGAAACATGTTTTTTTCAAGTCCTGTGAAATCAGTAACTGAAGATCTCTTTGAAAGCATGGAGATTCCTCAGGTCGCCATGATTCCTATCAGAATGACACTGATTTCTGAAAGAACCGGAACAAGTATAGATCAAATCCAAACCCTAAAATATATGTAAAATGATAGGTTTATTTACTTTTTCTACTTCTACATTGGTAATGCAAGCCATCTTTTCATTTTTTTCATGTTTGAATACAAATGAATTTGTGATTGATCCACTGTATTGTTAATTAACACAATTTGCAATTTAAATATCCCAAGAGTTATTATTTAATTCATCAAAATCAGCACAGATTATCTTTTATAGCAGTAAGTTGCAGCTTTTCTATTAAAACTATAATCGAAACGATTTATTACTATATTCAGGTTAATCAATTGCTCATTTTTTTCCATATCGTTCATATTTCGATGGGTAGTCCACTTGTTAATAGATGGAAAAATGGGAAATATACTCTATATATAGATATTTAGGCCTAATTGGTCCTAAATATTGAATGATTTCAAGTGGTTTATCGATTAAGGGATCGTTGCAGAAATTTTGTCTGCCTAAAAAACCGTAAATAAGTATTTAGCTGTTTTTTATCTACGGGTGGGCAAGATATACCTGATTTTTTTAACGATTTCTGGGTGGTATTCTTTTCCAGGAGCCCCAGAGATTTAATCGAAGTGGGGGAGGCCACAATCAATCTGTCCAATGGACGAATTTCAAACAACGGCAATAGTGAAAATAACGGGTGATCCGGGTCTTCCCTGATTTGACTGTTTAACATTTTCAGCCACTTTTCCGGTGAAACGATGTCGATTTTATATCCATTTACTGAGAACCACGATATAAAATCTATCCATGAGATCGGCTTAGGATTTTTGAGAAGAAATCCGGTTCCATAAGATTCCGGTTTACTGGCCAGATAAACCATGGCCTTACTGATATAATCCACCGGACAGAAATCGAAAATGGCATCTTGGTAAGGTGCCGCACCAATAGAAATGCAGCCTTTAATTAATTGGCAAATATAATCTTCTGTATTCCAATTGCCTGATGTGCTGTCACCTGCAATTAAAGACGGTCTGTATATGGTTATCGGTAATCCCTTGAATGATGCTTCCAATACTAATTCGTCTGCCACCCATTTACTCTGGTGATATCCGATATTGAAGGAATTTCGGCGGATGTATTCTGAGTCGTAGGCGGATTTATAATTAATGGTTGTACTGGCGTCTGCTATTTTTGCCGGGTCTGCCACGGTTTGCGCTAGTTTGGCCAGGGAAGAAACAAAATGCAACGGCTTTGACTTAATTGCCGATGCCAGTCTAATGATTTCCAAAGTTCCTTCCACATTGACGGGTTTCATTACTGAGTATGACTGCACAAAATTCAGCCAAGCTCCATTATGAAAAATAACATCAATTTCACGACAAAGGGTCAACCAGGCTTCATCGGTAAGAGCCAGTTTTTTATGAGCAAGATCTCCGACAATGGGGATGATTCGATCAATGTGTTGTTGAATTTTGAGGTTGTATTTGTTTAGATTTTGAATGATTCTTTTTTTTCCGTTTGCTGTATTATCTGCTCTAACCAGGCAAAATATTTCCGCATTGGTTTCCTCTAACAGATCTTTTAATAGATATGCACCCAGGAAACCGGTGGCACCGGTAAGAAAGATTTTGTCGGGAGCAAAGCCTTTTTTTTGAACATATGGAATCGGATGAATATCAGACGGCAAAACTACTTCATTTAGTAAATTGATGTTCTCCGGCAGTACTTTTATATACTCTTCTGCTTTTAATTGGGTTTGTTTATTTATATCATGTCTGTTGATCTCTTTATTAATTATGTCAACAAGTCCGTTGATGGATAATCCGGGTTGTAAAATGGCCATTTTGGGTAAATCAATACCAAAAAGCTCATATATTTTTACACCTAATTCAACGGCCAGAAGTGAATCAAAATTAAGTTCTTCAAATGTTTGCTTTTCATTTATTCTTTCCAGCGCAATCCCCAGAGAAGATGAAATTTTGCTACACAGTGTTTTTTTTATGGTTTGATAATCGTATTTGGCAAAACTGAGGTCGTCCGACTGATTGAGATATTTGTTTTCTTCAATGGTTAGATAATCATCTTTATATTTAATTAGAGAAAACCTTGGAGATTTTGCTATTGCGGTCATATATTTAGCTGATGTAGACCATTTTATGGGTGAAAACACAAAATCTGACAGATTGTTGCGTAATGCAAAACTGATTGTTTTCCACGCGTTTTCAAGTGATAAGGGAGAAAATCCTTCCCGAATAACTGCTTCTTTCGATTTTATGTTCCTTTTGAGGTATCCAACTTCGTCAATAGCTCCCCAACAAATACTGGTTGCCGGCAAATTTTGGGATCTGCGGTAGATGGCTAACTGATTTATAAAATAATTAGCAGAAGAATAGGCTACCTGACCTGGAAATCCAATAACAGTTGTAACTGATGAATATAAAATAAAAAATTCCAGTGACAGGTCCTTTGAAAATTCATGGAGATTCCATGCACCAAGTATTTTAGGATTCATCACTTCCCTGAATTGCTTTTCATCCAAGTTCATGATGATATTAATGTTCATAACCATGGCAGCATGAACAATGCCACCAATGGGAGGGAAATTCTGTTTGGTATTTTCAAAAATATGATTCACCTGAACCGCATTACAAATATCGATACCGATAGTTTCGATGTTAATCCCTTTTTGTCGGTACTGATCAATTTCACGCCCTATTTCGGGTGATGGGATTCCTCTTCTACCGATTAATAAAAGATTTCGGGCACCATGGGATATAAAATGTCTGGCTGTAGCAAATCCAAATCCTCCATATCCTCCTGCAATCAGGTATGTTTTATCAGGTTGTAGAGGAATGGACTTCAAGCCAGGAATTGGTGATATATCGTCTTCCATGGCAATGCAAACTTTGCCGATATGACTCGCTTTTTTTAAATGCTTAAATGCATCGGGAAACGATCGATTTTGAAAAACCCTAAAAGGCAATGGAAAATATTCGCTATTTTGGAGTTTTTTATTAATTTCGTTTAAAATGATTTGTATTCTTTCAGGCTGGAGTTTTGACATCATTTCCAAGTCAAATACAAATGTTGAAATACCTTTTCTTAAATGTTTGATATTAAGTTCAATTTCATTGTGAAAATTGCTGATATCAATAAAACGGCCGGTAAATGGTTTTAACACCGAAAGGCTTTTTTCAATGGCCTCTCCTGGAAGAGTATTGATGACAATATCAATACCTTCCCCCTTTATTGATTTTAAAATATTATCAGCAAACATTAATGAACGTGAATCTCCAACGTATTCGACATTCATGGCTTCAAGAAACTGTCTTTTTTCCTCGGAGCCGGCGGTTGTGTAGATTTTTGCGTTAAACGTCCGTGCAATCTGAATAGCAGCCAATCCTACGCCTCCACTGGCAGTATGGATCAATACCCGCTCGTTGTTTTGGATTCGAGCCAGCTTGATTAACGCATAATAGGCAGTAAGATAGGCTATTGGGATAGTTGATGCTTCATAAAAGCTTAGAAAATTGGGCATCAAGGAAATGTGATCAACGTGTAGATTTACATATCGAGAGTAACATCCCCAACCAATGCCGTAGACATGGTCACCTGTTTTGTACGTATCAACATCGTCTCCTACTCTCGTGATAATACCTGAACATTCATATCCGGTTTTTAACAAGTGGCTATCAAGTTTATCTTCAACAGGTATCAGGCCAATAACAGTAGCAATATCTTTAAAATTCATCGATACGGCTTTGACTTTTATTTCAATTTCATTCTTTTGAGGAGGCGTTCTTTTCGTTTCTTGAAAAACAAATGACTGTTTATGTTTACTTCCCCTGTTAATCAATGCATATGAAACCGCATCCGTTTTTGGAAAATTATCGTTTTTTAAGCGAAGCAGGCGATTAACGTACTGCTTGTTACCTCTTAAAACGATTTCGTCTTCACCGGAAGGTTTCATTATTTCATTGCAAAGCCTTTCAATTTCGCATCCATTAAATTTGGAATCAATGTCTATGATTCTGATGGTCAAATTGGGATATTCATTTTGTACGGTTCGTTTCAATCCCCAAATCGGGCTGTCATGCATAGACGGAACACTATCCATAGTCTGCGGATGAACGCCGCTTGTGATCAGGATTAATGTCGGGGGTGATTGCCATTCTCTACTCATCATTGATTTCACGATGTATAGTATTTGAATGCAATGCGTGTTTGTAACAACTCCAATTGTATCAGAACTATTTTTCAGATCAATTGCATCCAGGTTCCATAAATAGATGCAAGTAAGGGATGATTTTTTAGCGGTGATTTCTGAATCGAAAAATCGTTGTGTATCTTTGATATGGTTTTTTCTTAAAAAAACCTGACAATCTGATTTTTTTTGATAAGTGTTTCCCGTGTTTACCACTATTGGTTTCAAATGTCGTTTTTCCATCAAAGAAATAAGCGAATTTCCTACCAAAGACGAATCTTGCCATACTGTAACAGAATCCTCCAAATGATGTTTTCCGATTTGATTATTGGATGTTTGATTCTCTTTAAAATTGCCTGTTTTCAATTCATTTTCAGATTTCTTACCGATAAAAATGCCATGTATGGATTCTTCACAACCGTCGGAATAGCAAAAGACATTGACAAATCCCTTTTCTGTCAATAAATTCAACCATTTATCATATGATAATAAGGAATAATGAGGTCGAACATGTTTATCGGTGAATGTCCACCAACCTTTTAGCGCTCCAAAAATAAGGTCAATATACAATGGTGGGTTAATTAACTCTATAAATAGAACTGTCCCGTTTGGTTTTAACAATGTTTTTATTGCGTCCAGGGATGTTTCGAGATCAGATGTTACATGAAGCACGTCAGATGCAAGAATAAGGTCGAATGAATTGGGTTTGAAGTTTTGTGTTTGAATATCTTTTTCCAAGTCAAACAATTGATATTCGATACAATCATAATCACTAAATTTATCTTTTGCAGCCTGCAAAAACACCTTTGAAACATCTGAAAAACAATAGGTCGTATTTTCCAAGGGCAATACCGGAAACAGGTGCGTCGTTAATCCTCCGGTACCTGCTCCCAGTTCAAGGATATTAAGGTGATCGACAACCGAATATTGTTGCAGGAGCTTTTGCAAGATGGTTTTTGTTAATTCATGATAAATGTAAATGCTTGGGGAATCCTGGTAAAGGTGGTCAACAGCGGATGATTGTCTAAGGAAAATGGTATCAAGTGCATCCTTTTCCCCTTTTAAAATGGCGTGAAGATTCTTTCCGCATCTGTTTACCAACAACAGCTCCGATAGCATGGACGGATGTTCATTTAACAACTCATTCCAAGTGCGATTGGAGTTGGTGGAGGGGAAATCAGATTCGACATCGACAACATCACCGTTCTGAACGCCGATGATTTCTAACAATCGTCTGAAAAATTGTACCTGATCTGGAGTGATACATAGCCTTTCAACCAAATCTTTGAAGTTTAAGTGGTGGGATTTATCAAAACGCCAACCAAGGTTAACCAATGATTCAATGATATATTCTCGACAAAGGTGATTGAACCTGGGGATGACATCGTCATAATAATCGATTCTTTCAAGATGTTTTTTGAGCTTCTCTATTTCATCTTTTATAGTGTTATTTATTGAATCTATTGAATAATTCAGGCATCCTTGTTGACTAGTATCTATATCTGTTTCCGATTGAGTCAAAAACCAGCGGTAAGAATATAAATTATCTTCAAATAGTGATTGTTCAAAAGAAAGAGAAAGCTCTGATGATGAACAAACCAGATCACCGGCAATGGCAATTATTTCTTCGAATTGATTGAGGATAAAAACATCGCATTGCAAAGATTCTCGGGTCAGGTGTGATAATTTAATAAAACTCCAGGCGATTGGCTGGGTTTTTCCAGTGAAAAAGAAAGATCCAATGCGTGTCGGTAAAAACGTTCCTACTTCCGAGAACAGGGAAATCGGTTGGAAACAAGCATCCAATATGGCGGGATGGAGATGATATCCTTCCTTGGGGTCGATATTTATTTCCCCGTTTATTTTAGCAAGAATTTCACCATCTTTTTTCCAAACCGATTCAACATTTTGAAAAGATTTACCGTAACTAAATTTCTTTTCAATAAGCTTTTGATAAAACAATTCTTTTTTAAGTACATCCGTTCTGGAATTTTGAAATTGTTGCAACGAAGTATCCAAAGAAATTGTCTTATCAGATGAATACCCATATTGGGCCGAAATAAGTTGGGTCCAGATGTTTTCTTTATCTGATAACTCACTAAAAATGGCAGGTTTGCCGTTTTGATCGATGATAAGTTGTATCAATTGTAACTTATCTTCATGAAGCAACAATGGTTTTTTTATTTCAATATTATTAATAATGACTGTTTTTTGATTTTGCTGTAATACTGAGGCCGCAATCATCATTTCGATGTATGCAGCAGCAGGATAAATAATTGAATTAAAGATGGAATGATCTTTTAGATAAGTGTATGTTTGTGGGTTTAATTTTGAATTCCAGACTGACATTGCAGACTTAACTTTTTTCCCCAATAAGGGATGGCGGTTGTATTCTGTTCGATACTTCTTAGATGCTGCTGACTCATTCCAAAATGATTTACGCTGCCAAGGGTATGGAGGTAAGTGAATGAATTTACCTCTATTTTTATTAAGTAAGTAAGACCAGTTTATTGTTTTTCCAGATGAATATAAGCGACCTAAGGAGTCGATTAACGTTTGAGCCATCTTTTCACTGCGTTTCATCGACGGTAATACCAATCTTTTGTCTTTTACAGTTGCCAGGCTTTCTTGAATAACAGGCGACAAAACAGGATGAGCACTAATTTCAAGGAAACAGTTATGTTTAGAGGCAATCAATGAATCCATGGCATTTTTGAAGTTCACCGGCTGCCTAACGTTTTGACACCAATAATCCGCATCAATTTTTTCACCTTTGATGGATTTACCTGTTACCGTAGATATGAGGTTTAAATGTCCATTGCGCGGTTTAATATCTTTAAGTACCTGAGCCAATTCTTCTGTTATTTCATCCATGAATGAACTATGATATGGAACTTCAACTCTAATAAAACGATTAAAAACTGTTTGAGCATCCAGGTCCAATGCCATCGTTTTTAGAGCATCTATTTCACCTGACAGAACTGTGGATTTCAGACTGTTAATTGCTCCAACTTCGACTTTTCCATCATATTGCCTCAACATCTCCAAAGCTTGTTCTTCTGATAATCCTACTGCCAACATTGTTCCCAAACCAGCGGTTTTTTGTTGTAATCGACTTCGATGAAACACCACGCTAACAGCATCTTCCAGCGATAAGGCTCCGGCACAATGATATGCAGCTATTTCTCCAATGCTATGACCGACAATGCTGTCAGGTAAAATACCATATTCTTTCCAGAGTTTGTACAGGGCTACCTGTAAGGTGAAAATACAGGGTTGGGTAATTTGGGTTTCATCAATACGGGATGGCTCTTTTTCATTCAATAGTTCTTTGATAACAGACCATTTCTCGGTATGCTGTCTGAATTGTTCATCGCATTGGTGTATCACGTTCTTGCAAACAGTCTCATGTTCATACAGGTATCTTCCCATCCCTTTCCATTGCTGCCCCATACCGGAAAATACAAAAGCAATTTTATGGTTGTCTAATTTTAATGCCACATTGTTTTCGAAATGGGCAGGGTCATCAGATTTCTGGTGATGCTCTAATTTTTTTAATAATTCTTCCTTTGTTGTAGCAGAAACAGTTAAGCGATTGACATGATGGGATTTATGCTGTGCGGCGGAAAAAGCCAGGTCCTGTAGTTGTATAGTTGAGTCTCTCAGGTACTGGTTTTTTAATTGCAAAATAAAAGATGTAATGTATTGCCTCAGTGCCAGTGGGCTTTTAGCAGAAAACGGAATCATATATGTTTGATTCTCTTTTGCAGATAGATGATATTTTTTATCTGTCTCTGAAGGAAGATACTCCTGTAAAATAGCATGAGCATTGGTTCCGCCAAATCCGAATGAATTAACACCCGCAATTCGAGATTTTGACTCAACTAGTGTCCATGTCTTTAAAGAAGTTGGAATTTTCAGTTGGAGTTTTTCAAAAGGAATATTGGGATTTGGTGAATCAAAATGAAGATTTGGTGGAATTTTTTTATATTTCAGCATCAATGCCGTTTTTATTAATCCGGCTATTCCAGCGGCGGATTCTGTATGTCCAATGTTTGTTTTAACAGATCCAACATAAAGTTGATTACCTTTTGGTCTTCCCTGGGATAAAACATTGCCCAAAGAGTTTGCTTCAATGGGATCACCAATTTCTGTTCCAGTACCATGCGCTTCCACATATTGAACGTCTGAGCCATTAATTCCTGATTTTAATAAGGCATTTTTAATAACGGATTTTTGAGATTCTTCATTGGGAACCGTCAAACCATCACTCGTTCCATCCTGATTTATGGCGCTGCCCAGGATTATACCATATATCTGATTTTGATCACGAATGGCATCATCCAGTCTTTTTAATATGACGATACCGGCACCCTCCGATCGAGCATAACCGTTTGCCCCGGAGTCAAAAGCTTTACAATATCCATCTGGAGAGAGCATATTGGCCTGGCATAAAACGATATACATCTCCGGAATCAGTGTTAGATTGACACCTCCCACAACCGCTACATCCGCATCATGTGTCAACAAGTCATTACATCCGTAATGGGCGGCAACCAATGAAGAGGAACATGCTGTATCAATCACCAGGCTAGGGCCTCTAAAATCAAAATAATATGAGATCCGACTGGCTGTAATGCCCGGTGAAATACCGGTGCCGGAATAGATATCAAATCGGGTTGGGTCACGTTCTTTGTAATGATTGATGGTGTAATCGTGAACAAATAAACCGACATAAACGCCTGTTTTACTGCCGGATAAACTATCAGGAACAATTCCCCCATCTTCGAATGCTTCCCAAGTTAATTCAAGTAAAATTCTCTGTTGCGGGTCCATATAAGCGGCTTCTCTTGGAGAAATCCTGAAAAAATCCGCATCAAATAAATCGATATCTTTTAAAAAGCCACCTTTTGCTGTATAGGATTTTCCTTTAATCCCCTTTTTGGGATGGAAAAACTTCTTTAAGTGCCATCGTTCGCCAGGAATTTCTGATATTCCATCTTTTTTACTACAAATGAAATCCCAATATTCCGTGGGTGAATTGATATTTCCGGGAAACCGGCAACTCATTCCGACAACAGCAATGGGTCCTTGTTTAACTTTAAAATCGGGTATTGAGGAAGGCATAACGTAAAAAAAATATGTTAAAATAGGAGAAATAGATATTTGGATAAACTTCGGTCAGTGAGATATTGATAAATGTTCTCAACAACCGATGGGAGGAGTACGTTCAATCCGGAGTACTTAATGGATAAGACAACAACAATAATGATTCGAGATATAAGGAAGATGAAACTTGTGTGAAAACTACACAATCAACCAAAATACTTTAATTATTCAGCATAAAAAAGTATAAATCTATTTGTCATTTTGATGGGATCCTTAGGCAGTCTGAAGAATCTCAATGGAACTCAGGCGCCATTCGGTAAAAAACTGATTATATGACTGCCCTTCCATATCAAATAGAATCAAATAGACCCGGTTGTTTGTACATAGCTCCATATGATGTTAAACGATATCAATTGTTTTGGCCTTGAAAGATCTTTCGTCGTCCCTCCCCAGGATGACAGAGCTTAGGGTCAGTTGAAATTAGTTCACCTAATCTGTTTGCAAAATGTCCATTGTTTTTGGAGCTTTTGTAAACAGATTAGGTGAACTGATTTTTTAACGATCTCGTAACTTATTAACATTGTACTTTTGCAGGAATGACATAGAGGCCAGGATAGTGCTGAATAGTTACTTAATATATACTATTATGAAAATAACGAAATTATAGAAAATGTCATAGTTAACACAAGTATGAAATTCCAAATTGAACCCAAAACCACTTTCATTAAAATCGGTATGAACCTTATCTCTATAACAAACAGAATGGCGGAGTTGTGTTTCGCCATAAAAACTACTGGATTCCGTAACCACCGGAAGGAAAGTAATCACCAGGAACCTTTTTATTCTCGTCAGTATTAATTAACCATTGAACGAGAAGTTCTTCCATATCGTCTATCCTGATGTTTGTTTCCGGCTTTCCATGCGTTATTATGCTCCAGGCTTTATCAAATTCGTCTTTCGATAAATTAATATGTATACTTTCCAAGTATAATCGGTACTCTTTTCTGGTAATCTCACCTGAAAAATCCGCGTCCATTATTTCAAACAAAGAATGCATAATGACGGTTGTCCATCCCGGTGCTTTGTTTTTGGTCACTTTGAATACCTGACGTCCAAAATGGTAAGTTTTTCCTTTGTTGACCGCATCTGCCATTTCAGCCCAAAAGTGTACCCATTGAGGCTTAGTAATTTTGTTTAGCAGAATGGCATCTTCAATGTAACAAACAACCATCCAGAAAGATGCTTTGGCGTTCATCATCTTTAAAAATTCTTCACCGTCTTCAGCCCATTCTTTATTGTTCTTTATGTAGTTCACATGGGGCACCAGATCGGCAAAATCCAGATATCCGTCTTTACCACTATCCAAACAGTCAAACATCACTTCATATTTTCTAATTTGAAAGTTGGATAGTTCGAATGTCATTTTTAACATGTCATAATCTTTGTTCATTTTGATTCTCCAAAAGAATTGTTTGTGTTGAAGCCGGAACAAAGGTCGTTATATATAAACAATTTTGCCTTTTTCAAACTGATCCCGTGACCACATACACCATTAACGGTTTATGAGAAAATTGCAAGCAAATATTTTCCTATTTTTGAAATTTATTGATATGAATAAAAGTAGAGTTGTCGTATAAGTACTCTTTATTGGAAAAAAATTATAAAATTATCTTTACCTTAAACTAATATCTTTTCAAATGGTGAGATTTTTGAAATGGACTAATATAGGTCATTAGAGGGGGTTTTTGAATTTTTGCTTTCAATTAATAAACACTTATAAAATTTATATTTTTTAAAGTGTTATGATATATATAATAACAATTTTCTTTTTGTCTTTTCAGGTTTTATGTTGATCGATTTTTATAATATAAATGGAGAAATTTTGATACTACTATTGATAAAATAAAAATCTTATTTGACCTCTTTGCTAAGTAAAACAAATTGTTATCCAGGTTCTTATTAAACATAGAATCTTATATTTTAGGATTTTTTATTCCACTTCAATATCCCCGGATTCCTTGTCGGTTAGTGAGCAAGTTTCCTGTCATCCTGAGGAGATACGACTGGGAAATACAATGGATTTATAAATGGCGCTTTTTTGTATAGATTTCGTTCCATTTTTGAAAAATTCTGATCTGGTAAGACCATTTATTTTTCCGATAATAAATCGGTGATAGCACAGACTTCTGGTGGTTCTGTTCAACCATCTCCATTGACATGGAATACTGGATAAAATATTAATGGGGATATCTTTGGCAGTTTTTTATAGTCACCCAACGTTACTTATGAGTTATTAAAGGTGACGGTGATTTGATGCACTTCAACTAAATCCTTGGGCATTGGGCTTCACCAGAAGAACATCAGGCGGGTGCTTACCGGTTTTTTTGATGATGGTGCTGCTTTCAAATACTTTTTGAGTTTTTTCGGTTTGCTATCGAGTTGGGTGATTATCTGTTCAACAGTTCTATCACTTAGATGGTAAAAGAATGTACCTGTAAGGCAAACTACGATAAGAGCAACGATAAATACTATTATCAGTTTTTTCTCACCGGTGTCTCCTTTCCAAATGTAATAAGATTTTTAAACGTGTTTTTATCAGAACTGAATAGTTACAAAATCCAGGTTTATATTACTTAACCAAGCAATAATACTGCTGCGGAGACAATCGTTGTTCCCATTACAAGGATTCTATACAGTTTTTCAGGAATGATTTTGATAATACTGATGCCGATAAAAACACCAATAATGATGACTGGCGCCAATAGCAGGTTGAATGCAATGGTGGTTGGGGTGATGGTTTTCCAGAAAAAAACGTGCAATGGCACTTTAAATAAATTCACCAAAAGGAAAAACCAGGCACCTGTTCCAATGAATGTATTTTTTGGGATTCTCATAGCCAGTAGATATAATGATAAAATCGGTCCGGCTGCA
This sequence comes from bacterium, assembly GCA_041556995.1. GTDB lineage: Bacteria > SAR324 > SAR324 > XYD2-FULL-50-16 > XYD2-FULL-50-16 > JAHJTV01. The sequence goes on along the minus strand of JBFFHJ010000006.1, from coordinate 137,496 downwards.
TTTCCAATCATGGTGGCAAACCCTCCGACAAGTCCCAGAACCATGGCAAACCACCAGGAGTTGGGGATGGCTGTCGTATGCTTGACATCCCCCAAAATCATAAAAGCAATACCGCATAAAATTATGATCGACATGAATGATTTAAACAGAACGTCGGAAATATTGTTGCCTACCACCAAACCAACAAAGGTTCCTGCAATAGCCCAAGGCATGACTTTTAAGACCAAAGACCATTTTGCATACCGGTTGTAATACTTGACGGCAAAAACGTCGGCAACAATCAGCATGGGCAACACAATGCCGGTCGAAGGTTTTCCGCCGAAAACAACCGCCATGACAGGCACAATCATTAAACCGGTTCCGGATACACCGGCTTTAGCCATACCGATCAATACTCCACATATTATGGCTATCGCCCAATTGATTGAAGAGAAACCAAGGGATTGTATTATTTCAATCATTATTTAATCCGTTTTTTCTTTTGTAATTCACCAAGCTGGAGCATCTCTATATTTTTTAAAACAGTATAGTAGAAACGTTATCAGGAATACCGTGAGTCAATTCCTCTTCACTCACATCTTAGGAGTTTTTAAAATATTCAATAATCAATTGTATTTAGGGATCGTTAAAATAACTCCACATAATCTGTTTATCAAAGTCCCAAAAACAGTGGACATTTTGTAGACAGATTGTGTGAAGTTATTTTTAGCCAACCCTTAGGTAATTATTCAGCATAAAAAAACATGATCATTTGTCATTCTGATGGGAGCCTGGGCGACCTGAAGAATTTCAATATTGCCTCAGGCTCCATTCTGAATAAAAATTGCTCCCTCTTTCTCCCTATTACTAAAGAATTTTTATTTTCATTATTACAGTCGCCTACTGGTTATTTAATCGATATATTAAACAGGAGTAGTGGGGGTTTGGCAAATGCATTTAATGTTGTTACTCTTTTTATGTTGTGTAAACAACTGAAAAGACAGTTTGTTCTTTTTGGTTTTTTTGTGTAATTGCGTTATGTTTTATAAACTCATCTATTCTTAATCAAAAAAATATGGCTGGAAATATTGAAATAAAGGCTAAACTTGAAAATACCGGATTCTGTATTACCAAAGCTAAATCTTTGTCAGGTGGGAACCCTGAAATTATTAAACAAAATGACACATTCTTTAATAGTCCCCAAGGACGGTTAAAGCTGCGAGTATTTTCTCCTGATAAAGGACAACTCATTTTTTACCGACGAGAAAATATCAGCGGACCTAAGCTTTCAGAGTATTACATATCGGAAACGGAAGATCCTGATGGTTTATTGATAGTTCTGGAAAAGGCTTATGGTATTATAGGTTCGGTTAAAAAAACGCGACAACTATTTTGGGTTGGTCGCACACGAATACATATTGATCAGGTAGATAATCTGGGAGATTTTATAGAATTTGAATTGGTACTAAGCGGAAATGAAGAGGCTGAAGATGCGGAAATTGAGGCGCTTCAACTAATGAAGATATTTGATATTAAAAAAGAAAATCTAATTGAAGGCGCTTATCTGGATTTACTGAATTATAAAGTTCATAAGGAATAAAAGAGGTGGTCATAGTGTCTTTTTACTTGCTTTTTATCATGTGTATTCACACCAAATACATAAAGCTTTTGGAATTTCAAAATTGTTGACAATATGGGCGGATTATCAATAAAAACCTCTGTTGATTTCAGAAACGGTCATAAAAAAATCGTAGATGAAGGAGATAAAACATTTTTCAGTGTTTTGTTGTTTCCCGGACTCTCTAAGTCTTTACAAAGTTACTCGTATTCGATTCGATAATTGGTATAGGACTTTTTTGTCATTATGGTTGACTTTTGTTTAAAACGAGTGAAGGCTATGATTTTTTAATATAGTAAATTGTTAACAAGAATGACCTAACTATCCGATCAAACATGAAAAAAAATGCATTTGTTACCGGTAGTACCGGTTTTTTAGGGTTAAATTTAATCGAGCTGCTTGTTAATGAAGGATGGAAGGTAACCGCTTTGCATCGGTTTTCATCAGATTTAACATATTTAAAGAGATTTAATGTCACTTTAGTCGAGGGAGCAGTTACAGATCGGGCTTCGCTGGAAGAGGGATTACCCGACGGCACCGAAGTGGTTTTTCATTTGGCGGGCGATACCAACATGTGGTCCAAAAAAAATGCAGCACAAACAGCAACCAATATTGAAGGAACAAAAAACCTGCTGGAAGTGGCCAAGGAAAAAGGGGTCAAAAAATTTATACATACATCCAGTATTGCAGCCTGGGGTTTTGTCTACGGAACTATTACCGAAGAGACACCTCAAAAGGGCAAAAGTTCCTGGGTTAATTACGAAAAAAGTAAATGGGCCGGAGAACAGGAAGCATTCAAGGCCATGTCTGAAAAAATGGAAATTGTAGTTCTCAATCCGGTAGTGGTAGTTGGTCGATATGATACCAATAATTGGGGAAAAATGTTCTTCTCTCTTCGCGATAATGAAATGCCCGGCATACCTACCGGGGAAATTGAGATTGCAAATTGTCGGGAAGTTGCCAGTGCACATTTAGCAGCTGTTGAAAAAGGCCGTAACGGAGAAAGATATATCTTAGGCGGAGAAAGATGCAGTATGCCGGAGTTTATAAGCGAAATTTCCAGATTAATGGGGATAAAAAAGCAGCCTAAAGCGATTCCAACCGTTATACTAAAATTTCTTGCTCATTTGCCTGTACTGATAGCTTCGATTACCGGAAAAGAGCCAAATATCACACCTGAAATGATAAGTTGGATGACCAGAAAAGGCGTGACATTTTCCGATAACAAAGCCATTAGCGAACTTGAATATAAACCGACATCGGCCAAAGAGGCCATAAAAGACTGTTATGATTGGCTATTAAAAGAAGGGTTGCTGTAAAATCCCCAAATTATATAAACGTTTTATTTCCAATCTTTCCTTTTTTCCTTCAACATCCGAGCGACTTTATCAGTACTGACCCGGCTAAAACAACGGATCGGCAGGTTGAGCAAAGAAGTACATATGAGGCACTTATTACAGGAATCGCATGCTGCAATAGTTACCTTGCCTTCCCTGATTCGTTTTACCAGAAAGGGTTCTCTGATCAATGGACGGGATAACGAGATGAAATCTGCTGATTTTTCATCCAGTATTTCGTTCATTCGATAGACAGTTCGAACACCGCCCACAAGTGACATGGGAATATCTCCCATCACCGGTTTGACTTTTTTAGTAACCGGCAAATGCCATTCTCCCGTTAAATCAAATTTACCGATAACAAAATTATTGAAAATATATTTAACGATTGGTCTTTTCCAAGCCGGTAAATAAAGTGCCATATCATCTACAGGAACTCTTCCCATGGCCATGTGCATAATGGAATGAGTAGTGCCTGAACTTAATTCCAATAAGGCTATTCCCAATTCAGCCAACCACTTGGCATACTTGATGGTTAAATCGTGTGTTACACCATTGGTAGGAGTATGATCGTGAGAGTTCATTTTTAAAATGACCGGTAAACCTGGAGCGTTTTTTTTCATGGAGAGGATAATCTCTTTTAAAAAACGAAAACGGTTTTCATCTGATCCGCCCCAGGCATCATTTCTTCTATTAAAATAGGGAGAAATAAATCTGTTGACCAGATAACCATGTGCGCCATGAATTTGAACTGCATCGGCTCCTGCTTCAGCAGCCCGACCGGCAGCCTTTCCAAAGCAATCGATTACCTCAAGAATTTGTTCTTCTGTCATTTCTTTGGGTTTAGCACCATAAAATGGATCTTTTTCAAATGAAGATGGTGCGATTGGATCAGAACCGATTATTTTTTTTATGGTCATAGCTCCGGCATGGTGGACTTGAAGTGCAATTTTACCCCCTTCATTATGAACAGCGTTAACAAGTTTTTTTAAACCTGGAATCATTTCATCCTTGTGAATTCCGCCTTGTCCCCAGGCAAATTGTCCCAAAGGATGAACATAAAGACACCCCTTTACAATAAGTCCAACCTCTCCCCTGGCAAGTCTTACATGTCGCTTTATCGTTTGTTCGCTGACAGTACCATCAAGATTCGCGGTCGCCGTAAATGTCGGCGATTGAATAAAACGGTTTTTGATTTCGATCTTGTCTATTTTTTTGGGTGTAAAAAGCAATGACATATTTTGCTCCTGTTGGTTTTTTTTAGTTTAGGTTTTATAAAAATTGGGCTGAAAAACCTAAATGGGTGTTAAATTTAGATATTTTGCTCCCAGACGATGGATTTGCTGATCCAAAAACCCAAATCAATTAGTACACTTATGTGGACCATAAATCAACTTTTGAAATTAGAAGTTTCTTAACCAGTATTATGTTGGTCTTACTATTTATCGGCTATCATGCATAATTATAAAAGTTTGAAATATCATAAAAGAATGTAAAACATATTTATACAATGGGCTACATAAAAAACCTCCAGACTTATGGATAAAGATCCTCCTTTAAAAATAACAACCAGCTAGTCAATGTCTTTAAGTTAAGCTTTGCTACCTGTCTCCTGAAGATGAGGCGAAATCCAGAGGAGGAACAACAAAGGATCTCTCAGAACCAAGACCAAATGACATCGTTTAAGCTCATACTGAATTTTCTACAAACAACTTGATGTAGAAAGGCCTTCATGCAGTCAAGTTGTTGTTGAATATCGATCATGCTTCAGAATGACAATAAGTGAATAATAATCTTTTATTGATTAGAAATCATACGATTACGCCACAGCAGATTAACGGTTGACTACAAAAGACAGTTTTTCATAGCGTTGACAAGCGTTATGAATTCAGTGCGCTGACAAAGGCAGGATAATTTATTTTTAAAACAAACCAACTTGACGCAATAATAAGTAATTCTTATCATTAAATATCAGGTGCACAAATTGTTCAAAATGAGTGAAGCGTGTTAAAAGGAAAGATGGTGAGACTCCATCACAAACCAGCCATTGCTGTATTTGGGGACGAACACCGCCATCGCCACTGGTCAAACGGGAAGGCGCGGTTAGTAGAATGATCCATAAGTCAGAAAGCCTGCCTGAACATCAAATAATCTTCGGATTCCCCGCTGGAAGCTATCCGTATCTTTTAAACCAACAGGGAAAGAGAAATTGGTTTAAGGATATTGGAATAGGTGTCAATCCATCAAAACGAAAACCACCATTAAATCATTATTAGTATTTTAGACGCAATGGTTCTTCCTATGCCGATTTTTCACATTTTGTTGTGAAAAAAGGTCCAAATCATTGGATAAGGAAAAATAATGCTCTCAGAAAATGATAAAAAATTCGCAAATGCTGATCTTTTTGCTATATTATAGATTTTGAAAACAAAAAAAATCAAACTGTTAATATCGATATATTGTTTAACATGAAAAAAAAGGAAGAAACTATGAAAGGTAAAAAAACCAATATAATTTCAGATAAAATCATGTCAACCATTGAAAGTATCCAACCCATGCCCTTTACTCTATTACAGGACGCCTTGGCAAAGATTGATAATAAAACAAAACCACTGGGATCTTTGGGCGTTTTGGAGCGGCTGGCTGTACAATTGGCGTTGATTCAGCAAGATCTGAATCCAACCTTAAAACGGAAATTGATGCTTGTTTTTGGTGCAGATCACGGAATAACTGAAGAGGGAGTTTCAGCATTTCCTTCGGAAGTCACACGACAAATGCTGGAAAACTTTTTTAAAGGAGGCGCCGGTATCAATGTTATTTGTGCGCAACATCAGATCGATTTTAAAGTGATTGATATGGGAGTAAAAGGAGAGTTTTACGATCATCCCGTACTCATCAATAAAAAAATAAGAAACGGTACCCGGAATTTTGCCCTGGAGAGTGCCATGACCCGAGATGAGGCGATACAGGCTATTGAATCAGGTATGGAAGTTGTTTTTGATGAGTTGAACAGCCAGGGAATCGATATTCTGGGAGTGGGTGAAATAGGCATTGGGAATACGACGTGTGCAGCCGCCATAATTAGTACAGTCACAGGAATATCGCCGGCAGAAGCAACCGGAAGGGGAACAGGTATTGATGATAACGGACTTGAGCGCAAAATCAAAGTGATTGAAAAAGCTTTGGCATTTCATCAAATAGACTCCAAAGACGGTATGGAAATCCTTTGTAAAGTTGGCGGACTGGAAATTGCCGGAATCGTTGGAGCTATTCTGGCAGCCGCTTCAAAAAAAATCGCCGTTGTATTGGATGGTGTTATTTCTACCGCCGCCGGACTGATCGCATATGTGCTTTGCCCAGAAATAAAGGAATACCTCATTGCCGGACATAAATCAGTTGAAACTGCTCAACAAGCTGCCCTGTCATTTATGGGATTGGAACCGGTTATCGATCTGAAGATGCGACTGGGTGAAGGTACTGGTGCAGCCATGGCCATTGATGTTGCTGATACGGCCTGTCGAGTTATGAGGGATATGGCCTCTTTTGAAGAAGCCGGTGTTTCCAACAGCGACTCATAAATGTCAGTTTAGTCAAGTAGTCGTTTCTGTCCCTCCAGTTTTTGGACCCAACCAACAGCCTGGGTGACTTCCAAAACACCCAGAGGCGTTATTCTGTGAATTCAATATTTATACAGGCTTTGGATAAAAGGCAGGTAATTCTGGAGAGGAGAAATAAAGGAAATGCTGCTTGTTCTAAGGGGCAACTGAAAAAACAATGGACATTCTGTTTACAAAATGTCCATTGTTTTTAGGACTTTTGTAAACAGAATGTGAACTGATTTTTTAACGATCCCTAAAAAAAGCATCCGGTTCTAATTTGGTTGGTTCATCTCCTGTAGTTTAAAAGCTGATGTCGATGGTATCATTTTTCGAATCAACTCAATATCGGATGTATCTAATCTTTCTGGGTCGATAGTGGTGCGGAAATGGTGAGGGAGGTTTGAATTAGCAATGATATGAATACTTTCGGCGATTAAGTGAAAAGGAAAATGGACACCAGAGAGCAGCGGATATTTTTTTTCAGGGGCTTTGATATCCATAGCCACATAGCTGATCAAATTTGAATTAATCAGCTTTTGTAAAGTTTTGGGACGACTGCCATTGGTGTCCAATTTGACTTGATAATCCATGGATACAATCTCTGTTATGAATTCATCCAAATCGTTATGGATGGTCGGCTCACCCCCGGTAATACATACTGTTTTTAAAACTGAACGTCGGCGGGATAAAAATGAAAAAACATCCCGATACGAATACCCCTTTTCCTTGTCCATTGGTATCAAAGTAGCGTTGTGACAATAGGGACAACAGAAATTACATCCCTGTGTGAAAATAACGGCACAGGGAAAGTTGGGATAATCGATTAAAGAAAATTTCTGGAATCCGGAAATGATCATAAGTTGACTACTTTTCGCATTTCAAATTCCGCTTGTTTACCGTCATTCCACTGGTTAACCGGTCTTAAATATCCCACTACGCGCGAGTATATTTCACATTCTGCCTCGCAATTCAGGCATACGGCTTGTTCTCCTGAAATGTATCCGCAATTGGGACAGACACTGAATGTCGGTGTAATGGAAAAATATGGTAGATGATAATTATTGGATATGGTTTTCACCAGGTTTTTAACTGTCTCCGTATCTTCTATCCGTTCCCCGATAAACAGATGAAGTACGGTTCCACCCGTGTATTTGGTTTGAAAAGCGTCTTGCTGATCCAATAGGCCGAACAGGTCGTCACATTGATTAACAGGTTGATGGGTCGAATTGGTATAATAGGGCCGTTTACAAAATTCCAATTGTTCGGCACCGACTGATAGCATCTGCGGAAAACGTTCCCGATCCAACAATGCCAGTCGATAGCTAGCGCCCTCTGCTGGAGTAGCTTCCAAATTAAAGATCTCACCGGTTTCTTCCTGGTACAAGCTGAGTTGTTCTCGCATAAAATCGAGTACTTTTTCCGTGAATGCTTTCCCTTTGGTTCTGGAAATATCTTGATCCATTAAATTTAGACAAGCTTCGTTCATGCCGATGATACCGATAGTGGAAAAATGATTTTGCCAGTATTTCCCGAACCGCTGGCGGGTATTCCTCAGATAATATTTGGTATATGGGTATAATCCATTTTCAGTTTGTTGTTCAATGGTTTTTCGTTTGATTTCTAATGATAATTTGGCCAATATCATCTGTTTTTCCAATCGATGCAAAAAATCTGTTTCATCTTTTGCCAAATAACCCAACCGTGGCATATTAATAGTGACCACACCGATCGATCCGGTCAGCGGTGCCGAACCAAACAGACCACCACCCCGTTTTACCAATTCACGATTATCAATTCTAAGCCGACAACACATACTGCGGGCATCTTCAGGATTCATATCCGAATTTACAAAATTGGCAAAATAAGGTAAACCATATTTGCCGGTCACTTTCCATAATATATCCAAATCCTTATTATCCCAATCAAAATTTTTGCTGATATTATATGTCGGAATAGGAAAGGTAAATACACGACCACTGGCATCCCCCTCTGCCATGGTTTCTAAAAACGCCTTGTTAAGCCAATTCATTTCCTGCTGAAAATCACCATATTTTTTTTCTTTCAACTCACCTCCCACAACAACCGCCTGATCTTTGAAATAGGTGGGAACCGCCAAATCCATGGTAATGTTGGTAAACGGTGTTTGAAACCCAACTCTGGTCGGGACGTTGATGTTGAAGAGAAACTCTTGAATAGCCTGTTTTACATCTCGATAAGTTAGTTGATCGTAGTAGATGAATGGGGCCAGCAATGTGTCAAAATTGGAAAACGCCTGAGCCCCGGCAGCTTCACCTTGTAAGGTATAGAAAAAATTGGTCACCTGCCCCAAAATCGTTCTGAAATGCTGTGCCGGCTTTGCCGTCACTTTTCCTGCAACACCTTTAAATCCGCTGATCAGCAGATCATGAAGATCCCAACCCACACAATAAACACTGAGTTGTCCTAAATCGTGAATATGGAGATCGCCAGATTCATGGGCTTCTCTGATTTCAGCTGGATAAATGCGGTTAAGCCAGTACTTTTGACTAACGTTGGCAGAGATATGATTGTTTAGTCCTTGCAACGAGTAACTCATATTACTGTTTTCTTTCACTCGCCAATCCGATTGATTCAGGTAATCTTCTATTAAGTGATGGTTGGCGCTGGATGAAATCTCTCGAATACGTGCATGCTGATCCCTATAGATAATATAGGCTTTGGCAGTCTTTTTGTAGGAGGAGTGCAGCAGTACCTCTTCCACTATATCCTGAATCTGTTCAACCGTTGGAACAGTCTCTTTAAAAAACGTTTGAGCCATAGCCAGAACCCTGAAGGTCAAATTCATGGCTATGGACTCATCAAATTCACCGGTGACTTGCCCGGCTTTTAATATTGCTTTTGTGATCTTGTTTGCATCAAAATTGGCTTCTTGCCCGTTTCGTTTGATAATGGTTTGGAACTGCGCAAACATTTGATCCATGGTTTCTCCCGATATACTTGATCGAACCATCAAAAATCTCTTTGATTAATCCGGTCATGCTGTTATTTTGCCTATGAAACAATTCGTGAGAAGTGACAACCAAAAAATTCAAATGTGATTTGGATGAAAAATATTTGGAATTGGTTTGAGGGCCTGACACTTTAACTCCCGAAAGTTTCAAAAAAGAAAAGTCAACGGCAGGTCTCCTGGCTGATTGCAGACTTTTTCTCCCTTCCCATCCACAAAATTGGAACAGTGGGATTCCAGAAAAAGCATGAGCAAATCACAGTTGCGGGGACAGCTTCGGTTTTTCACCGAATTCCCTATTATTCCGAAAGTGTCGGAACCGTTGATTTAAAGAATATCTTAACTGATAAAAAATACAATCTAAAAATGATATGAAAATAGGACAATACCATAATAAAAAACCATCAGTTGTCATTATGGGGAGCTTGTGCTGAAGGATCTCTGTGCAAAATTTATTGATATTAAGCTTTTTTCTTTAGAAAACAGGAAACAGCGTCCAGGGTGTTATCCAAGAATTCAGAATTTAGATTATAACATTTGGCACAGGTTTGGCGTCGTTCAACAAGAAAACCGGTAGCACTAAGCTGTTTCAGGTGTCGAGAGGCGGCTGATTGACTCAGACCTAAATGCGTCATTATCTCCTGGGATGACAATTCCCCTTTCTCTGAAATGAGTTGTAAGACTCGCAGGCGAGTATCATCGGCTAATGCATTTAAGCGAACATTGATTTCGTTTCGGTTGAGGTTGGGGGCTTGAAATTGGACATTTGACGGTTGACGGGCACCGAAGGCAATATAGAACGTATTTTTAGTAAACTGTTTGACCAGATACGGACCAACATGAGCGGATGGAAAAAAGATAACCTTATTGACATTTTTATACCATTCCAGTTTCCAGGGCCATTCCCCTATTTTTTGTATGATATCCTGGCCGGTGATAAGCTTTGCAGCTTCAAAACGATCCAGGTTTTGAAGATTGAATTGCTTAAAGGCATTTACCGACTCCCGTAGCAAGGTTTCGTTTTTTCCCCATTCGGTTGACAGGTATTTATCCCACATGTGACGAAGATGTCCGATAATTAACTCTTTCATGGCCTGTGGGTTGATAATATACTGATAAGCTTGAGTTTCAATTTCAAAATCGACGTGCCTGACATTATAATTGTTTTCAATATAACCTAAAAAGCTGTCCAGATTCTTTAAAATCTCCTCTTCATCAATCGTCGGTGGTTCTTCAGAACCCGGTGCACCTTCCATATTTCTCAGGAACCCAATTCTGCGGTAACGAGCAAACATTCTTTCCCGCATCTTCTCCGCATCCAAAGTTTCCAGGTAATTCAGATATTCAGGGAAATCGGTCCAGTCTCTTCCTGATGAATAAGCATGATGTAAACCAAAACAGACAATACTGTTATTCGTTCTTTCTTCGTCAGTCAAGGCGTGAGCCGTCTCAATCACCCAGTCATTAAATCCATAAAACTTGTTGGTTTTATGCAAAATCATCAAGCTGGCGATTATATTTTGAGCCGGGCATAATGAGACAACTGTTGATGATCCTTTTGGTCGTACTATAAAATCCTGTTCCGGCATGACACTATTCCTTAAAGAACCTTATGAATGAAAGAAACGTTTGCAAAGATCGGAGATTCCGAGGCCTATTTGCATACAAGGCTCTCTTGCCTCGCTTGACCGTATTTGCTGGTAAGATACATACCGGTATTTATCATTTTTTGACCCAGTTTATCCAGTACTTTGCAAATAAACGGACGCGTTTTTTCTTTGCTTTCTTCCCATGGAAGAAACAATAGGTCTCGGTTGACAGCTTTTTCTATCTCTCGCTGTCTTGCTTTGATTTCTAATCTTAAAATATACCAATTGTACATTTCTCCCCCGTGTTATCCTGTTAATTAATTTAAGCAGTATCGTTAAATTAGTCAATTTTTCAATTTAACCACTTAACCAGCTAATTGACTCAACCCGGTTAAGTGACTAACAAGGGTGATGCTAATTTGGCAGACAAGATTTGTCAAGAATTTAATCACTTAATCGTCTACATATCTGATATAATTAAAATTAGCCATAAAACAACGCGAAGTTGTTGGAGATGAAAGCTACAGGTGAATGATGAAAAATGGAAGAAACAGAAGAATTTTACAGGGAAATTATATAGAAATGATGATTATTGATTGACCAACCAGGAGTATTAGTTTTTATTTCTCTGAAATTTGGGTATTTGAAAGCGAACGATGGCACCGCCTTCGGCATTTATTTCCGCCCAGATTTTTCCACGGTGATCTTGAATGATATTTTGACAAATGGACAAACCCAATCCGGTGCCTCCGGCGCCACTGGAGGTTTTACTGCTTTGTATGAATTTGTCAAAAACCGTTGCCAATTCATTTTCCGGGATGCCTATCCCATTGTCTTCAACGGTAACCATTAACGAATCCTCATTTTGAACGATATATATCTTAATGTAGCCGTCAACCTTTGAAAACTTGATGGAATTGGAAATCAGGTTCTGCATGACCTGAATAATTTTCCCTTTATCGAATTCGGCTTTGTCATTAAAATCAGGTTTCTTGAACACAATTTGGATATCTTTTTCCTGTTGGAGAACTGACATCTGAGAAAGAACTTTGTAAACCGGTTCAGACATATGGTGAGTTTCAAAGGTGTATTCTACCCGACCGGATTCAAGTCTGGATAGATCCAAAAGATCGTCCAACAAGATCATTAATCGACGTCCGCTGGAAGCGATTTCAGATAAATACTTTCGGATTTTTTCTCTTTTAATGGTTTCCACCTTATCCAGTCCCAATTTGGCAAATCCCAGTATACCGTGCATGGGGGTTCTCAGTTCATGGCTAATATTGGCCAGGAATTGGCTTTTAGCTGCACTGGCGGTTTCAGCGGCTTCTTTGGCGGTTCTCAGTTTTTCGGCAGTTATTTGGTGTTTTTCGATCTCTTGGCTTAACTTCTGGTTTATGTTCCGCAGTTCGGCTGTCCTTTTTTCAACTTTTTCTTCAAGTTTTTCGTTAGCTGATTTGATGGTGTTATGCATGCTGTTAAAAGTTTCACCCAGAACTTGAAACTCATCATTGGTGTTCAGATCAACTGGTTTGGTATCTGTCAAGTCGGCGTCTTTAATGGATCGGGTCAGGATATCCAATGGATTCAGGATAATTCGTTTAAAATATACGTGAAAGAGAAGGATCAGCAGTAAGATGGTAATAACGGTAAAAACAATAACAAAAATGACGATTCTGACTTTAGTGTAATAAAGCGTTGAGTTATCTCGAACCAGTATGATGGAAAAATTGTTTTGACTGTTGCCGGGGAGTTTTACTGGTCGGTAATAAAGCGTGCTTTTATTACTGTTCATCAATACGTCATATATGTAACCGCTCTGCCCTGCAATAGCATTTTTAACAATTTGGGATATTTCAGGGGCCCAATCCAGTGTTTCTTTTCGGGTTTTCATGTAACCACCGGCATCCAGGTCTGTTTTGTCGAAATCAGTGGCGTTTAAAACCTCTCGCGTCATATTTTTTAGATTATAGAGTTCTCGCAACTTTGCTTTATCCGGATGAGCAATAATTACTCCTTCATTATCGGTAATCATTGCCCATAAATCTTTAGAGTATAGATGTTGACTGACAAATTCCTGAAGGAAATCAAAATTGATATCCATTCCTAAAATTCCAATTAGAAGCCCATTATTATTGAACACCGGATGAAAGGCGGACGAAACCGGTTTGTTACCCGTCATTGAAAAATAAGATTTTGAGAAAAAGGATGAATGGTCTTTATTCGCCATAATTTTTTTAAACCACCAGCGTTTTCCCCTGTAGCCAATTGTTCCGCAGCTTCTAGCTGTTTGTTTCCCCGTAATGTCCTGTAAGAAAAAGAGTTCTACAAAATCGTATTTTTTATGCATGTTTACCAGCAAAGGCAATCCGCTTTTTTGCATTAATCTACCGGTAGTATCATACTGTTTTTCATATTCAGTCAGTCTCGTTTTCCAATCAGGGGCCGCCTTGATAATACTGTCCGTTAATATGGGATTTACAGACAGTTGATAATTTATTGAAAAAGCTCTGTCGATAAAACCTTTAACATTGCCGGCCAGTCCTTTAATATGCAATTCGTCTTTTCGTAGAACCTCATCTTCAAATTGCCCTAAAAGGTAAGTAGCAACCGTTATGGACGATACCAGCACAGAAAAAAAAACCGATATAATAATTGGCCAGTAAAACTTGTAAGCTACTTTTCTTTTCATCATAGCAAATGATTCTCAACTTTGCGAATCAACGAATACAGGTAATGCGAAGGTATTTTGATGTTAGTGTTAAATATTTCAATGTTTTTGAAGGCATTCATTAATAACAGGTATTCAGCTCAACGTACACGGAAAGACGTCATCATTTAAAACAACCCTTTGGCTTGTGCATGTTTTAAGATAATCGATGATGGCTCTATATAACAAGTTTTTTTTTATAGTTTTTTATTTTAACTTTACTGCATAGGGACCTGATATATTTGTTTTGAAATTATAAACTATTCTAAATACATATGATATCATTCCAGACTCGACTCGGAATCTACTGTTAACACCGGGTATATCTCCCTGAATGCTGGATTACATATGATATGATGACAAGAGCTTTCAACTGTCAAGGTATTAGTTATTGTCCTCAAAATTATTGAAAATTTATAATATTCTTGTACATGGCAGGCAAATTTTTAATCTGTGATCTATTTGGATATTTCATTTGTGGATTTGGTTTTTATACCGGAGGGGTCCTTTCATGAACCGGTATTCTCTGTAAAATCGGTTGATACTACCGCTGCCGGCGATACATTTATCGGATATTTTGCAGTAGCGTGCCAAATGGAGGGTATATTAGAGATGCGATCAAAAAACCACAAGCTACAACGGCATTAACAATAACTAAGGCGGGAGTTCAATTTTCCATCCTAAGCTTAACTGAGGTCGAAAGTTTTATGGGGGAAATTGAAGAGTAATATTGACAATCCAGTAAACATCGGATCAAGCAGCTGTCACGCATTAGCGGTTATTGTTTTTAAATACAACTCTCTTAATGTGTTTCGTTCCTCTCCGCTAATTTCAGAATACATACTATTGATATCACTATTATATACATAATTGGGAATGGCGGAATTTGTAACACTCAGAACACCGTTCCTCAGTTTGCATACCTCCTTAAGCTTTAATGCTGTTGGTTCCTTATCAAGTACTTCGAAATATACTGTCTCCGTATATGTGAAATCACGCTTCAATATCTGGTTTTTTCTGTTGGTCATACTGTTACCTTGAATTGTTAAAATCATCATCCAAGTTTAAAAGTAAACAAGTGTTCACTGGAAATCAACAATAAATTTTTAAAGTTGGTTTAATAATTGATTTGGTACAACCTTTTGAACTGAAAATTGAGGTGATTTCTCATGTCATTTTCCTGACTATCATGGTTGATAGGACATGAATTCAAGGATTTTCGGAGGATATAGTACCAGGCTCCATACATTTTAGCGCACTTTTCGCACCCCATGGATCATCTGAAATAGATTTTTCCAGCAGCCCTTTAAAGCAATCCCCTATTCTGCAAACATTCCAAAAGTATAAATTCTGAAATGTTTGCCTGCCTTGAAAAAGAGTTAATACTTGAAAATGTAACGGTTGAAAAAAAGTCAAAAATGTCAGAGGATTAAGGATTAAATTCAAAATGGAAGTCGCTGATGCCGGTGAAATTAAATCCTTAATTGATGAAGGACGACCATGATAGTGGTTGATACGAGTATAAAAACTTATCTTTATCTACCTGCAAAATATTCTGAACATGCTGAACTTTAACTAAAAAAGAAGGCTGTCCCCCCCCCCTCCGCTTTCAGCTGTTTTCAAATCAAATTAAGCAATGCCCCATCGTCCTATTCTTAACGACAATATCTCAAGCAACCGGTCGTGGTCTATATTATTAAAAAACCTTTAATATCGGCTTCAACGATATAGCCAAATCGACCGTATTGAAGATTGAAAGAGAGGTAGGAGATCATCTCCTTTGCTCTTCGGTCCGGCCGGTAGGCATTGCTGCAATCCAGAATATCTGGTTCGTAAATAACCATCTGGAGAAAGCTGAGTAGATCTATATAAGTTTTCCAATTCCATATTTGCTGCACAGGGTAATGTCGATCCCTGATAAATCCAATATTAATTACACTGTAGATTCGATGATACTTGATATGTTTATTCAGCGGCAGGAATAAACCCTCCTTTTTCTAAGAATGCTCTTAACAATCCACTACTTGGATCTGATTGTTTACCTGGAACTCGGACTCGGCTCATATAAACCGGTAATCTTTCTACTGTTTCACCATCTTTTTGCACAGTTACATTTAAAGGAAAAGCAAATCTAAGAAATGTAAGGGCGATAGCTTCTTGAAAATTGAATGTATCCGCATTGGGGTCTATTGTCACTCCTGTTCCCGAAGTTGCAGTTGCAGCAGAGATAAGCTTGAGCATTGTATGAGGTCTTTCAACATCATATGCATTGTTACGTTTAGTAAGTTTAATCATTCGCACTGGTCCTTTTTCTCCCAATGAACCGCAATTACCTCCAACATCTGTTGTTTGACCGTTGATAATTTGATAGGTATCAATCCATTTAATTACTTTAGTAGAATCCGAGCATTCAAATAAACGACTCCAGTCGACATTATGTAATTGTGAGATATCAGCACTTCCATCCGCAGTTGGATGAGAACCGTCTTGGAGATCCTGTAGGCAATCAATGAGGGTCATGCCAGATTCACCGCCGCAAGTAGAAATTACCAGTCGGACATCATCCACCTGGGAATCGCCATACCAATACGGCGCATCGGATAAGGTCGGCTCTATGACATCATCTGTTAAATTACATTTGTAATCTGTGGCATACAATGAACTGGTACAATCACAATAACCGTTGCCATTAGTATCATCACAGAACGGATCATATTTTGCGTCATGACTGAGATTAGCAATTTCAAAATGAAGCAATCGTTCTTCTTTGACAGCCGGCCCCATATCATTTGCAGGATTAACCGCAGCGATCTCTTCTAATGAAATCATGGCATCCGTGGTACTGTCTGTTGTACTGTCCAAAGACCACATAAAGCTACCGTCATTTCTAACAAGCTGATATTCATAGTCGGAACTTGCGTCTACTCCCCGCCAATCCAGTTGCAGGTAATAAAAAGTACTTTCGGAATTGTTGAAACAGTCCACCAGGTCTGATGACGAATCAACCTCTGCATATAGTACCTTTGTAATATCATTTGTGGTATCAACTATGACTGCGTTGTTGGCTAAACATATGGCAAAATCATCATTCCAGATGTTCTCCGTATTATTACGGCTGATTGCAAGAGACATATTCCAGTCCCATTCGTAGGTGTTTCCCTGGTAATCTTCCCATGTGGAAGTCATGGGGATATTCCATGAATAAGGATAATATGAGCTTTCAGGAAAAAAAGTATCGGGAAACTCAACAGTCACATAATCAAATATCTCTTGCCAGCAATGAGATTGCATCTCTCCTTCGGAGTTCTGCCAGGTATTACAAAACTCCTGGTTGACAGAACTCAATGTTTGACCATCGGCTGTTAATCCTCCTGAATAATCTTCATGAACACCACGAACACGGAATTCCCGACCGTTTAAATTATAATCAAGGCCCGTATTGATGCTAATAAGTCCGTAATACATATCAGCTTCTCCGACACTGCCTGCCTCTCCCCTTTGTTGTAAAGCATAATATGATTGGTACTCCGACTTATCAGCAGGATTACCTTCACTATCCCAAGTTGTATTGATCGCGGCTCCGCAAACAATAGAACTTGTTCCGGCGACAAAAGCACCTGCCGCATTGGCGTTTTGGATCATGCATAAAATGGGATAATCAGCTTCATAATCATTGGATGAATCAGCGGCAGAAACTCCTTTGACATGAAATGTTTTTGACCCGGCCGTATTATACGGCTCATGATGGGCATCCTCAAAAATGTAATCCCGGATTTCGGTCATTGATGGGATATTCTCAAACGTTTTCATTGTGACGTCATAAGGCGGTTCGTTCATTTCAAGTACACTGTTGATCGCCGCATCAGAATTATATAATTGAGCCAAAGTCATTGTTATCGGACCGCTTTTTGGTTCATCCCCATTATTACAAAAAATAGAAGGACAAACTAAATCCAACACCGGATCAGCTGTAGCATCATACGAAGTACTGTCAAATTGCCAGGCACTGATCCATGTGTCGTTGTCATCACTGCTTACATCAGATAACTGTACTTCAAGCCAGCGATCATCTAAACCTGCCTGCCATAAGTCACCTTGTAAGCGCATGCTCATATAATTAACGCCTACCAAAGTATCATGAATATCGCGAAGAGAGAATTTTGTTGATCTTAATGTGTTATTTCTCATGAATTGATAAATCCCCAACAACCCGGAGAAATACCTGTCAAGACCGTTATCGTCGATGCATTGAGCAAAACCTTCCAGGAATTCAAAGTCACCACCATTTACAACATCACCACTTACATCATCTGCGCACACACCACCAGGGGACATAGCTGTTTCAAATTCATCAAAAATGCGAATGACATCAATGCTGAATTTGTGAAAAGCATCGTTTTCTTTTTCATGTTCACCCTTGGGATCATTTCTGTTGGTTTCCTCAAAAGATGGCTTGATATAGGCTTTCAAACGATAAATATCGTCACCGTTGATATCAGCCATTTCAGTGCCACCATTTTTTGTGATGCCGAGTATGTCTGTATCGGATAACGTATCCTGGTGCATACATGATAATGTGTTGTATTCAGATCCGCTTGAGACCAGGTAAGGGGGATATATGATCGGCTTTTTTTCCCAATCAGATTCATTTTCCGCAACACAGACGAGGGTTACTGTCGAAGTAGTATGGTTTATATAAAGGGATGTATAGAGTTGTGACACATATTTTCTGAATTCAGCAACAAAATTGGTTCCGACCCAGGTATCAATGTCAGTAAAAATTGAATGGTAAATACTCATTCCGTCTGAGCTGTTTAACTCGAATTCAACCTGGAGCCCCAATCCGGTTAGCATCTCAACTACCTTTCTGACTGTCCACGCACTTTGAGCTGCTTGATTTGCAGCGTCATCAGTGGCATCTCCATCATCCAATGCCTGGTTATGTACTTTCTTTTCCTGCGCCAAGGTTTGCATTGAGGTAAATAAAGCTCCCACACTGGATCCCATGATGATATCTTTCATGGTTTCTTTTCCGGTGTCACCACCAATTTCGACAGCATCTTCTAGTTTTCCGACAATATTGTTGGTCGGATCGAGCTGACTCATCAGCTTTAATGTTTCTACGATTCCTTCAGCGATTTTAGCAATGGATAGCCCTTCGAAATCGGGGTCTGATTTTACTGAAGAATCGAGTGATTTTTCCAATGCATAAACCACAGTAGTGGAAATAGGATCGCAAACCAAATCTGAAGAGCCTGGTTTTCCAAAACACGTTTGACCACAGGCAAACTCTATGACGATTTCGTGGTTGGGGTCAGCAGCTACCCAAAATTCACCGTTATAGGCATAGCCGGAGTCGATTACGGTTCCGTCTCCACCTACCAGGTAGACACTATAAGCAGAGTTATCACAATCTGTGCCGGTATAGGATTGGGAAATAGAGCGAGACATTGATGGAGAACTGCTGGAGCTTGAAGCTACTGTGGAACCACTAACGGTTCCCGAAACTTTTGAGCTTAAGACAATTCCTTCGGGAAGATCACCATCTCCATTGGGGCCTGTTGTGAGAGTTCCACTCACAGATCCCTCAAGACTGTTCTCTGTTTTTTTACATCCATTTAAACCTGTGATAACAAACAGGGCTAATAAGATAATAATAAACTGTTTCATTTTCTCTCTCCCCTTTCAATTGGTTCAGCTACTTAGTAAAACGTGATAACGATGATGGTAAACATGAAGTGGGTAAGTCTTGTGTAGCTTCTTTATTTGCGATATTGGCCTTTATATCAGCAAGAAGCAGGCCATTTTTTTGATATGTAAACGATGTTCAATCGTTACTTATCGACTCAAAATACTTGCTAAAATAACAGATGAATACATTATTTATAATTTTCTGAATTCATAAAACAAAGAGATGCCATGCATAGTATAAGTTTAAATCATGAAACCATAACTGCCCATTATTTATAAGAAATCAGATAGATTTTTATTTTTGCGGACCTGAATCAACAGTGCTTCTAATAAGGTAAAATGTTGATATTATAAGGGGAAACCATTTTTTGGGCGTACTTGTAAACCACCAGTTTTTTTTTAAGGGTTATAATAGATTTTATGGTTTTTGCATTAATAATTATAATTAGCCGCGAAAACGAGTGTGAATGATTGGCGGTTCATATCTACTATAGTACCATCTCCGTATATGTCAGCCTTGCCTGCTCCTGTTGAGGAAACAGCCCCCAGTGTAAACGATGATGTTCGAGTATAGGATGAGTAACCAAGAGTAAAACCGGTCATATCTATTTTTGCTACCGAACAACTGGTCGATGTACATTCTTGACGCGCATCGTAATTGGTAAAATACCCCAATCGGATAGCGTTGGCTGCATTTATAAACCATTCCCCACCCAAAGCATAGTTAGTGATGTCTTTAAGATAGGATTCACCGGCGGCAAAATGGTCAATATCCATAGAAAGCAGGATACTGGGTGTTGGAAACATCGCAACACCCAATGAAACCTGGATTGGATATTTTTTATCTTCTGTGTAAATCGTATTGGTTAATGCATAAACCAGTTCTCCATCAGTGTTTTCTATAATGGCAGCATTATCGGATGTTACTTTTCTAGAATCCAGCGTCGTATATGTGATGTTCAAACCAATAAAAAACGGATCAAATGGGCTTAATTGAAAGCCAAGTTTGGTAACATATGAATATTCTTCAAGTTTGACACTGGAATATAATGATTCTGCATTGCCGTCTATTAAAACAAGGAATTGCTCCTGTTCGTGTCTGTATATGCGGTAGGAATAAAACAGACCGATCCCAATGGCAAGCGAATCACTGAGCTTGTATGCTATTGAAGGTCCTAACATATTCGTTTGATCTTCGGAATGAAGGCTGATGTAGTACTTTGATACTTCGGCATTATTGACAGTATATAACTGATCCTGATGTTCGATTAATGAGTCCGGAACAATGTAAGAAATTGAGGCGGTCAGCGAACCAAATTTTTTAATCATACCAAAAAAGTTTGGTAAAATAGTGGTACTGTCTCTTTCCCAATCATTATTACCAATAGCTTTTTTGTACTGGGTGTTGGTTGAATGATATGCATTGCCACTGCCGGAAACACTATCACCATATGCGAAAGCAATCCCGGCGGGATTGTAATAAGCCCCCGATGAATCGTCAGAGACAGCTACATAAGCACCTCCCATAGTGGCGGCTCTATCACCCACCAGAACATTTTTATAATGGTATTCATCCGCTAGTATTATGTTTGTTGCTGAAATAAAAAAAAATAGATATAGAAATGCTGCCTTGCGATAAAAAAATATCGTTTCAAGATATGTGGCCATTTTCCTCATCCGTTAAAAGTCAAAATCATTGAATTTCTCTGGCAAAACACTACCATGCGACATTTACTCACATTTTAGGATTTTTTATCCTGCCCCAATCAAGTTTCCTATCATCCTGAGGAGGAACGACGAAGGATCTCTCAGAGCCAAAAGTAAGGAATACTGCTGATTACCTGGAAATATGTTTGCTTCAAGTCCTGTAAAATCAGTAACAAAAGATCTCGTTGAAAGACTGGAGGTTCTTCAGGTCGCCAGGACTCCCATTAGGATGAAACCAGTTTTTGAATAAATTTGAACAAGTAAAGGTCAAATCCAAACCATAAAATGTATATATTTAGAACGATACTAATAATATAACGGAATTTTTTATTTTGTGTCAGCATTTTTTATTGAATCCAGGGAAATGTCAACCATTTTTAAACGCCATTTCAAAGGACACTCCAAATGTTGGGGAATGGGGAGGATTAGTTTTGGGGGAGCAGAAAGTGGAAAGTGACACCACCATTTGCATTGTTTTCGGCCCAGATTTTTCCACTATGGGCTTTTATGATTTCATGACAGATAGCTAGACCAAGTCCGGTGCCACCGGCTCCTGATTTTGTTTTACTGCTTTGTACAAATTTATCGAACACGCTATCCAGTTCGTTGGGAGGAATGCCGATCCCCTGGTCTTTGATGGAAAACTGGAGGTAATCGTTTTGTTGACTGAGGGAAATTTCGATGTTTCCTTTTGGATTGGAAAATTTAATAGCGTTTGACAGAAGATTTCTGATTACCTGCATAATCTTGTGGGTATCGATCAATACGATATCTTCGAAGGTAGGTTCTTTAAATCTAATGGTTGTTCCCCTTTCTTTTGAAACCACGTTGAATTCGTTCATTACAATTATAACGATAATGGACAGCCTTTCTTGTTCAAAATCGTACTCGGTTTGACCGACTTCCAGTTTAGACAGGTCCAACAGGTCGTTCAACAGCAGCATCAATCGTTGGCCGCTGTTGTAAATCTCTTCCAGGTAGCTGATAATTTTTTCATTTTTAAGATGTTGGATTTTAGCCATGGCTAGTTTAGCAAAACCAAGAACAGCGTGCATCGGCGTACGTAGTTCGTGGCTCATATTGGCCAGGAATTCCGATTTTGCTTGATTGGCGGATTCAGCTTTTTCTTTGGTGATGCGGAGTTCCGCTTCCAATTGTTTTTGTTGTGTGATGTCCAATAGTGTAATAACAGCTCCAATAGGCGTATTTGATTTATCGTATCGAATGGATGAATTCATTAATATTTGCAGCAAGTTACCTTTTTTATCATACCATGTTGTCTCGAAACCTTGAAAAGCAGATCCATTTTGTAAGAGCTTCCATTTTTTTTTGTTTTCTTCAATATATTTTTCAGGAATATAACTGGCCTTTTTAATATCTATTTCCTGGATTGACCAACCGAAAACCCTGGTGAATGCCGGGTTAGCATAACTGGCTTTTCCTTCCATATCATAGACGATAATGGGATCTGGTGATGTTTCCAGGACGGTTCGATATTGCTGTTCACTTTGTTTGAGTTCTTCCTCTGCTCTTTTGGTTTCAGTGATATTTCTAACGATACAGATGATCTGATTCCCCAGTAGCGGGGAAAATCTGGCCTCAAAAAAGTGTGCCTGCTCTTTAATCTTTAATTCTAACTGTATGGTTACAAGAGATTTTGTTCGGACAACTTCATCAACCGTATCTTTGAGGCGCTTTTTCAAATCATGATTCTGAATGTCGGATATGGATTTGCCAATGAATTGTTTAATATTGGGGTATGAACTTTCTGATGTGCCTATTTTATATTCAAGAAATTTTCCATCCTGTGTCATACGAAAAAACATATCCGGAAAGGCTTTAAAAACAGCTCGCAATTCCGAATTTGCCTGCATTAATTCGTTTGAACTCAATTCCAACGAACGTTCAAGCATGTTTCTATCCGCATCCGATTGGATGTAAGCATCGTTGACAGCGGATACAAATTCCTGAAGTGCTTGTGGTAGTGATTCCGGATCAAGGGAAAATCGTTTGAGTTGTCTTTTCAGCAGGCTGTGTTGATTATCCATGAACTAAATTTCGGCAAATGTAGTGATGGTCATTGTCTGGTTGTGTAAAGCACATTTATCCCCGGGATTAAATGGAGAAATTTCACCATAGGAATAAAACCCGGTGATGGCTGTCTTTTCTCCCAGAACATCCCTGGCGCTTTCAACTTCTTCTTCAATACGTTGTTGAAGCACCATCTTTCGACCGACACAACTGATGAGGATGGCTAAATCAGGCGATATGGAATTTATAGCTTGGAGACTGATTCTTGCTGCACCACCAGCACCATCAATCAAACGATCAAAATTGGCTTTCATCAAACGTGCATAAGCCCCTTCCGGCACGTCTCCGGCAAATGTCATATTTTGCTTCGTTTCATCGATAGCCAGTACGGTTCTTACAATGCCTTCTTCTTCATTACTTCTTCTCAGGCTTAACGGGAACAGGAGTGCGGTTGCCGGTAAACCATCCGCATGTTCTCCCAAGTATTTTTTATATAAGTCCAGGGCAGATTTTCCATCAAGTTCATACAAAATATTACCATCTGAATGGGTAATTTGTCGTTCGGGGCCAAAGGAGTCCCAACCGCCCAGGGATCCAAACCCAACTTTAAGTCGATGGCCATAAAACCCCAAAGCAGTGATGGCCTTGCTTTCTGAAGAATCTCCCCAAAAAACGCAGGTTTCCTCAAAGTTTTCACCATCTCCAGAAAGGCCACCGGTTATGGTTACAGATCGGGGTAAGGCCTTCCGCAATCCCTTTACCAAGTCACTTCCATTGACATGCAGCCCGTCGGACAGGACGAATACATGTACAAGGTTCATGTCAGATAAGTTTTTGGCCAGCATTTCGCCAGCAATCAGGCTGTCTTTAACCTCCGATAACCTGATATGGGTTTCTTTAACCCGGGTATATTCGAAACTTACTGCCGTCATTACCAACGTGTTGTCTGATACCTGGGTGTTAAATATCTCACCAGCAGTTGAACAACCAACAGTGACTGCATTAGGATACCATTGACGAATATCTTCGAATAATTTCCCCTCTTTAATGATATGACGGCTTCCAAAAAGTAAAACAAACTGGGCATTGATATCCAGTTTGCTTGGCCCGTCAGGTTTCCAACCTGCTAAGGATGACCATCTCTTTTGTTCAACTTTCATGGTTTTTATCGCTGTTTTATAACATCTAAAAAATCTTAACCAGCTTAATATGACGTTTGGCTTTTTTAACAACATCAAAATACAGTATATCAAAAAGCCATTATCCGTACTAGTAAAAAGGCTGAACCGTTTTATATGTTTAAATAATTATTTCTAATACTTTGAGACAAGTGACAATATTGCTGGATTTTCAGATCAATGGGGAGGAAATAATGGATCAACGGCATTGTGTTCTGATCCATCTATTGGAAGTAATATGGGGAGTTAATCGACTTGATTGCAGAGTTTTTTCAGTTCATTGAAACTGATTTTCAACAGTTTCATGTTTTTCACCAGTTTCGGTAGATCTGTTTTAATAAAATCATCCCTTTTAAGCATCATGATTTTTTCAATGGCTTGTAAGGCGACAAAATATCCTATACCTCGTTGGTTGTAGATAATCCCTTTTTCTTGAAGAAATCCATAGGTACGGATAATGGTATTGGGATTCACCTCCATTGAAACTGCCATATCCCTGACTGAGGGGATGCGGCTTTCTTCCTGCCATTTACCTGCCAAAATAGCTTCGAAGAGAAGATCCGCAATCTGTAGAAAAATAGCTTTTCCTTTGCTGAATTCCATTATCCCTTTATTTCAGAGCGTTTGAATTTGAAGTATGAAAGGATAAAAAGGACAACCGGTAAAATGCCGCTAAATAATACTTTTGTGTACATAAAATATTGATCAGCCGATAGCCCCAGGACATTACGAAGATGCATAACTCCGCTGTCAATGTCAAAATAGTACTGCCTGTTATGTCCTGATACCATTATGTGTTTTACATAAGTACCAGCTATAATCAAAATGATAATGGTTATGACAATGATGATAAACGATGTTTTGAAAAATCCATTTTTTTTAAAATAAAGAGAACCCGTAAAATAGAGCGCGTGGAAGAAAATATAGATGGCGAACTTGTCCATTGGTTGGGAACTCATTGGATTGTGTAACCGAAATTCCATTGAATCATATATGAATGATCCGATAAAATCGGATACCAGGCCACCCGCAATACAAACCAACAGAGCAAAAAGAAAATAACCGATCAGGGTGCTGATCAGCTTTATCAGGTATTTTTCTTCGATCGACGCCGGCAGCATGAAGAAATATATGCCTTTTTCCTGCTCATGGGTGTCATTGAATACTCTGCTGACCAGCACAATTCCTATCAGCAGCATGATATTAAACAAAAAATCAACCATGCGAAATCCAAAAAAAAGACGGCCAAATATGACCAGCGTGAGAACAATCAAACCTGTCATCCAAAAAGGTCGCCAATCATCCGCCAAGGCAATTCTTCCCAACATCAACACTCTTTTGGGACTAAATTGTTCAATTCTATTAATCATTTTAATTCTCCAATAAAGTAATGATCTCTTCCGTGTAATCGGTGACAGCATTAAACAAAAATTCGATATCAATCGTTCCTTCGCTGCCGGAGTCGTTTTTAGATATGACGGAGTATCCGCCTGGAACTTCTTCTGAATATAAATATTCGTCCAAGTTTTCTAAAAATGGGATCGTGTGAAATACTAGTTTTTTGGAGATGTTTTCAATGGAACTATTCAATAATATTTTCCCCTGATCAATAAATACCAAGCTGTCGAAGATGTTTTCGATCTCTTTTATCTGGTGAGTGGCCACCACTATTGTTCGTTCATCGTTTACGGTTGAGGCCAGTAATTTTCGAAACGCTCGCTTGGAAGGTATATCCAATCCATTAGTGGGTTCATCCAGCAACAAAATGCGACAATTGGTTGCCAAACCAAAGGCCAGTAAAAATCGTTTTTTTAATCCGTAAGAGAGGTTGTTGAGCATCCGGCTTTTATTCAACTCAAGTTCATTTAAAATTTGCTCGAAAGCGACACTGTCAAATCTCTCATAAAACGGTGCTTGAAGCTTTTCGTAGGCTGCAATGGAAACCGGTGGCAAATAAAAGGATTCAGGAATAAAAAACATGTTTGCCAACATTCCCGGGTGTCGAGTACTGCTGGTGTAGCCAAATACATGGCAACTACCAACTTTTGCCCGCAATAATCCACAAATGATTTTAAATAAGGTTGTCTTGCCAGCACCATTTTTACCCAGAAAACCATAAATTTTTCCTGGAGTGAAATCGACATTGATACCGGAAAACAGCTCAGTTTTATTATAGTTAAAAACCATGTCTCTGATTTTTATCATGAGGTTTCTCCGAAGGACTTATTTTGCCATTTTATTATAGTGATCTAGTAAACTAATACACTATTGTCTAAAATCAGCTCTGTCAACAGGAATTTTTATCAACTCAATTTGAATTGTTGTCTGACAAAAAACCGGTTGCAATTTCCTGAAAAGTCTTGGAAACTTGATTTACCTTGTTTTATTTGGATAGTTTCCATCGTTTTATAGACCGGTTGCGGTTCCTTCTTCAAATGTTGTATGGTTTGTAATTATTCAGCATAAAAACATGACCTGTTTGTTATTCTGATGGGAATCTTAGGTGACCTGAAGAATATCAATGGAGCCCAAGCGACATTCAGAAATAACTTGATTACATGAATGCCCTTCTATCCCAAATAGACCCGGTTGGTTGTCCATAAGCTCGATACGAGGTTAAATAATATCAATTGCTTCTGGTCTTGAGAGATTCTTTGTTGTCCCTCCTCAGGAAGAGGGAGCTTAACTTATTGACATTATGCCTTCGCAGGAAGGACATAGAGTCCAAGGTAATGCTGAATAGTTACAAGGATCTTATATTATCTTAGAAAATCAATTGTATACGTCTTTATAAAAAAGTAATTATTCAGCAACCTAATTTCGCATACATATCAATTCACTACCATGGCTCAAACTAAAACCAAGCTTAACAGTTGGAAAGAATCTTTCAGTGCCTTTTTTCATCCGCGCGTTATTACCATGCTGTTTCTGGGGTTTTCCGCCGGTATCCCCCTCCTTTTGATTTTTTCATCGCTTTCTCTTTGGTTGCGTGAAGCTGGCATTCAGCGTTCTGCCGTGACTTTTTTCAGTTGGGCTGCTTTGGGATATTCTTTTAAGTTCATTTGGGCGCCGTTGGTCGATAAACTACCCGTACCCATATTGACTCGACTGATTGGACGAAGACGCAGTTGGTTGCTGGTTGCTCAGTTTGCCGTTATTACTGCAATATGCGGTATGGCATTGACCGATCCTCTGGGTGACGGAAATCAGTTGACCTTTATGGCTTTGGCGGCCGTAATGCTTGGATTTTCCTCAGCCACACAGGACATCATTATAGACGCCTATCGAATTGAATCGGCCGGAAAAGAGTTGCAGGCCATGATGGCATCCACTTACATCGCCGGTTATCGTATTGCTATGCTGGTTGCCGGAGCAGGGGCCTTGTATCTTGCCAGTTATTTCGGTTCGGAAAAAGGCAGTTACAATTACTCAGCCTGGCAATGGACATACCTGATTATGGCCTTGACCATGCTGATCGGGGTTGCGACCACGCTGATAATATCTGAACCGGAAATAAGCAATGCCAGGCAAAATAATTACCAAGTCCGTGATTATGTGGGATTTTTGCTACTTTTTTTATTCGCTATTTGTGGATTTATCCTTTCGTTTTATTTTAGTGCTGATATTGCAGAAGATCTGAAGACGGTTCTGACAGACGTGTTTGCCAATAATAAGCTAGCTGGTTTTCTTATTGAGATGGTCAGGTTGGCAGTGGGCATAACAGTTGCGTTTGTTGTTGCCAGATTGATCTTGTTTACCGGTGTCGTCAATCAGTCCCTGGTTCGACAAACCTATGTGGACCCCATTCGGGATTTTTTCGAAAGATATGGGGTGGGGTTGGCCTGGTTGCTGCTGGCGCTTGTTGGCTTATATCGTATTTCCGATATTGTCCTTGGCGTCATCGCAAATGTATTCTACCAGGACATGGGCTTCACTAAACCCGAAATTGCAACCATTGCTAAAACATTTGGCTTATTCATGACCATTACCGGAGGATTGGCCGGAGGGATCTTTGCTATACGTTTTGGCATTATCCGTATTTTGTTTCTGGGAGCTTTGCTGTCATCCACCACCAACCTTTTGTTTATGCTGATGTCTTATACAGGGCACAATGTTCCTTTTTTATACGTAGTCATTTCAGCCGATAATTTATCCGGAGGATTGGCCAATGCTGCTTTTGTCGCCTTTCTTTCCAGTCTGACCGATATTAAGTTCACAGCCGTTCAATATGCCATATTCAGCTCATTAATGACCCTGATACCGAAAATAACCGGTGGATACTCGGGTACAATGGTTGATAATCTGGGGTATCCCATGTTTTTTCTTATCACAACTGTGATCGGTATCCCCATCTTGATACTGGTTTGGCTAGCTGGTAAACATCTTTCCCTCAGGGAGCTGTCATCATCTACTTAGCGAAGTCTTTAAATTTTATATTTTTTTTATCATCTTGCATCAGGAAACAGACGATACCATTTGTATCCAGCAAGCCGGTCGTTTTTTCCATTCTTCGGTGATACCTGTCTGTTGCTCTTTTTATTTCCGTCCGACTAATTTTGCTTTATACTTCTTTTCTTTGAGTCTCTGTTCAAAACTGGAGATATTGACTCAAAGATTCCTGGCGTATTCTTCCGCAGTCACTCCATCCACTCCACTGGCAGCTTTCTTGTTCAGACTGCGCCCAGCTTTTTAAAAGGCGATCCTTTGTCAACAGCCATAAAGATCTTTAAAGCGATACTGTTTATCAAATTTTGCTTTGTTCGCTTTTCCAGTGAGGTTGGCTTACGTTTCTTGATTTTCGAATTATTCAGTCAAAAAGTAGCCCATATTCTCACACTGTTTGATAATGGCCAAGCTTTTTAATCCCTGTGGCCCACAAACATGGTATCTGACAGAGTACTCACCGGAGGACAAAACCGCTTTTGGTTTCTCGTTACCGGACTTGGTGAAGATGAGTTGGGATACGTTTCTCTGGAAGAATTGGAAGCAATTCAGCTTCCGTTCGGATTGAAGAAAACCTTTTACAAAAGATCAGATTGATTATACTGTTACTGATTTACTCAACCAGGCACTCCAGCTTGATCCTCAGGAGCTGCTTGAAGAAAGCAGGGCTGAAAAAGCCGGTGCACTTGGCTGAGAAAAACCATAAAATGCGTGTTATGAATCCCCTCTGAAAACCCAAAAAGGATTTTTCTGAGGGGACTTATTTATTAAAAAAAAATAAAAATAGTTTGGTTTTTGAAAGTCAGGTGGATGACTTATTAATAATAAAAAAATAGTAGATGACAGGAATTTGGTTTAAAAAACTAAGCGGTATAGAAATTTTGTTATTAGAGGTTAAGCGGTATTTAAGCATTTTTTTTAAAACGTTGAATCGTATTACTGAGCCGTATCACTTTTATTGTTGATCTCTGAAGAGAGATAACTTATAATATTAAATTAGTTTAAGAATAAATCCATTGTTATTGGCAAAAATATTTTAATGGAATAGGAGTGAATATGGATTATAAAAAATTAGAAGCTGATTTTGCTGAGAGTTTAAAAGGGGTGGGGAAATTGATCCATAATCTTTTAAAAAAACAGGGACAGCTTGCCGCTGAGGAAAAGGATGTTATAAAACAACTGATTCGTTCAAAGATAGCAGAAATCCCAGATTCGCCAGATCAAGCCATTGTGGGGCCGACATCGCTGCCAAAAAAGATATGGCACCCACTCACCTTTTTGGGTATGGGGGTGAACACTGCCGGATTCGATTATTGTTGCGATCAAGATATTATCTACTCAACAATGTACAACTATCAACGACTTTTAGGCTATTGTGATTTTTACGACGATACTTCTCTCCTGATTTTATCGAGAATTGATTCAGAAGTGATTTACTTTGATTATGAAGGATACAAATGGAGGATTGAGCTGTGGAAAGGGCAATATGGAATAGAAACAGGCTGTGAAGTTGGTATCTACAGAAGAGATAGTAGCCAGCCCCTGACGGAGATTGAGAAAAAATTCGGTGCCTTATATGCCTGTGTGCCGGATAGTGCCCGGCTTGCGATCTCCTTTGAACTTAAAACCAATAGTGATCAGACTGTCCTGACCCGGAAAAAACAAAAACATTGGTGGTTAACGGGGTTTCGCTGGGGTTCCTTTGAGAAGCCAGACAACCTTCATATGAACCTCTCCATAGAATTTACTGATTCAAATATGATGGACGCTTTTGTAACTGCATTAACTGAATTGGGATATACGGAAATTAAAACAATGGATAATACGGTTTCTTTTTGTTTTGCAAAACCGAAAAGCAAACAGCCGTCAACCCAGGAGGAATTCGGCGACTTAATTCTTTTGATCAATAAGTCTCTGGTTAATTGTTATAACTTGTTAAAAGAGGACCTGGGGATTAAAACCAACGACCCGAATACAATATGGAACAGTATCAAAGGAATTGATATTAATGAATTATTATCTGTTAAGACATTCGAAGAGATCAATGACAGTCATAGTTTGTTTGGTTTTGCCAAAGCCTATGTTGAGTCCCGGTTTTTTAAAAAATTATTGTAATTCAAACCACTCTCTCGCTTACCCGGCGTTATCGGAAGTAACATCATTGTTGTAAGTATCATCGAAGTGTCAAAAACTTTTTTGCAAAAAATCTTATATTTGTGCGCTTGGGATGGTCAATATTCTATTTTGAGTTAGAGGCATATCCACCCCTATTCTTAAAAGATTCTTATAAATGAAGTAATAAAAAAGCTCCTTCAGTCGACTTGAAAAGCTGTTAGAAAAAAGCCGTGATCTTTAGGAACATACTTGGTCTCGTTCGGAATATCGGGTAGAACAGGCTGATCTCTTTAAGCTCGAACCACTTCACCGATCACAGGTTCGAAAAACCATATTGCGTCTCAAATGTCCCTTCAAACTCCTCATAATAGTTTTCCAGGATTTGTCACAAGGCATATTTTACGGTTCTCTGGAGAGATAGACACGTAAATATCCCTTATCGCAACTGAATAGAACAATAAAATACATTACAATCTTTGTTGAGTGTGATAGAAAAATCACATTGCAGAATATAAATAATTGAATAAAATGGGACCTTTCTCATGTTATACTGTATCTTATGCGACTTTCCACTAAAACATTGTTGTCGTTTATTGCTGTTATCTTGTTTCAGGCCGGGTTGATCATCTCTATTCTAAGTTATTTTGTCCATCAACAGAATAACGAGATTTCGGTTAAAGAGATGAAAAAAGAAGCGAATGTTGTTTTTGAAAATTACAATTCATGGAAAGCACATCTTTGGAAGAATCTTATCGCCTTGAAAAACAACCAGGTGTTAAAAGTGAATACCAGACAACTGACTCAGGAGCACGATCCTAAAAAAATCCGCTCTCATCTAGCCTATATAACTAATAACATCAAAGATATGCTGGTTATGTCAGGAATTGATTACGTTGTGGTTATGACAGACAAGCAATTGATTGGCAGGGGAATCGGAGATTATGATGTGATGTTTTCCAATCTGATTGAGAAACTGCAACCCCACAGCAAATCATATCCATATTTAAAAAACAGAGTCCTTGACAGTCACCTGACATTGATCGGTACGGTTAACCTGGGTGGGGATATCAGCTCAGATTTGTATGTTCATTTGATAAAGGTAATAAATCGCCAGTTTCTGGATAAATTGGTTACTAATCTATCCACGGAGGTTTTTTTTATCATTGAAGATATCAACTTCAAACTCAATAAAAATGATCCGGATTTATCAAGCATTATCCCTTCTTCAAAACTGAATCGTTTTTATAATGTTTTAACCGATTTATCCATCGATCAAAAAAATTACAGCGGTATCATTAAACGAACAGCTGATGTTATAACGTTCCAGGGTGAAAAGAAAATGTTTCTCGCTACATTAATTTCCGGCGAGCATTATGCCGCAAATACTATATTGATTTACCATCTCATTATTTCCGTTTTTGTTCTGGGGTCTATTCTGGCGATTATTCTCAGTTGGTTTTTATCACAAAATATTTCAAATCCGATTAAAGATCTGTTGAAGGCCATGAAACACATTAAAAATGGAAAATTTGGCACTCAGATTAAGGGAAACTATGGAATTGAAATGGAAGAGCTGTTTCAGGGATTCAACATCATGTCGAAAAACCTGAATCGGCAAAAAACGACCATGGAGTCGTATTTGAGGGAGATTACAGCTTTAAAGGATTATAATGAAAAAATTATTGATTCAATGAGTACGGGAATATTAAGTATTAACCAACAATTCATCATAGAAAAGGTCAATTCTGTTTTTTTAGATACCTTTAAAATCCAAGATTTTGAATTGATGGATAAAGATATTAGAAATCTGGATTTTAAGTGGTTGGATGTTCAGCTTTATGAAAATATAAAATGGATATTGACCGGTAAAATCACATCATTCACTGTAACAAAAAGAATTTCTCCAAAAAAGGTATTTGAAATTAAACTTTACCCTATCTATTCTTCAGAATCTCCGAGTGCTTGTGTTTTGATGTTGCATAATGTTAGCAAAAAACTGGAATTGGAGGAAAAAATCCTTCAGGCGGAAAAACTGTCGTCCATTTCTATTTTATCTGCCGGTGTCGCCCATGAGATCAACAATCCATTAAGTTCCATCATGTCGCATGTTGAATATCTGATTGAGGAGGAATCCAGAACGGACGAATTAGAATCACTGAAATGGATTCAGCAGGAAACCCTTCGTATCGGTGAAATTGTTAAACAGCTATTAAATTTTGCCAGAACCAACGAAACCGTTGCTAAGGGAACAGAAGTCAATCAGGAAATTTTAAAAATCATAAACCTGATCCAATTTTCGCAGAAAAGAGTTCACATTCAACATGCCCTGGAAAATGATCTTCCTAAAACAGCCATTAATCAAAATGAATTTAAACAAGTAATCATCAATTTGCTGATAAATGCTATTCAGGCTTGCGGACAGCAAGGTGAAATCACTATTAAAACCAGCAGGGGAAGCAATCCGAAGTCTATAAATATCGTGATTGAGGACAATGGTAAGGGTATCGCAGAAGAGATTATGCCCAATATTTTTGATCCGTTTTTTACCACCAAACAATTAAAAGAATGCACAGGCCTGGGACTATCCGTCGTCTATGGCATTGTAACAAACAACCATGGCGATATTGATGTGGAGAGTATTTCAGGGAAGGGTGCTGTTTTTAAAATCTCACTTCCCTGTATAACTTCAGCAGAGATTGATTGATGACTTTTTGTTAAAAAAAAAAAAACAAAAAATTCCTTAAACAATAAACTATGGATTATTCAAGCAATACAATTTTAATCGTTGATGATGAAGAGGGTATTCGTCATGGATTGAAGAAATGGTGTCAAAAGCGATTCAATGTTTTTGATGCCGGTGATTATGAAAAAGCATTATCGATTGCAAAAAAACAAATAATCGATATTGCCATATTGGATATTCGTCTAAAGGGAGAAAAAAGCGGGATCGATCTTTTTCATAAACTGATCGGACTTCATCCTGAAATGATTGTTATTTTAGTAACAGGTTTCGGCAGCATCGAAGATGCAGTATCTCTGATGAAAGAGGGGGCGAAAGACTATCTCCTGAAACCTATTGATCATCAGAAACTCTTGGGAACGATCAGAAATAGCTTGGAAATCAGGTGGTTAAAAGAGGAAAACAGAACACTGAAGAACGAACTGATCAAAAGGGATTATCCTCATGATTTTATAACCCTTAACTCTAAAATGAAGCAGATCCGGGGTAAAGCGGACAAAATTAAAAACATGCCTGTTCCTGTTTGTATCTCCGGTGAAAGCGGAACCGGAAAGGAAGTATTGGCAAAATATATCCATTATACTTCCGATCGTCGCGAAAAACCATTTGTGGTGGTGAACTGCGCAGCTATTTCGGAGACACTTTTATTAAGTGAATTGTTTGGGCATGAAAAAGGGGCCTTTACCGGGGCGGATAATCGAAAAATCGGTAAGTTTGAATTGGCAGATAATGGTCAGCTTTTTTTGGATGAGATCGGTGATATGTCCCCTGCAAATCAGGCAGCACTCTTAAGAGTGCTGGAAACACAGAGCTTTGAGAGAGTCGGAGGAAATAAAACCATCAATATTGATGTTAGAATTATCACAGCTACAAACCAGAACTTAAAAAAACAAGTTGAAAATAACAGATTCAGGGAAGACCTTTATTATCGAATTAATGTGGTTAATCTGGATTTGCCCCCGTTGAGAGAAAGGAAAGAGGAGATAGTTCCTCTGATTCAACATTTTACCAATGTTTATAGGCAAAAATATAAAAAAAATGTTATCGGCTTTAACAAAAAAGCCATTCAACTGCTTTTATCCTATTCATGGCCGGGTAATATCAGAGAATTAAAGAATGTTATTAATGAGGTTATTCTATTGAGTGAGCAAGAAACCATCCGATCAGAGGACATTGAGTATAGTCCGGTGTTTAAACAAAAACGGTTTCCAATAAAACCGGATTTTTCAAATGTAACATCCCTACAGGATACCATTGATATGGTTGTCATGGATTACGAGAAAATATTGATCGAACATTTTCTGTCAAAAGACAATTTTAATCAGTCTAAAACAGCCAAACGACTTCAAGTTGATCGGAAAACTCTTTGGCGAAAAATCCAGAAATACAATATTAAACTGAATAAAATTAATGACTAATGTATATTTCAAAATGCGTCTGATTTTATTTCAGACGGTTCTTGGACTATTTCTTTGTTTTTTAGAAACAAACATCTGTTTCGGAATCGAAAAGTTAACTTTTTTATATATTCCGGGAAAACGGGATAGCTTTTATTTAGCAGTCGAAAAAGGAATACGACAGAAAGCCGAAGAATTTGGCATAAAAGTTCATGTGTCTGATTATCCCAGAAGTTGGGAACCCAACGAGCAGATTCGTATTCTGAATGCTGCCATGGCCAATGTTCAGGCAGCTTTGATCATTATTACCCCGGCATCTGAATATGCTTTAACAGAAAAGTTAAAAAAAATTTCTGAAAAAGGTATTCCGGTAATCACTCTGGACCGTCACATCGAAGTTCGTCGGCAAAATCAAAACGATCCAACTCGTTTTCCCTTGGTTCATATTGGTTCGGATAATGAAGCCGGTGGAAAAATGATGGCTGACAGATTGGCAAAACTGATTCGAAACGAAGGAAGGGTATATATCAATTCCACTTTTCCCGATATTCCTGCTATTTCAGACAGATTCAAGGCTTTTTTAAAGGCGATTGAAGAGTATCCAAACATCTCAATTGTTGGGATTGATATTGCTGGAATTGACAGCCGCAACACCGAAAATGGTGGTGTTGGCACCGGCAAGGAGCTTCAGTTGAATGCTGGCAAACAATCGCTTGAAATGTTGCAAAAACATCCGGAAATCAATGCTGTATATTGTACTAATATCCACAGTGCTACAGGAGTTGTGCAGACCATCTCTGATACAGGATTGTCAGGAGCTGTCAGGGTGATTACCTGGGGGGCAACACTCTCCATCATTCAAGCGCTTGATGAAGGAAAAATCCATCTGGTCTTGGCCCAAAAACCGGCAGAAATGGGAGCTAACGCTGTTTTTCATGGTTATCAGTATCTCATTTCCAAAAACCTGCCTCCCCAAAACATCTTACTTGATTTTGTCCTATTTACCTCTGAAAATCTGACCGCCCCCTCCCTACAGCAATATGTTTATGAATAAATAACGAACATATTTCTTTCAACACGGTTTTCTTAATTCAATAGTATTAATGATATTGACACTGTGGCATTGGTTCCCCGATAACTGGGGAACTGAAGCCACAGTTTTTATCAAAACAGCAGGTTTGTTTCTCTTCTTATAATTATTGATACAGCTGGAAAATCAGATGAAGAGGAACTTGACAGCTTCAGGTTGGTTATTTGGCTCGATTTTTTCAATAGATCTTCCTGGTATAATAAATAGTGGTTTTATAAATTAATCGGCTATGTTCGACCCTTCTGTTTGTTGGGAGGATTACTTAAAAATAATCATAGTTTTGAAAAACTAAACACAGAGTAACAATGTGAGAAGCGAAATAGCAGTACATGGTTTGAAATTTCGTTTTCTAAAATAATCAATTAAATGATGGAGGATTATGAGTATCTTATTCAAAAGAATAATGATTACATTTATAGCTGTGGTGACCTTTGGAAGTATGACGTCGGCCGGTGAAGTTGAAGTATTGCATTGGTGGACGTCTGGCGGTGAAGCAAAAGCTGTTGGTGTTTTGAAAGATATGCTGGAAGATGAAGGACATACATGGAAAGATTTTGCTGTAGCCGGTGGTGCCGGGGATAACGCTATGACAGTGTTGCGATCGCGTGCGGTTTCCGGGAATCCTCCGACAGCGGCACAAGTAAAGGGGCCACAGATCCAACAATGGGGAGATGAAGGGGTATTGGCCAATCTGAATAGTGTTGCCCGGTCAAACAATTGGGATAAGTTATTGCCGAAAGTGATCGCTGATATTATGAAATATGATGGTAATTATGTGGCTGTTCCGGTAAATGTGCATAAAATCAATTGGATGTGGGCAAATCCTGAAGTTTTTCGTAAGGCCGGCGCTAAAATACCAACTACTTGGGATGAATTTGAGCAATCTGCTGAAAAGATCAAAAAAGCCGGGTATATCCCGGTCGCGTTTGGTGGTCAAAACTGGCAGGAAACCACAGTTTTTGAATCAATCGTTATTGGAATCGGTGGTGCTGATTTCTATACAAGAGCTTTGGTGGACGCAAGGCCGGATGCATTGAACAGCAAAACCATGATCAAAGCCTTTGAAATTTTGAAGATGATCAAAAAATATACTGATAAAAGCGCTCCGGGACGTGACTGGAACCTGGCAACATCCATGGTGATCAGTGGAAAAGCTGCCATGCAGTTTATGGGAGATTGGGCCAAAGGTGAATTCAGTAAAGCGGGCAAAAAGTCTGGCATTGATTTTGTCTGTGCTCCGGTTCCGGAAACCAGTGGCAGTTTCCTGTTTAATGTTGATAGCTTTATCATGTTTGATGTTAAAAAGAAGGGGGCAAAAAAAGCACAACAGGCGATGGCTCGCTTGATTATGGAGCCAAAATTCCAAGAAGTATTTAATGTTTACAAAGGTTCCATCCCGGTTCGACTGGGTATGTCAAGAATGAAATTCGATGATTGTGCCCACAGCGCATTTGACTCATTTGCAGCCAGTGCAGCCAGTGGCACGCTGCTTCCAAGTATGGCGCACGAAATGGCTGTTTTCCCGGCAGTTAGAGGAGCTTTTTTTGATGTTGTGACCAATTTTTATAATTCAGATATTTCCGCTGAAAAAGCGGTTAAGATGCTTGCTGCTTCTGTTCAGGCAGCTAAATAAAGATTTAAAAATAAACAGAACCCTCCTGTCATTGCAAGTCCAATGGAGCATTTTTCTTAGCTTCATACATTGCATCTCGCAATGACATGGGCTTTTATATGATTTGATAGCATTGACTTGGAACCGCCTTTTCTGTCGTCCTTATACTAAAAAATATGGTCCAGCTTAAAATGAATCGAATGGATACTGACCCGGTTACCGGTTTACCAGAGTTCTTTACCAAAGGTTGACGAATGAAACAAACTAATCAAATTAAGCCACTCAACAGCTTTTTTAACACCCTGGAAAACCTATTGCCCAAAATCGTGCTTTCACCAACCATTGTCTGCATTTTGGTTTTTGTTTATGGCTTTGTCATTTGGACGGCTTGGCTTTCGTTAACCAAGTCACGATTATTACCCAAGTATGATATCGTCGGTTTTCTCCAGTATATAAAACTTTTTGAAAGTGAACGTTGGTGGGTGGCCATAAAGAATCTTTTTATTTTTGGCAGCTTATTTATTGTTTTTTGCACCGTTTTGGGATTGTTACTGGCCATTTTGCTTGATCAGCGAATACGGGCCGAGGGAGCTATCCGTGCTATATATTTATACCCCATGGCACTTTCATTCATCGTCACCGGAACGGTTTGGAAATGGATTTTAAATCCCGGTCTCGGATTGGAAAGATTGGTTAAAAACATGGGATTTTCAGATTTTACTTTTGATTGGTTGGTTGATCCGGAGATGTCGATTTATACCATTGTTATCGCTGGGGTCTGGCAGTCGACCGGATTTGTAATGGCGCTTTTCCTGGCCGGTTTGCGCGGTATCGACGACTCGATAATTAAGGCCGCTCAAGTGGATGGAGCAAGCCTACCGAGAATTTACCGCCGTATCATTATTCCCAGCCTGCGTCCTGTTTTTTTCAGTACGATGATTATCTTATCCCATATTGCCATCAAAAGTTTCGACCTGGTTGTTGTTTTGACACGCGGAGGTCCCGGATACTCATCCGATGTTCCCGCAACATTTATGTATGCTTTCTCATTCACTCGTAACCGTCTCGCTTTCGGTGCCGCCAGCGCAATGGT
This sequence comes from bacterium, assembly GCA_041556995.1. GTDB lineage: Bacteria > SAR324 > SAR324 > XYD2-FULL-50-16 > XYD2-FULL-50-16 > JAHJTV01. Next base: position 98,581 of record JBFFHJ010000006.1, on the reverse strand, counting down.
AATGTTCGCCACCGTTATGGCGATTATTGTTCCCTATCTATATTCCGAATTAAGAAGGAGTCGTCGTGAAGGATAAAAACAGTTCATTTTCCGAAGTTCAATCACCCGGTATGATATTGGGACGGTTCTTCATTTATGGTATACTGGCTTTGTTTATTTTGTATTTTATCCTGCCCTTGATCATCATGGTGATTACCTCTTTAAAATCAATGGATGACATTCGAAACGGGACCTTGTTATCGCTTCCCACTGATATTACCTTCGAACCATGGACATATGCCTGGAATACAGCCTGCATCGGGGTCAAATGTGAGGGCATCAAAGTATTTTTCTGGAACTCGGTTAGAATGGTTGTGCCAGCGGTGATTATATCGACTATTATCGGTGCGATGAACGGTTATATTTTTTCTAAATGGCGATTCAAGGGCAGTGAAGCGTTGTTTTCTTCATTGTTGCTGGGATGTTTTATTCCTTTTCAAGTGATTTTGCTTCCCATGGCCAGAACCTTGGGAATATTGGGGATTGCACAAAGTGTTGTTGGATTGATTATGGTTCATATTATTTATGGACTTGCTTTTACCACCCTGTTTTTCCGAAATTTTTATGTAACAATTCCCGATGATTTGGTAAAGGCAGCCAGGATTGATGGAGCAGGGTTTTTCAGGATCTTCTGGAAAATCATGTTGCCGGTATCCATCCCTATTTTTGTGGTTTCGATTATCTGGCAAACCACACAAATCTGGAATGATTTTTTATTCGGTGTTGTTTTTTCCATCGGAGAAACCCAACCCATAACTGTGGCTCTAAACAACCTGGTGAACACATCTTCAGCGGTTAAACGCTACAATGTGGATATGGCCGCAGCTATCATTGCAGGATTGCCAACTCTGTTCGTTTACATTGTGGCGGGAAAATACTTTTTACGTGGACTGACAGCCGGTTCTGTTAAAGGCTGATGACTTTATAATCTTCAAACAAAAAAATACATGGCTTCTTTATCAATAAAAAACGCAAAAAAAACCTTTGGTTCCACCGATGTCTTAAAAGGTGTGTCTATTGAAGTTCAATCCGGTGAATTCCTCGTACTGGTCGGGCCATCCGGTTGTGGTAAATCGACACTGTTGAACCTGATTGCCGGGCTGGAGAGTATCACTTCGGGTGAGATTTGGATCGCTGATAGATTAATGAACAAGGTCAGTCCAAAAGACCGGGATATCGCCATGGTTTTTCAAACCTATGCTTTGTACCCCAATATGACAATTCGTAAGAATTTGTCCTTTGGATTGGAGACACGTAAAACTCCAAAAGATGAGATAGAAGAAACCGTTGATAGAGTAGCCGCTATGTTGCAGATAGAGGAACTATTAGACCGAAAACCGGCCCAGCTTTCCGGTGGCCAGAGGCAAAGAGTTGCCATGGGTAGAGCAATCGCTAGAAATCCGGCCGTATTTCTGTTTGACGAGCCGTTAAGCAATCTGGACGCGAAACTTCGGGTGGAGATGCGTACTGAAATCAAACTTTTGCACCAACGCATCAACACTACCATCGTATATGTAACCCACGATCAGATTGAAGCAATGACCCTGGCTGATCGAATCGCCATCATGAAAGATGGTGTTTTTCAGCAATTAGACACCCCCCAACAGGTATACGATAATCCCCAAAACATGTTTGTTGCCGGTTTTATCGGCTCTCCGTCAATGAATTTTATTCCCTGCCGCGTGACCAAAATAAACAAAGATAACGTCGGTATCCAGCTAAATACCGGTGGGGGGAATACCCATTCCATACCCGTTGAACCAGGCGACAGTGATCTTAATTCCCGTATAGATCAAACCATTATCCTGGGTATTCGACCGGAAAAAATAGCCCATGGATTTCCAGATCAAGAATCAAATCCCCATATTTACGAGCTCAATTGCAATGTAAACGTTGTTGAACCCACCGGTCCGGATACACTGGTATTTGTTACCATCAATGAAAAAACAGTCACTTGTCGCATACAGCCGACCGACGCCAAACAAGCTGGCGAGATGATGAAGCTGATGATCGACATGTCCAAAGCTGTTTTTTTCGACCCGAAAACCGAGAATCGAATTCTATAATAAGTTAGGTGTTTTATTAAGGATATTGATGAGGACACATGTATTGTAAAAAAAGCAGATAAATGGCGCTATTCATCTGCTTTTTTTTGATGATTTTGTCAGGCTTCCAAGTAATGGAGCTGATCTTGGGATACCCCTGCCCTTTATACTAAACAGTTTTAAGCCCCCTGAGCGCATACCCCTTCACCCATCATTTGAAGTTGTGGTTAACCATTCCAAATTACCTATTGAGTAGCTTTGAAGTATAGGGTGAGTTTATGAGTTAGTAATTGCTAAAAAATAGTAATCTAATAGTATCAATAAGTTAAAGTCTTTAGTGTTGAAAAATTAGGGGGTATATGTTGTTGCCAATAACGCTAAAATACAAATAGTTACGAAAAGTTGTCTTTATAGCTCCTAAATTCACACTGGGAACGCAAAAACTTGCCAATAATATTTAGTTCAATTTTAATCAACTCATTATTAAAAAGGTGACATATGTCCTTTTGCTTAACCATTTCACTCAATAGGATTTTATTCTAATTTGATATTCAGTATGGTTTTGCAGATTGCACATACTATGTAGATTGCTGTTAATCACTAATTTAGCTTTTTTTCTTTAATTCGTTTTTGTGATATAGACATGAGGAAATTCCTAATAGATACAGATACGGCTTCCGATGATGCCGTCGCACTTATTATGGCTTTAAGAGAGAAAGATATTAGAGTTGAGGCAATTACCGTTGTTGCCGGCAACGTTCCGATTGATACTGCCGTAAAAAACGCTTTGATTTCCATTGAAGTCGCAGAAAGCTACCAACCACCTGTTTACCGAGGAGCCGGTAAACCATTGATGAGAGAATTGTTTACCTCGGAGTTTGTTCATGGGGATGATGGAATGGGAAATATGGATTTGCCTTCTCCAAAAATCAAGGAGTCCGAGGGGCATGCCGTCGACATGATAATCGATATTATTATGGAGAATCCGCATGAGATTGAGCTAATTACGCTCGGCCCTTTGACAAACATTGCACTGGCTGTCGCAAAGGAACCTGGAATTGCCGAAATGGTAAAAAGCGTCACAGTAATGGGAGGCGCCGGCTTGGGCCCGGGAAATGTAACACCGGTCGCCGAATACAATATTTACGTAGATGCAGAGGCGGCGCATATGGTATTAAATTCCGGGATGCCGCTTCAATTTGTCGGATGGGATGTAAGTACCGATGAAACATTTATCGATAAAGACGACATTCAGTACATGCTCAATTCCGGATCAAAGATTGCCAAGTTTTGTGTTCGGTGCAATGACATTCTCAAAGAGTGGAATCTGAGATATAACAAAGAAGGATTTGATCTCCCCGATCCCACTGCCGTAGCGGCGGCTATATATCCGGAAGTTGTCTCAGAAAGCTTTGAAGCTTTCGCAAGTATTGAATATACATCGGAGAAAACCTACGGTCAGTTGTTAATTGATATCGATCATACTTTGAATAAGGCCCCAAATGCCAAATTCTGCAAAAAATTGGATGCGATCAAATTTAAGAAAATAATGTTTGATCTGATATGCTGATCGGATCAGATATCATTTTTGCCAGGATTCCTTTAATATTTACTTTGATTCCCCGGTACTTAAAAAAAAGATGTGTTATTGATGATATATGCGTTCACACAACACTTCGATTGGATTTTTTATTCACACATTTTAGTTCCTAAGATTTGACCTTTACTTGTTCAAATTCTTTTTAAGACCAGTGTCGTTCTGTGGGAGTTCTGGCGACCTGAAGGACCTCCACGTTTTCAAAGAGATCTTTTGTTACTGGTTTCACAGGACTTGAAGCAAACATGTTTCCAGGTAATCGGCGAAATCTCTTGCTTTTGGTCCTGAAAGATCCTTCATTGTACTTCCCATTAACTAACTAGAAGTTTTTATTAAAAATTTCTACCAGGTATAAAATGGTAAAACCATTATACCAAAACTAAGTTAGCTGCAAAAATTTTGCCGGCATATGTAATTCAGGATAACAGGAAACTTGCTTACTGACCGACCAGGAATCTGCGGTGTCATTGGGGTAGAATAATAAAAAACCAAAATGCGCGTCTGATTAGTAAATAACCTGTTCTTTAAAATGTTTTCGACACAAGGACACATATCGATCATTACCACCGATGACGATTTGGGAGCCTTCACGAACCGGTTGATTGTTCTGATCAAGACGTACAACCATTGTAGCCTTTTTACCGCAGTGACAAATCGTTTTAAGCTCCTTTAATTCGTCTGCCCAGGCCAATAATGCTTGACTGCCTTCGAACAGGTTGCCCAGAAAGTCGGTTCGTAAACCATAGGCCAAAACCGGTATGCTCATTTGATCCGTAATCTCACTCAACTGGAAAACTTGCTCCTTGGTTAAAAATTGGGCTTCATCAACTAAAACACAATCAATTTTTTCTTTATCATGGTTCTCACGGGTGATTTGGTATAAATCATCCTGGGAAGAAAAAACTTTGGCATCGGCTTCCAAGCCGATGCGTGAAGTGATCTTGCCGATTTTGTAACGATTGTCTAAGGCGGCGGTGAATAAAAGTGTATTCATGCCACGTTCTCGATAGTTATAACTTGATTGGAGCAGCGAAGTGGTTTTACCGGCATTCATTGAAGAGTAATAAAAGTATAGCTTGGACATACGCTTTTTGATTATTTTATATGAGTTAACAATTGAGATTTATAACGCAATCAAAGTCAGCTGGGCAGATACTCGATTTTGATATGTTGAGGATTGTATGGAAATCTCCATAGTATGTCCAATTAAAATGTTTAAACGGCTATAAAACATGTATTTGCTGAAGTTTTGCCCTCCGAAGCTGAATTAAAAAACCATCACTTTATTTCGTTTTTTGATTATTACTCCCTATTTCCCTATTTATTGGGCACTGATAAAAATGAATTGATGTATTAATTTTTCACATTGGTCCATCTGGATCGGTTTACTCAAAAAACCACTCATACCAACCTCTCGACATTTTATCTTGTCATTTTCATTCAGTCTTGAAGTGAGGGCAATGATGGGAATGGGTTTTAATCCATATTTTTTTTCATAATCCCGAATTTTTTGGGTTGTCTCGAATCCATCCATGATAGGAATATCTAGCTCCATGAAGATTAAATCCAATGTTTCACCGTTATTACCCACTTTATTGACACTTTGAACCAGATGATCAAGCGCCTTTTGACCATTTTTAACACCGGTAACATTGTAACCTTTCTGTTCTAGAATGGTTTTGGTGACAGTAATATTGACATGATCATTATCTGCAATCAGTATATTTACCTTTTCCGTTCCCGATTTAACGCACATGGATTGTTGAGAGTCCTTATCATGAACCTGAAAAGATGCGTTTGGATTTGCCAAGGGAAAGGTGATAATAAAAGAGGTGCCTTTGTTCACTTCACTGGTTACTTCAATAGTACCATCGTGTAGTTCGATCAGTTCTTTAGTGATACTTAATCCCAAACCGGTTCCTTTTTCCCCCGAAGTGCCCGGCCGGGAACTTTTTGAGAATTTATCAAATAATTTAGGTATTTGTTGCGATGGTATACCTATGCCATTATCCGTTACTGAGATGGATAGATGAGTTTTCGATAAAAGTTTGATGTTAATCACGATATTTCCCTGATTGGGAGTAAACTTGATGGCATTTGACAGTAAGTTATTGAGAATACGGATAAGGGCCTGTTTATCGCCTAAAATATAGGGTTGTTTTGGGCAATTGTTGTTGATATTCAGTTTTATTTCTTTTGGGGTTGCCATGTGCTGAACTGTATTGATGGAAGACTCTACTATTTCGCTAACGGATAAAAACTTTATCTCCAGTTCCTGATTTTCGGATTGAATACGGCCTAAATCAAGAATATCGTTGATTAGTTTCATTAAAAAATCACCGGATTTTTTAATATATCCTACAAATTCTTTTTGTTTTTCACCCAGAGTTTTATCAACAGCCAACAGATCGGCAAATCCTAATATACCTGTGATGGGTGATCGTAGATCATGCGATGTGACAGAAAGAAAATCGTTTTGCAGTTTGCTTAATCGTTTCAGCTCATGGACATATCCCAGCAGTTTTCGATTTAAAATCTCGGTTTTTAGATGTACTTTTATACGGGCAAGAAGCTCTTCCCTGGAAAACGGTTTAACCACGTAATCGGAGGCGCCGCTTTGAAAAAACTTCAATATTTCACCACGATCCGTATTCGTGCTAAGCATAATGATCGGTATCTCCTCATAGCCCAAGTCCGATCGTATTTTCCGACAAAGTTCTTCTCCATTCATCTTCGGCATTAGAAAATCAGTGATGATGATATCGATATCCCGTTCGTTTTTTTTAAAGATATCAAGTGCTTTTTCTCCGTCTTCAGCCAACAGGGTATTGATCCCTTCCTGTTGCAGGATGCTTTGAATTATGGTTTTTACCAAACCGCTATCCTCAACCACTAAAGCTGTCAGGCCTTTAAACCTGGCTTCCGGATTGAGAAATCGATTCACCACCGCTGCCAGCTCACCTCTTAAAAACGGTTTAATAATATAATCATTGGCACCGGCTTCAAGTCCCTTTTTTCTGCTTTCCGGTGTGTCGTCGGAGGTGACAATGATAATGGGCGTTTTTTGATAGTTGGATGACGGTTGATGTTCGACTTCAGTTCGAATTTTGTGAATGGTTTCAATACCATTCATTTTCGGCATATCAAGATCAATTGTTATCAGGTCAGGTTGAACTTGTTTGAGCGTGTCCAAAGCGTGTAACCCATCTTCCGCTTCGAACATCTTACAATCAAGTCCGTACAATTCTTTTTTTATCATTTTTCGTACTGTTAAGTTATCGTCAACAATAAGAATATTCATTATCTGATGCTCCCAATAATTTTATTCCTTTGCCCACCGAAATTTTTTTTATACCAACAAAAGCTCCACATAATGCCAGATCCTATAATTTTACCGGTCCGCAAGGAAAAATACAAGTTTGTTATTTGTATTTTCGATTTAGTTCATCAAATTATTTTCGTTCGGAAGTTCTGTTATGATATGCAATGGAGTTTACTGTATGATCTTTTTTGATAATATAACAGAAGGTTATGGCAAAAGGATAGTTTAAAAAAATGACACTATAGAAAAAAGCGAAAAAGGAGATTTAGGAAATACAAGAATCGTTGGGGTGGGCACTCAAAAAGTCGGGGAAATAAAGGAAAGAGACTGCTGTTTAAAAAAAATTTCAAGAAGTGAAAAAACACTAAATTCTGGCTTGATAGTAACTTGAAAGGCTTAAAAAGCTCACGCTGACAAAACAGAACCGTAAGCTTTCAGTTGTTTATAGTTGGGACTAATTATTAACCTCTACGCCATAAACTTGGGCAGGTGCCAGATATTTGGGAAAATCCGTTAATAGTTTCTTTCTCATAGAGTAACAAAAATGGCAATCACTGGCATATTCCATGGCGTGGTCCAAGTGGTAGGTTTCTGCCAGGCACTTGGGACCGCCTTTGAGTAACGGTCCGCAAACAGGGTGCTTTTCAGCTTTGTAATTTTGTATTAGTACCGACAGCGGTGTTTCATAAAGATTTCCTATGCTCAATCCCTGGCATACCATGACATTGCCAAAAGGATCCACATGTACCCTGCCGGGATTTTTAAGTTCCTCATGGGTACATTTGCTAAAATTCACAATGTTTTGCGTAGGTAATCCATCAACCAATTGATCCGCTGCCCTACCTTTTAACATGGCACCACCGCTAACCACCGGTTCTCCTTTATTATCCGAAGTCTCTGCCTGGGTCTTAACCACCGGTGGTTCAATACAAGCGAATCCGGCATTTATACCAAGATGTTGCGCTGCCTTATTAGCATTTTTAGGAGGAGTATCGACGGCGTCACCATAATGGAAACTGTCATCGCTTAATCCAATATAAGAAATGCCTGCTTCCTGTAAAGGCTTTAGCCAAATCAAGGCATCTTCAAAGGTGGTGGCCCAATAAGCGTTTGTCACGATTCCCGTTGTAAATCCCCGATTTTGGGCCACCTTAACTCCTTCAATCAGCAATGGGTAATATAAAAATGGTTCACCCCCTTCAAAATAAACATCGTTGACGGTTTTTAACTTAACCGCTTCATCCAGAACCATATTAATTTGCTTTAAGGTAAAAACCCCTTTGGCAGAAGGACTACAGTATAAAAAACAATGATCACAAGTAAATCCACACTTGTATGTTAATAAAAAATGGACTCCTGAAAGTTTCATTTGACCTCCTGATAAATGGTTTTCAAACAAATGTTATCATCCGTTTTTGTCTGTTATCATTTTAACACCCGGTTTTTTGTTTTTGCCGTCAAAAAAGAAAAGGCAAAGTCATTAATGGTTCATACACCTTTGAGAGTAAAACAACCTGTGACAGCTGGAAGAATACGTCAAAATATCAACCTAATAAAGTTCAATCATTAACGTGGAGAGAGCATATTAAAAATCTGGAAAGACGATCCACTTATCTGTATCGAATGCTTTCCTGAAATGAAAGTGACTTCGTTTATAACCGAGATGAATATCAATAAAAATCCTGAAATACTTGAACCTATTGGAAGAAAAATCCTCAGGAGACCCACCTCTTCAACCAGATATTCCAGATGAGATTGTGCATATGTCAATCGATGATAGCTGGAATCAGCCGAGGTCGGACTCTCCGAAAAAACACTGTTTTGAAAAATATTGAAATCTGTCCGGTTGTCCATGTCAACGCGAAATATTTCCTTGGTTGACCCATATTTTGTCCAATTTATACAGATTTTGGCTCTCTCACTATACAAAAATCCCAATTTCTTACCAACTCCTTGAAAATTGAACGATAAATGACTTGACTCAAAAAGCAATTTTTTATCATTTCATCGCGTAATACAGAACACATTGTTTTTAGATAGTTAAAGAGCAACAAAATTAAGCTCGGATTTGTCGGAAAAAAATCGAACCCATAATAAAGAGATATAAATTACTGGAAAAACCAAGTGAGCTATACTAACTCTTGTTTTTCCAGCGTTCTTCAACCCCACGAATGTGAGTGTTGGAAATTGGAGATTTTATTGTGTTATCGGTTGCTCATCATGAGAAAACCATATTTGCACGTGAGGATACATTATGTGAAACTGTCTAATTATTTTGGCTGAATTTTGAACGGCTGTTTTGCCTTGCTCTCCATGATCGGTATTCATGAAGACACCATTTTCCATACCCCATTTTGTCAGTTCCGCATCACCGACGATGAGCAGTGGTGCTGGAGCAGTATTAATGAGATAGGCAAAATGATCTATTGTATGACCCGGAGTGGATAATGCCCAGAAACTACCGTCGCCGAAAACATCCAACGCTTTGTTAAACGGTGCTATTGCTGTACCTGAATTTGCGTCCAAAAAATGAATGTTCTTTTTTCCTTTGAAGTGGTTCTCCAACAATTGACGATATTCAGGGGAATCTTCCAGTTTTCCGTAACAGATTTTGCATTTGTCTGGCAAAACCGGTAATCCGGCAGTATGATCCGGATGCAAATGAGTGAGGAATGTATATGATGGGTTGATGTTATGTTTTTTGAGATGAAACATTAAATCCTCATCCTTTTTTTGTGTATACTTGACATTGTTTGACTCCAAGTATTCTCTATAGGGCGCTGATAAATTTCCAAACGGAGGGTTTTCATAAAAAGATCGATCAAATCCGCTGTCTACCAATATGTCACCTTTTTCCGGATGCCTGAAATAAAACACCATGACTGCGTAGTTTTTCATTATTGCATGATCATAACCTTTTGGAAGGCTTTCTTTTTGCGTATAGGGTTTTAATGATGAGTAAATACTTCCCGTGTTTAGTGGTCTGAATGTCATCTGTTGCGAATTTTTGAAAACATCATCCCAATTTTGGTACTTCTGTGCAGATGGTACATTACCTGTTTCCATTTTATTCTCCAAGTGTTCAGAATCGAATTGTAATACGATTCGATTTCAAGGTTAACCTGCCGGCAAAAATCGGCAAGTGATTTGTTTCCTTCTTGACGGGTATGCTTATTATGGTCTTTTGGTCATTTATTTTTTCCTCCTTTTTTACACTTGAGGCATAATGTATAGAATGGCTTTAACCAGTAAAGCTCCCCTGCAAAAACATTGCTTGGTTTTTACTTTCTTCAAGAGCTGTACCATTTTATATCTGATTGGTTTATATACTCTGTAATATTAACACTTTAAGGTAGATTGTTTAAGCGGGTTACAGGGGGAAATAGAATTACATTCAGAAGAATTAGTCTTTTTTATATTATATGAGACAAAATGCACTGTATGAAGACTGAGACATATTGTCCAGTAGACCAATATGTCTCAGTAGAAAGCGAAGTTAATTGGAAGGCTCAAAAATATCCGGATGTTTTTCAAAAAAACGATACAAAGTAGCGCGTCCGACGCCCAATAGTTTTGCCGCTTTTACTTTATTCCCGCGCGATTGAAGCAATGTACTTATCACCATCTGTTTATCCAGTTTACCAGATTCGGATTTAGGCTTAATGGATTCTGGCTTGGCAACGAAGACAGGTTGGACGATGGATTTGATCTCTTTTGGCAGGTCTGTGTGAGAAATAACTGTTCCCTGGCATTTGACCACAGAGAATCGAATGACATTTTCCAACTCCCGCACATTTCCCGGCCAGTCATAATCCATAATAATCGAAATGACTTCACTGGACATGGAAAGTTTCTGTGAATTTGATTCATTGATACGATTTAAAAAGTGTTTACATAATAAGGGGATATCGTTCTTTCGCTCTCGTAAAGGCGGAATATCAATAGGAATGACATTGAGGCGATAATAGAGATCTTCGCGAAAGCGATCCTGCTTGATCTGCTCTTTCAGATCAAAATTGGTAGCGGCAATAATACGGGCATTGACTTTTATACTCTCTTCACTGCCGACTTTTTCAAAAACACCTTCCTGCAAAACACGAAGGAGTTTTACCTGCGCCGGTTTGGGGAGATCCGCGATTTCGTCCAGAAATATCGTTCCATTCTGAGCCATCTCAAATCGTCCGATTTTGTCTCGAATGGCACCTGTAAAAGCGCCTTTGACATGTCCGAACAGTTCACTCTCAATGAGCCCCTCCGGCAGTGCACCACAGTTAATCGGGATAAATGGACCGTTTTTTCGTCCACTTTCATTGTGAATCGCTTTGGCCACCAGTTCTTTACCGGTGCCGGTTTCACCATAAATACAAACCGGGTAATCGTAGGATGATACGTCTCTAATTTGCTGAAATATCATAAGCATTTTGGCATGATTGCCGATGATTCCTTCAAAACTTGCCTCTTTACCCAATAATCGTTCCAATGATCTCTGATCGGTTATGTCACTCAAAGATGCCATAACTCCCTGGGTTTTACCGTATTCGTCTTTAATCGGTACGGTGGTCACTTTACATTCTTTTCGAATACCGGTTGAAGTGTGAAAAACCGTATTATAGGTTTTAATATCAAAGTTATCTATATTTCCATCTTCACAAAATGAGCATTCATGACCACACAGGGGAAGATCAAAGATATCATTACACTCCCTGGATATAGCCTCTTTTTCCGATATACCGGATAATTCCACTGCTTTTTGACTAAAGAGAAAGACTTTTTTATTGGAATCATGGGCGATGATGCCTTCCGACAAACTGTTAAATATCCGGTCAACATTTTTTTTATTAACGACGATGGCTTCTAGAAATCCACCTGAAAACAACGCCGATACCAGGTGATCAATCTCCTTAATGAGTTGTTCTGCCCGATTTCTGATCTCCGCAGGCGATCCCGCTGTTTGAGTACAATCTTTCAACGACCAGTGAACGAACGTTGGGGCACCCGCTAACACACCACATTTTTTACGGGCAGTTTGCCCGATGGTGATCACTATATCAAACCGTTTGTTACCTAATGCGGATAATTGTTTAGGATACTGATCTGAAAAATCCAGTCCCTGTTCTCCCATCAGTTCCTTTACCACCGATGGAATCGCTTCATTTGATTCAATACCGGCACTAAACGTTTTTACGCCATGTTCTGCCATCCGTTTGGCAAATGCTTCGGCAATTTGACTTCGAACGGAGTTTTTTTTACTCACAAACAGAATAAAACTATCGAGTATTTTATTTTCAAAATAGTCCATAGTGACTCATTTTTACTGAAATAATAGGAAAAGGATAAAGTCAAATATTATTTATAAACAAACAGATACAGGCATGGTGTTTTTCAGATAAGCAGATTTTATCATCCCGGATCAACAATGTGTGTTGCATTGGAAAAAACGAAGATTTTTCTTAATTTATTACTAACGTTGCTTCACATTTGTTACCCCGGATTTAATTCAAGGCTCATTGATATTTTTGAATATCTCAAACTGGATTCCAGAACTGACTTGGAAAAACACTTTGTTGAAATATTGCTAAAAATGGCTAATTTTCGAACTGAGGCACCGTCTGAAGGCTAAAAATCTTAATAAAATCTAGCACAGCCGATACGGGACTGTCTATGAGATGGATTGGTGGATCAAAAGGAGAAACTGAAATAAAGTAAAAGATTAAATATTTATCATTTTTATTCATTGTTGGACGTTTATTTGTAAAATACCACAAATTGTGGATAATACAAAGCCCTAGAAAATACTGTATATGGCTATAAATGCTATTGTTCCTTGGCAAAAGCCGGGATGAGAATAAATTTCAGGGTATCCTTGACCACATCCACGTACTCTTTGCCACTGATTTTTAATATTTTTTGTAAATGATCCCCTCCTGAGGTGAAACCGTAAATAAGGTTTGAGATGGCTAGGACTTTGGCATTAGATTTGGGTGATACATCTTGTTTGTCGGAATCCAACCTCATGGCAATGGCAATATTGGAAACCTGTTTGGCCAATCGTTGATCTAAAATACTACTGGAACGGGTTTTAAGGAAGTGGCTGGACATAACCAGTTTGGCCACTGATGGATTCTCAAATAAATAGTCACACATAGTATCAATGGTCACTTCCAAACGGTAAGAAAGCGTTTTACCCCGCACAACCTTTTCAATATCTTTTAGTTTTTGTTCTAATTCATCATTAAGAACAGTGATGACCGCTTCGTATAAATTTTCTTTATCTCCCCAGTGATAATGAAGAGTGGAAATATCAATGCCCACTTCCTTGGCGATCATTCGAGTAGTTACGCCATGATACCCATATTCTGCGAAAAGAACACGGGCTGAACTCAAGATTCTGGCTTTCATTGAATCAGGATCTTTTAAGGCTTTTTCTAGTGGAGTAGGCATACGACTTTCCTTTAAGGCTAGTAATTTAATAATCATTGTTCCACTATATGATTCCATCAATTGATGGAGCCATATAGTGGATTTTTATTTTTTTTATGCTAGACTGTCAAGTTCGATTTTTGAACCTGATCCGGATAATCTCTTACAAGAATAGAAAATTCGGCAAGCGAGGAGATTTAGAAGTCATCAGGCTTTGAGAAATTATATTGAGTCGTATCATGAATAGAGAATAATAATGTGGAAATATTGGGGATAATCTAAAAGTTGATAAATTGCGGTTATAAAGACGATGAAACCGATATCTGTTCTGATCGTTTTTTTGAATGTATTGAAATTAATCACATATATAGGAAAAGAAGAGCAATTTGAATTAATAGTAGAAATACTATATTATAAACTGGCAATATTATCATTTTATGGATATTAATTACGTAAAAATCAGTTTTTCTATGGAGGGAAATGATGAAAGCTTTGATGAGAGTGGGAGGTGGTTTGAATATTTTAACCGCTGTTTTTCATGCTATGTTTTGGAAAATGTATGACTGGCCGGAAAGTCTGGAGGGGATATCGGATATGCAGCAAGGGATTATGCAGGTTTTGAATATCCATTGTGGATTGGCAATTGCTTTTTTTGGATATGTTTCTCTGTTCCACACGGATGAATTGCTTAATTCCAAAATTGGTAAGTTACTCCTTCTTTTTATTTCTGTTTTTTATTTGATACGAACCATCAACGAAAGTATCTTTTGGGATTTCCACTTTCCGGATTCACTGTTTGTTTCTTTAATAGGCCTGACTTTCAGTATGATTTATTTTTTGGGATGGCGATGGGCAAATCATCGGCAGATCTCCTGATATAACATTTTAAGAGGAAAGTATGAAAACAAAAATAGATGTTGGGTTTACGATTATGTTGATTGGCTTGGGAATAGGCTAATTGCTGATTACCTGGATACATGCTTGCTTCAAGTCCTGTAAAAACAGTAACAAAAAACATCTTTGAAAGCCGGGAGATTATTCAAGCCGCCTGGGGATCCCCACAGAATGACAAATAGGTCACACGTAGGGCTGCGTTGCCGTTTTTTCTCCGTTACAATCAACGTACTCATTTCATGATGACAGGCGGCGGTTTTTTTTGAGTATTTATTTTGTAAGGTAATATCACATCGGATTTTTAACGAAATCTGTTATGTTAGAATTCTGGAATGGCATAGTGTTTTTGCCAGAGACGAAGGTAATCCGCTTCTTCTTTTTTCCATTTTTCGTCATCCCAATTCAGGGCTGTTTGACAAATGGATCGAACATGGGGTAGCAACTCTTTGGCGCCGTTTCGAAACAACAAACCCAGTCGGGATCGCCTCAACATCAGATCTTCCAAATGGACTACCATTTCATTTTCAGCAGCCCATCGCAATTCCGCCCAGATTGTATCGATATCCTGAATGCGATCCAACTCATTGTTCCTGGCATTTTTTATCAAGTCGTCAGCCAGGTTTCCGTATCGCCCTTTTAACCGGGTCAATGTTTTTTCGCTCATGCCGGGTGGTGTCGGGAGGGAAGCAATTTTTTCAGTAATTATAGACTGTTTTTTATTAAGATCTTTTAAAGGACCGGTAATTTTTTGAGCAGATTTTAAGGCATCCAGAGCGATAATACGAAAGGTAGTCATTTTCCCTCCGGTAACCGTCAGTAGTCCGTCTTCTTGCCAGATAACATGATCTCTGGACTCCTGAGATGGGTTTTCTTTCCCTGTGTCGATAACAGGTCTGACACCGGCTTGGGTGGCGATGATATCTTTCCGGGTTAAATTCAAATCGGGAAAGGAGTACTGGAGTGCTTCCAAAAGATATTTTGCCTCATCCGAACTGATGAATGCTTCCCGGTTAAGGTCGCCACTATGGTCAATATCCGTTGTTCCTATCAGCACGCGTCCTTCCCATACCAGGACAATGACTGGTCTTTTATCCTGCGGGTGAATCATGGAGATGTTTTTCACCAGTGGCAGTTTTTTCCTGGAAAGAATCAGATGACTGCCTCGAAGGGGACGTATTTTTTTCTTGTTGGTTTTTTTTATCTCTTTTCTCAAGAGATCTGCCCAAGCCCCGGTGGCATTAATCACCAGTTTCGCTTTTAATTCCAGGGAAGTATTGCTTTCCATATCTTTACATACAACCCCTTTAACCTGTCCGTTTTTTTTCAGAAGAGACTCAACCCGACAATAATTCAGGGCTGTGGCTCCGGTTCGCAATGCTTCGCTGAGCACTCTAAATACCAGTCTGGCATCATCGGTAATGGCATCGTTAATATAAAATCCACCTCTCAGATCTTTTTTTCCAATCACTGGTGCCATGGTATTCATTTCGTTGGCAGAACAGACATGTTTTCGCCATTTTTTCGATAGTAGATCGTAGATTACCAGACCGATATATATGATTAATCGTTGCAGTATTTTTCCACGGTAAAAGGGCAGAATAAAACCTTTGTTATCCACCAATCCAGGAAATTCGGCGATTAGGTTTTCTCTTTCAAGAACAGATTCCCGTGTTAATGCGAAATTACCCTCTTTTAAGTAACGCAATCCACCATGAACCATTTTGGTGGATCGGCTGGAGGTTCCCCAGGCAAAATCACGTTGCTCCAGCATCAATGCTTTGAGGTTGCGTCGAGTTGCTTCTCTTAATATACCGGCGCCAGTGATACCACCGCCGATAACAATGATATCCCAATTCTCCCGGTCGATGCGTTGTAGGATCTGTTGTCTGGTTTCTTTGATTGTCACAGGATCTCCTTTTGTTATTCAAATGGAGTGTCAAGGCCAAGTTGACCGCCCGGATTGAGAATGTTGTTGGGATCGAGATGGCGTTTAATGGCCCTTATAATGTTCATCTGTACTTTACCAATGTGTTGTTCCATCCAGGGGCCGATCATTTTTCCCACCCCGTGATGATGACTCAACGATCCACCATATTCCTGGATTTTATCAATGATACCTTTTTGAAAGGTTTTATATTCGTTGATGTTATTGAATCTGGAAATAAAAATAAAATAAAGGTTGGTCCCCTGGGGATAAAAATGGGAAGCGTGTGTCATGCAAATGGTTTTAGGACGGTCTTTAATAAATTTACGCACACCTTGATGCAGGTTGTGCAAATTATCCCAGGTAACCGACGATTCCAATGTATCGGTGACGATGCCGAAATCCTGCAAATCCTCCCTCAAATAGGGATCGGTAAATCTACTGTGTTTCCAGCTGTTGACCGGATAGCCGGTAATATACATTGCCCCGTACTTCCGACTGATTTTTTTAATCTTTTTCTTAACATGCTTGGCAAAACCCTTTTCCCCTTCTGTATGCCCGATGCACAAACATCGTTGCATGGGTTTAAATCCTCGCAGTTGGATTAACTTATCAATGATAGTGCCTTCCAAACCGTAAAGCTTCAATCCCACATCGGTTTCTTCAGCATCCGAGATACGAAAAACAGATGGCAGACCGAATTCTCCCTGGCTGATTTCTCGGCTGGCGTTAACCGCTGCATTCCATGTCGGAAAGATAAAAGCAAAGTTGAATTGATTTTTTGGTTGGAATTGATAAACCTTCATGGTCAATTCCACCAGAATTCCTAATGCTCCTTCACTGCCTTTCATTATGTCATTGATTTTTGGGCCGGTAGCGGTGGCCGGATAGTCAAGGGTGATAAAATTTCCGATAGGTGTGACGTATTCCTGGCTAATAACGAGATGATATGCATCACCATAATAAGTGGATTGTTGTCCCGAGCCTAAGGTTACCACCCAACCACCCACCGATGAAAATTCAAAAGACTGGGGAAAATGCCCACCGGTGTATTGTTTGCTGGCATTAAAGTATTCAGGGGCATTATTTAAAGCTTTTTCATAGGCAGGACCCATCATACCGGGTTGAACTCGAACAGTTTGATTGATTTCGTTGAATTCAAGTATTTTATTCATATGGGTATTCATCACCAAAGTGATACCACCTTTGGTGGGTTGAAATCCCAGATTGACAGATGATCCGCCGCCATACACGTAAATAGGTATTTTTTCCTGGTGGCAAAATGCGACAATTTGTTTCACATCCTCCTTATGACGTGGATGGACAACCAGATCTGCAACGGGGCCGTTATTGTGCTGCCGCAGACGGATGGCTTCTTCCATGGTGCGCCCATTGGCATAACGAACACGGGAATAATCATCGCTGTTTACATTTTCAACACCAACAATGATCTGAATGGCGTTTACCTGGTCTTTTTTTAGCTCAATTTTCTGGTTGGAAACGACTTTTTCGTGTCCTTCAAATTTCTTATTTTTAAAATCAACATCAGTTAATTCAAAAACCGTTTTCATCAAGGTATAGAGTTTTTGATTTGGGTGTTTAAAACTATTGGGATCACCCCATTTAAAAATAGAGCGATAACTCCCATCACGCGGTGCTTCTTCAGACCAGTTTGGAATGAATTCTGTCTTTTGCTGTGTCATTGGTTTTTTCCTGTTTTAATGATGAAGATTTGGAGTTTGAATGTTGGGGCGTGGTAAATAATAGTTATAGGAACCAAAGATTTTATAGATGACACCGATTTTAATTTCTTTGAAATATAGATGTTAATTTCGATACGTTATTGATTTTATCTTCCTTGGCTTACCTTTTGATAGTGATGAAGCGTCTGCCCTATCATTTGCTGGCTGCTGTAACTCAGGATGACAGATGGCAAAGCTTAACTAAAAGATATTGTATGTTACTTCCATTTTACGAAGAATCAATATTTATCGGTAGATGGCCGGTAATCCGCCCAATAGCATCTGCTCAACGGTTTTAAAATATTTGTCACGGTTTTGTATGACATCTCCGAAGCGATTTTCCAGTAAGGCATCAATGGCGCCACGTTGCATTCCCCATCCGGCACAGATGTAATAGCTTAAATCGTCGGTATTTACTGTGTTTTTTCCAATAGCTGTTTGAAGAATTTGGTCAATGAGTTTGATTTTTTCATTTTGTTGGGCATCCAGTGCATTGATTATATGTTGACCAAGATTTGACCTTAAACAGTGCTGTTCGCAGCGTTTATGAACAGCGAAATCCTGTGGATCAATTAAACAGTATTCCATGTAGGATCGAACCAGTTTCAGAATTTTTTCCTCTTCTTCCTGGTTGATGTCCTTTAAACGCTGTATAAACTTTTTTCGGCGACGCAACATTAAATGTGCATATATCTCATCCTTGCTCTTGAAATGTTTATATAATGTTCCTCGGCCAATTTCAGCTTTTTCTGCAATCAGTTCCATGGTCATTTTTTGAGGTTCCATATTGCATAACAATTGATGTGCGGTTTCCAGGATCTCTTCCTCTCTTCGTTTAAACTCTCTTTCTTTACGTTCTTTTACACCCATATTTTTATTTGGTATTTAATCTGTTCAAGAGCAGAATTTTGGTTTTATCAATATTTTTGTGACAGTCATTCACATTATGACCGATATATTGTGATATGACAATCTGTTTTTTTATGTACCAATTGTATTACCATGATTCTTGGACAAATACGATGGTAGACATTTAAAAAACTGTTAGGTCGATGAATGGAATATTTAGTTTGCTTTTTCTTTGAAGTTTATTAAGGTTTTATTGCAACAAAAACCATCGTATGTTTTTGAAAGGTTAAAAAACTCATGCAATTAATGAAGTTTCCAGGGAGTTTTAACGAGTTTAAGGGTATCTTCGACTGTTTGCAGGGGGCTTCAATTGGTATAGATAACAAAAAACAGTTGACTTCCTGATGTTGTGAGTTTTGGTTTAGATATCTAATCAATCAATTTTATAATTCCAAACCAAATATAAAAAGGATGGGATTAATGGTTAACAAAACGCATATACTGGCAATTGACAATGGTACGCAGAGTGTTCGCGCTTTATTATTCGATCTTCAGGGAAATCTCAATGCCACAGTTAAAATTGCACTGGAACCTTATTTTTCTAATAAACCGGGTTGGGCGGAGCAGCATGCGGAATACTTCTGGGAAAATCTGTGCAATGCCTGTCGATTATTGTGGGAACAGACGGATATATCAAAAGAATCTATTGCTGGTGTTGCCGTGACCACACAACGAAACTGTGTGGTCAATCTTGATAAAGAGGGAAAACCACTTCGGCCAGTTATTCATTGGTTGGATCAACGTCGTACAGAAGATGTAAAACCGGTGGGTGGATTGATGGGAGCCCTGTTTAAACTAGCAAGAGTGGACGGGACTGTACGCCATATACAGGTTGAAGCAGAAGCCAACTGGATATCAAAATATCAACCGGAGATTTGGGAGAAAACCCATAAATTTATAATGCTATCCGGGTATTATACGTATAAACTAACAGGTGAATTAAAGGATTCAGTTGGATCACAGGTTGGGTATATTCCTTTTGATTACAAACGTTTAGAATGGTGTAAATCAAATCACTGGAAATGGGATGTGTCACCTATTACCAGGGAAATGTTACCAGAAATAGTGCCTCCAGGCAGTATATTGGGGAAAATAACCAAGGAAGCGTCAAGCCGGACCGGTATCCCCACAGGTATACCGGTTATGGCAGCAGCTACTGACAAAGCCTGTGAAGTGTTGGGAGCCGGGTGTCTTGATCAGCAAGTGGGGTGTTTAAGTTATGGAACTACTGCTACTATTAATACTATCAGCAAAAAATACCTGGAACCGATTCCTATTATACCACCTTATCCTGCACCCATTCCTCAAGCCTATTGTACCGAATTCATGATATACCGAGGGTATTGGATGGTGAGTTGGTTTAAAAACCAATTTGCGCTAAGAGAAAAACAGATTGCCAAACAAAAGGGAATCGAACCGGAGAAACTGTTTGATGATCTGGTGAATGATGTACCTCCCGGCTCCATGGGGCTGACGTTGCAGCCTTATTGGTCTCCCGGATTACGGATGCCAGAAGCCAAAGGTGCCATTATCGGATTTGGCGATGTTCACACGAGAGCGCACATCTATCGATCGATATTGGAAGGTCTGGCTTACGGATTACGTGAAGGAAAAGAACGAATCGAAAAAAGAAGTGGTGTGCCTATAAATCGTTTAATTGTATCTGGCGGCGGTTCGCAAAGCGATGCGGCGATGCAATTGACTGCCGATATATTCGGTTTGAGTGCTTCTCGCCCCCATGTATACGAAACATCCGGATTAGGGGCGGCCATTGATGCGGCTGTTGGTTTAAAATTGCACTCGGATTTTCATGTGGCGATTAAGGAGATGACCCGCAGTCAAAAGATTTTTGAACCCAATGTGGAAAACCGGAGGATCTATGAAAGTCTTTATAAAAAGATTTATTTAAAAATGTATAAAAAACTTCAACCTTTATACCAGGAAATTCAAAATATCACCGGTTATCCGCAAAAAGCCTGAGAATCATTTTTATTAATGTAATTGGGGATTATTTAAATTGTTTTAGTTGAGCATTATGTTAACAGATATGTATAATATACCATATACACAGGTTACACACATTTTAGCGGTTGGATTTTTTCAAAAAACCAGTGCCATCCTGATGGGAATTCTGGTGATCTGAAGAATCTCTGTGCTTTCAAAGAAATCTTTGGTTATTGGTTTCACCGAACTTGAAGCGAACATGTTTCCTGGTAATCAGCAACATCTTTTGTTTTTGGCTCTGATAAATCCTTCATCAGATCCTTTGTTGTTCCTTCTCAGTGCTTCGCCTCAGGATGGGACAGGAAACATACTCACTGACATACCTAAAATTTGCGGTCATTGGGGATCGGGGTAGGATTAAAAAGCCTAAAATGTGAGATAGGTTACATAGAAAAATGGGATATTAAAAGTATTTTAGACGTTTAATAAATCAAGGAGATAGTCATGAGCAGGGTCGTTTTTCATGACACAGAAAAGGGGCTGGACAAAGCCGTTGCCGGAATTTTCAGTATTTTTGGCGGGGGACGGGCATTGTTGAAGTCGTCCAATAAGGTTTTTATCAAGGTAAACGGTATCGATGCCAAACCATATGTTTATACTTCACCTAAAGTAGTAGAGGCCTTGATTAAATATTTCCATGAGCAGGGAGCCGGCAAAGTTTATATTATTGAAAACAGTACCCAGGGAACCATTACCCGCCTGGTTTTTGAATTAACGGGAATGCGCAGAGTTTGTCAAAAAACCGGTGCTATTCCGATATTCCTGGATGAAACTGGTAAAATGCCTCTTTTTCTGCCGGGTTTGAAAAATTTTGTTGATATCTCTGATTTTGTTCATAATCATCTCATTATTCATCGAAAGGAAAATTTGTACATATCCATGCCCAAGCTGAAAACTCATTCCATGACAACGGTTACTCTTGGAATAAAAAATCAGTTTGGTTTTATCCATCATAACAGTCGTATCTATGACCATAACTTTAATTTGCACCAAAAAGTGGCTGATATTTTTGCAAATATTCAACCGGATTTTACTTTAATTGACGGTTTGGAAGCGACTAATTTTGGTCATTATCCCCCCGAAGCTCAAAAAAGCAAAACTATTATCCCTTTGAATCTGTTAATTGGGGGTAACGATACCATGGCAGTAGACGTTGCTTCCGCCCGTTTTCTCGGTTTTAAATTGAAAGAGGTGGAACATCTGAGTTGTGCCGACGAATATAAGTTGGGGGAATCAAATTTTGCCAAAATCAGGATCGTCAACCAGTCTTTATTTGATCAACGAAAACAATCATGTAGTTGCGATATCCTGGGAAAATTCCCGGTTGATATTTTATTTTTGCGGGGAGAAACTCGCTGTTGTAAAGAGGGTTGTAAAAGGAATACAGAGGCAGTGTTGGAAATATTGAGCCAGGATTATGGCGGCCAAGGTGGATTTTCTATTCTAATGGGCAAAGATATTAAAGCAGAAGATATTGCACGATTAAAAGGACCGATACACATCGCAGGTGATTGTGCCATTGGAGACTGGTTTATCCAGCTACGTTCGAGACTTGGAAACCGCAATATAACCTGTTCACCTGGATGTAATAATCTGGCTGCAACTATAGAGGGCCTTACCCGGTGGACCAAGGTCCATCCATCTAAACTGGCAAGAGGTAGAACCATGAAAGTACTGAAAACACTACTCCAGGCAAAATTACATGGAACCAACGCCAATATTCCGGCATTATTCTAAAATCGGTTCGTGTCTGAACAATAACTCCCAAAATCCAACCTAAAACTGTCATCCTAAGCTAATAAGCCGGTGCTCGGTAAAATGCTTGAGCAGAACTTCATTTTATTCGGAGTGAATGTGTTATATTTTTCATAAGCATAATTCATGTATATTCTGGAATATATAATTATCTGTAATTATTTAATATTAATTTTAGTTTGTTAACAGGAGTTCTTGATTACAGGTTCTGCTAATTCAAAGACTAAATATTCCTTTTAAATCACTGGAATTATTTATCTCTAAGCTACAAGTGTCGATTCTCACAATGTGAATCATGCGATTTGAAGACTGCTGTATTCAGAACCATAAAAAATGGAAATAATGTGTTTAAGCTCAAGCATTCGCAGTGGAAACTAATTCAAAAGTGGAAAATACATAGATAGACAGTTGGATATATAGATAAAAGGCAATAAGGGCCATATATATACAGTGGTCAATAGATGAAAAATCGAAACGAACAACGTGTTATTATCGGCATCATATCAATTTTGTATAAATTCGATCATCTCTTCAATGATTTGAAATAGATCAACTTTGGTATCGGGAAGCAATGAAAGTGGTAACTTGCAAACCTGGGGTATAGTATTTGCTTTTCCACTCTATCGCAATAGGTAATGCTAAAGGTAAATCCTTGTTATTCCTATTGTGAACGCCTATTATTTCTGTTTGAGTTGTTAATTCCCTTCAAAAAAAACAAAAAATGGAAAATTAGCACTTGCAATTTTTTTAATAAATTTGTAATTATAACTTTCCTTCGGAAACCAATCCGTTTCCGGATGTTTTTCTTGGGGAGGTGGGTTTGGTATTTTGAAACCATTTTCAGTCGACCTTTCGCTTTTAGCGTGAAAAGATTTGAAACAGGATTTCAAAGCAACATTCCTACAAAAATTAATAAATATAAGGAGTGATACAATATGGCCGAGGGTCGAGTTAAATGGTTTAACGCTAAGAAAGGCTACGGTTTTATTGAATCGGCTGGGCATGGTGATGTATTTGTTCACTATACGGCGATAGAAGGTGAAGGCTTTCGTACGCTCGAAAATGAAGCAGAAGTGATCTTCGAAATTGAGGAGAGTGAAAAGGGTCTTCAGGCTGTTAAAGTGCAGAGCAAAGTAACACCAAATTAAGTCGGTTTGGCGGGATAAAGTTAAAAAGGAGAGTAAAAATTAGGGAAAAGAGGTATTCATCTTTGATGAATACCTCTTTTTTTTGTCGTCTTATTGGCTTTTATTCTGTAACGTACTGGGATTATTAAGCAGATGACTTGTCCTTATGGGGTATTACGAACTAATATATCCTTTTGCCTTTAAAAGTTCTGCACTCAAAACACCACCTCCTGCGGCTCCCCTGACAGTATTATGTGAAAGACCGACAAACCGATAATCAAAGACATTGCAGCTTCTTAGTCTACCTACTGATACAGCCATGGCTTTATCCAGGTCCCGATCTTTGCGAGGTTGCGGCCTATCTGCCTCTTCCTTAACAATGATTGGTTGAACTGGTGCAATGGGTAAATCCAGTTCCTGTGGAACGGATTTAAAATTACGCCAGATATCTTTGATTTCATCAATTCCCGGTTTGTCTTTTTCAAATTTCATACTGACACAAGCGACATGGCCATCTATCACTGGTACTCTATTGCAATGTGCTGATATTTTAATTGATTCGTAGTTGACAATTTCATCTTTACGAATGGTGCCCAAAATCTTTAATGGCTCGATTTCTGATTTCTCTTCCTCTCCACCTATGTATGGAACGACGTTATCAACGATGTTCATTGATGATACACCTGGATAGCCGGCACCGGATACTGCTTGCATGGTTCCTATGATCATTTCTTTAATAGGATAACCAGCCTGGATTAGCGCATATATGGGCGTCATATAGCTTTGCACACTACAATTAGGCTTTACCACAATAAATCCCTTATCATTGCCGAATCTTTTTCTTTGTTCAGGTATAATATTAATATGATGATGATTGATTTCTGCGATCAGCATAGGCACATCTTTGGTATGCCTGTGGGCAGAATTGTTGGAAATCACGGGTATTCCCGTGCTAGCATACTGATTCTCAAGGGTTTTTACTGTTTGTTTATCTGTTTCGATGGCAGAAAAAATGAAACTGCAATGATTTTTGGCAGCGTCGATGTTTGCCGCATCTTCAACAACCAGGTTTTTGACGGTGGTCGGGATATCCTCATCCATTAGCCATCGACCGGTGGTAGCTTCCTTGTAGGTTTTACCGGCTGATCTTGCAGAGGCTGCGACATATGCAACGTCGAACCATGGATGATTGTTCAGCAACCGGATATATTGTTGACCTACCATACCCGTTGCTCCGATTACACCGACCTTTATCTTGTCCATCAGTTTTCCCTTAAAATTTGAGGTTCAGTTGTTTTTTTATAACAACGCTTTTTAAAATAGTTTCAAAGCCAATAGCCCAATATATTCCGGTCCTTTTTTTGAGTCAAGGTGTTTACCGGAATTAAAACCCGGTTGGAGTTTTTTGGCCTTTTGATAGATCAGATAAAAGCCAGCTATAATATAAAGTAGTAAAAATGAAATATTGAGGTTGGCGATTTTAAAAAAGTTCCACTGATTATTTTAGTGTTCTGTTTTTAAGGGTACTATTGTTGCGATTTCTCTAATCTAACATGGGAATTAGCTTGTAAATCACCGATAATTTTGATGAAATAACAGCGTTTAATTAAATGTAAGAAAAGAAGGCAATTAAGTCACAAATCCGGAGAGATGAATGGTTGATTTTTCCAAAATCGCAACGTACCCAATTTCTGAAAGACAGAATAAGTTTTCCATCAAAGACATGATTCCTCTTGAAAATGTCACTACCATAGATGATCCAAATTTGACCCGGATTGCGAAAGACATTATCAGATCCAGAAAAAAGGGTGGTAAGGTGATTATTATGCTGGGAGGAGCGGTCATAAAAACAGGGTGTTCTGCATTGTTGATCGATCTTATGGAAAAGGGATTTATCGATCATATTGCCACCAACGGTGCAGTCTCTATTCATGATTTTGAGGTCGGTTTAATCGGTCAGACATCGGAAGATGTTGAGCGTGGTTTGGAAGATGGAAAGTTTGGAATGGTGGAGGAAACGGGGCATCATTTGAACGAAGCCATTATTGAGGCTTTCAGGAACAACCAGGGATATGGTTTTGCCGTAGGGAAAAAAATGGCGGGCATGAATTTACCATATAATGAAATGAGTATTTTTTATAATGCGGTGAAACTAAAGATCCCCATTACAGTTCACGTGGCGGTGGGAGGGGATATTATCCATCAGCATCCGATGTGTGACGGCGCTGCTTTGGGATTTGCATCTTTTCAGGATTTTAAGATTTTAACAGAAAGTGTATCACAATTAAAAAATGGTGTATTATTAAACATAGGTTCTGCGGTCAATCTACCAGAGGTGTTTTTAAAAGCTTTGACCATTGTCCGAAACCTGAAATATGATGTACGGGATTTTACTACCGCCAATTTTGATTTTATTGACATGTACCGTCCCCGGACAAGATTACTGGAATGGCCTAAAAAACTGGGATGTCATTCATTTGACATCAGGGCGAATCATAACCAGAGTATTCCAACTTTGCATCGAGAGATTCTTCGAAAACTGGAGACCTAATTACCTGGAACTTTTATGGGGTTTCTAATAAAGTATCACTTTCAGATTACCATCAAACGTATTAAGCGCGTTCTGGAACGATTGGTGCTGACGGAGCATCTGTTTGTTATCATTGCAGCCTTGGTAATCGGAACTCTGTCCGGTTTTGGAACCATTTTGATTCGTGCGTTGATTAAAGAGATATCGGGTTTTGCTTTTTGGGGACAAGGCAGTTTCTTGGAAAATGTGAAAGCCGCCCCATGGTATTTAAGAATCCTTGTACCGACAATGGGAGGATTGATTGTTGGCCCTATCATCCATTTTCTGGCCAGGGAAGCGAAACGATCCGGTGTGCCGGAGGTGATGCAATCCGTTTTAATACGCGGCGGTTATATTCGTCCCAGGGTCGCATTGATTAAAGCCATCACCACTTCCATCACAATTGGTACAGGGGGCTCGGTGGGCAGGGAAGGTCCGATTGTTCAAATCGGTTCCAGTATCGGTTCCACCATTGGGCAGTTTTTAAATGTTTCCAGCCAGCGAATGAAAACGTTTGTTGGTTGTGGTGCCGCAGCTGGAATTGCCGCAGCTTTTAATGCCCCGGTGGCAGGAGCCCTCTTTGCAGTGGAAATTATCCTCCAGGATTTTGCATTTGCACAATTCTCCCCCATTGTTATTTCTTCAGTAATGGCCACAGTTATTTCCCATGGATTTAAAGGAAACTTTGCCGAATTCCTGTTACCGGAGTATACACTGACCAGTTATACTGAGATGTGGTTTTACCTGTTGATGGCCATACTACTGGCAGTGATTGGTTTTATTTTTATTAAAACCATTTACCTGAGTGAAGATATCTTTGATAAAAAGATCCGCATTCCGGTTTATTTAAAACCAGCCATTGGCGGTTTAATGGTGGGATTGATAGCAATTGCCTTTCCTGATATCATGGGAGTCGGTTATGAATCTGTTAACAATGCGCTTCATGGAAAAACAATTGGTGTTTTGGCCATTGTATTGGTTCTGGTAAAAATCGTTTCTACATCAATTACCCTAGGGTCGGGCGGTGTCGGTGGTGTTTTTGCACCGTGCCTGTTTTTGGGAGCTATGACCGGTGTGTTTTTCGGAGGGGTAATCCATGGTTTTTTTCCTGAGATAACTTCCAATGCTGGGGCCTACGCCTTGGTAGCCATGGGTGGATTGGTTTCAGCTGTTACTCATGCACCCATTACTGCTATCATTATGATATTTGAACTAACCAATAATTATACTATTATTTTGCCACTGATGATCACCTGTATTATCAGCACAGCCTTGTGCTCCACATTATCCAGGGAATCGGTGTATACCTTAAGCCTGGTTCGTCGAAATGTACATATCAAGTATGGTTCTGAAACAGATGTTATGAAGTCCTTGTTTGTTAAAAACATATTTTCTCGTTCCATGGAAACCATGCAGGAAGATTTAACTTTTGACCAGGTGATTAATCAGCTTTTAACGGCACAGGATCCTTACTTTCCAGTGTTGAGTAAACAGGGACAGCTTTGCGGGATTATTTCGCTTCACAACATTAAGGAGGTTTTATATGAAAAAGATGTGCTGGCGGAAGTCTTGATTGCCGGTGATATTGCTGAAAGAGATGTGATCACCGCTACACCAAATGACGATTGCCAGTCTGTTTTGGAGAAATTAAACAAAAGCAGATTACAAGGGATACCTGTAGTAGATGCCATTGATTCAACACGCCTTCTGGGGATGATTTGGCGAAGAGACATTTATCTGGCTTATCATAAAGAGATTCAACGGCGAGATTTGGCTTCCTCCTTTGCCAGCCAGATCACAACCAAAAGTGCTGGAAATACAGTTCATTTTATGGAGGGCTATTCCCTGGCCGAATTTGAGGTTCCCAGCCTGTTTGTGGGCAAATCCATAAAAGGGCTAAATATTCGGGCTAAATTCGGGGTGGACATCATTCTGATTCATCACCATGGAAAAAAAGAACCCAAACAGACAACTATTCCTCAGCCGGATTATGTGTTTTCAGCTGATGATTCGATTTTAGCCTTAGGGCAGATCGGGAAGATCAATCTTGTAAAAAGTTTGTGATTCGCAGTTGGGTGTTTAATAAGGAAACACATTATCAGGTTGGTTTACAATTTTAATACTCCGATTGTAGCAGGGAGTTAATACAGAATTTTTTATGCGGCAACTTATGACAAAATATAATTTTGATAAGGTAATTTCCAGGAAAGATACTAATTGTGCAAAATGGGATGGAGCAGAAATTCTTTTTGGTGATAAAGATGTGATTCCCATGTGGGTAGCTGATATGGATATTCCCATAGCCAAGCCTATTACGGAAGCCTTGCGAAAAAGAACGGAACATGAGTTCTATGGTTATTCAATACCGACACCGTTATCAACCGTAGAAGCCGTAGTCAATCGGATGAAACGTAAGTACAAATGGACCGTGAAACCTGAATGGCTGGTTTTCGCCCCCGGCGTAGTTCCAGCGCTGTACACCGTAATAAAAGCATTAACCATTCCAGGGGATTCTGTTGTTCATCAAGCACCTGTATATTATCCTTTTTGGTCGGCCATCATGGATAATGGTTGCCATGTGGCAAACAACCAGCTGAAGCTGGTCAAGGGCACCTATCAGATCGATTTCGAAGACCTGGCTGCCCAATTTAATCCGGTGCAACTAATGTGGAAAACCCCATCCCGTGTGCAATTAATGGTTATGTGTAATCCCCATAACCCGGTTGGTCGGGTTTGGACACGGGAAGAATTAGTTCGAATGGGCGAAATCGTCATTGATAGCAATGCGATAATGATATCCGATGAAATCCATTGCGAATTGCTTTTCAAAGGATATCGGCATATCCCCTTTGCAACGATATCCAAAGAGTTTGAACAAAATTGTGTTGTGTGCATGGCACCTAGTAAAACCTTTAATCTGGCAGGATTAGCGACTTCAATATTGATCATTCCTAATCCCAAGATACGGGCAAAAATTGAAAAGGTAAAAAAAGGATTTATGTCCTCCGGCAACATTTTTGGAATGGTGGCACTGGAAGCTGCGTTTAACTATGGGGATGAGTGGCTTGAACAGTTTCTGGATTATCTGCAAAATAATCTTATATTTATGCGGGATTACATCCGAAAACATATACCCAGGATTAAAATGATTGAGCCCGAAGGAACCTATCTTATCTGGCTGGATTGCAAAGATCTGGGAATGAACTCACAAGCCTTGGCTGAGTTCATGAATGAAAAAGCAAAAGTTGGATTGGATCACGGTTTTATATTTGGCCCGGGAGGAAAAGGATATGAGAGAATGAATATTGCATGTCCCCGTTCTGTTCTTCAAGAAGCGTTACAACGGATAGAGAAGGCTGTTAGCAGTTTGGGATAGGGGATTTATAGATGATAAGCCGATGGTTTCATCATGGCTTTTGACGCATCGGCTTACCCGTTTATTTGAATTCAAAGAAAGCATATTGTCTTGCTTGTTAATGTGGTTCAAAAAAATCGGTCGATATTATTGTCCTTAAAAGAGTTATGTTAGTGAGAATTTAACGACCTTTGGTTTTGCCAATCTCTCGAAATCTTTATAGGACAATCGAACCAATTCTGAATGAGATCCTGCATTAAAAGCGATTTCATTGTCTTCGGTAAGTTTTTGGGCGACATAAACCTCCATACCGTAAAGGTTTCCAAACGGTGGCATAGCTCCCACCTCGCACTCTGGAAACATATCCACAAACTCTTGCTCGGTTGCCAATTCTGCTTTATTTACGCCGGTGTTCAGTTTGAGAAGATCAAAATCGACTTTGTAAGACGCTGGAAGTACGGACAGTGTTAATCGTCCATCCAGCTTCACAATCACCGTTTTTGCCATCTCTTTTCCCGGTATATGAGCGGAAGCTGCAATTTCCTGGGCCGTATAGGCATTTGCATGAGTTATTGTCTCATATTTGACTCCATTACTATCCAGGAACTCTTTCAGTTTTTTTATAGGCATTAGGACCTCCTTTTTTGGATATTTGGTATTTGGTTTAATAAATACAGAATATTAGACTTAATTAGCAGTTAAGCCTTACCGACTTAACTGCTGTTTTGAGAGTATCATCTTTTATCACAAAAGTCATGAATGAAGATAAAAAAAAACAAATTAACTATTTCAGGGAGAAACAATGAAACACAAAAAAACTGGACGGAGGTTTTTCGGTTTTGGAAAAACCTCTTGGAGGTTAAGGGGGGTATTAGTTACTTATAAACTACTTTTGCTCTTGCAGAAACTCATCTGCTTCATGATTGTCTTCTATTTTTATCCAGGATTCTCTTAGATCCACCTCTTCAGCAGCCAGCATTTTAATTTTTCCACCACTATTTAAGAACTCTTCCACAGCTTCAGCAACAAATTCATGATTCGGGTTAAAGGACACATTTCGCGTGCGGCGATGTTTCCTGTCATCAGTCATGTGTTTCATCAGTGTTTTTCCTGTAAAAAAAAAGTTGAAGGATGATATGGACAAACCATGGATCTTGTTTTAAATAGCGAAAACCAT
The DNA here is from genome assembly GCA_041556995.1 of bacterium. Taxonomy (GTDB): domain Bacteria; phylum SAR324; class SAR324; order XYD2-FULL-50-16; family XYD2-FULL-50-16; genus JAHJTV01. Next base: position 67,702 of record JBFFHJ010000006.1, on the reverse strand, counting down.
ACCTAATAACCAAGTTTTATGTCAGTTTTATCGTTAATAAAACCAACTTACTATTGGGAAAATCCTATCAGTATTATTCAAGATTCAATTAATGAGGCATAAATGGTGGAAAATGGACGAAAAACGGTCCAATCAGCGAATTGATGATTGATTATGGAGAAAAAACCGGATAATAAAACGGAATGGAAAGACGAAATGGGTGATTTTAAAATTTTTCTTTTAAGTATGCAGTGGTTTAAAGAGCGGTTAGCAATTTCTCCAAACATCTATCAGTGTGCCATAGCAATCAAACTGCCAACCGCTGCCCTTTTCCTAAACACCCAGTAGAAATTCATCGGCGTCCAGACTACCGTCATTAATGGTCATCGATTGTTTAAATGTTCTCTCATCGGGTTTCAAGTATTCAATTTCCCCACCACTTTTTAAAAAATCATCAATAGCGTTGGCAACAAATTGGTGATCCGGATTAAATGACACAGATCCTCTTCTATGGCGCCTTTTGATCCTAATGGAATTTTTTTTCATGATGATCGCTCCTTGAATCTTTATTTGTTAGACGGACTAATTACATGGAAATTTAACAGATTCTCCGATAAAAAAATCAGTAAAAAATTCAAGCCCTGCTTAGTTGGCTAAGTATATCAGCTAAAATTGTGCCAATGTTTAAAATCAAAAATATATCAAATAGTTAAATCGATATTTTTTCAAATGTGATTTATATTAAGAATTAATTCTCAAGTGAAATGACACGAAATGATCGAATATTCAGACAAATGGCAGAAAAATGGACGAAAATGGACGAAAAATCATCTGCTGATATACCAAAGCAACAAAATATCCTAAAATATCAGATTAATAACAAAAATTGTCGAATTGCACGATTTTGATATATCCTCCCTTTTTTTAATTGATTGAAGGATAATGATGAAGAGATGATTAATAACATTGTCGGCTTTTCAAAAAAAGTAAAAATGTAATATTGATGGGTGTATTTTATGTCAAATGAATAACACTATATAAAACCAGAATCATAACATTTATAGACATCATCAATATAGAAACCAGCAGACATTGCACCAATTGTGTATTCTCCAATTGTTCCATTGGTCATTATGAGCAATGAGGCATAATCCCCCAATATCATTGTTTTTTCGGTAACGGCATGAAAAAAATAATTAAATTTGTCATTCTTCCTACATTTATATTAAGTATGATCATTTCAGTCAGTTTGGGTTTGGCTTGGCTTCATTCTTATAACAAGTTATTCCCGGGCTATAAATTTACTCGCCATTACAAAGAAAAAATGATGAACAGTCCCACGTTGATTCTTGATCGATATAAACGGCAGCTAGGTTCTATCGGAGGTGGAGAGGATTTCCATATTCAGGCGGTTTCTTCAAAGACTGTAGATATCAGTACGCTGGCCACGATTTTATTTGCTAAAGAGGATCGAAAAATCAAGGATTTCGACGGCATTCAAAACACTGGATTTTTTGGAAAACTGGAAGCTGCAATGGAGGTGATTTCCTGGAAAGGAAAATTGAGAGCCATTAAACAAACTTTCGGTGGGAATAAGCAGGGAGCTTCAGGATTATTGGAGCAGATTGCCGGAAATTTATATGGTCATCAAGACCACAACCCTTGGTTTAAGGGCGTACGTGTTTTGGATTCTCTGGAGAGAAAAATAGTAAAAACACTGAATGCCATAAAAATCGCCTATCTTTATGATTCACGGGAACAGATAGTTGAGGATTACGTTAATCTAACCTATTCGGCAGGAATGTATCATGGTATCAGCGCTTTTATGCGAACCCGGTTCGATATGGATATCAGAGATGTACTGGTTTATATTGATCTGGAAAAATCCCATTTGCCGGATTCCAAAATTGACATTATCAATATGTTATCCTATTACGTCGGTCAATTAACAGGACCGGCCAATTATGATCCAAATGCTGCCAGGAATCCCATACATCGGTTTAAGATTGAACAACGGGCTGAATTTAAAAAGAACCTTGTTTTATCTCAGTTATTGGATTTGGGACTCATTCACAAATCTTTATACCTGGAAGCCGTGGATAAAAAGTTACCTTTTAAATCCGGTGATATTGCCAATGTGGACTATGATGCCAATATGGATCAAATTAAGATTCGTGCCATTCGGCAACAACAATCATTTCAGGGCGGTGAAATCAAAACCACACTGATTAAAGAGGTACAAGAGTCAGCCAACTATTTTCTACAGAAATACAGAACCAAATTATCCATTTTGGCCGTTAAAAAATATACACCATCCAATGTACCTTATTTACGAAACCAAAAGGCAAAAGCATATCAATCCTATAGGGTCAAGGTGGTCAAACGTGAAAACCGATTGGTAACCATAGACCTGGGATTAAGGCATGGTCAAAGAACCATGAAGCTACCTAAACACCTGTCAAAAGAGGCATTAAAGACATTTAACAAAGGGAAATACATCAGCATTGGTATTGATGAATTTAATAATGAAAATATTCCGATTATTTCATTGATTCAAAAAGATCCTTTAATTAAAGGAGCATTTATCTTAAAGAGTTTGACCGATGGCCGTGTATTGGCTTTTGGCGGCGGAAACTATCTGGCAGCAGCAATTTCACCGGGGTCTGCATTTAAGCCTTTTTTAGTGCATAAATCGCTGGATTTCGGCTGGTCTTTGGATGATCGACTGGACAATAGTTGCGGACTGAAATATCAGCTTTTTTCCGGGGCGTATTATTCACCTAAAAACTTTGACAAATGCGATGAAACCCGAAAAGGATTTCAGAGATATCCAACCATCAAAACAGTCATCAAAAGATCCATCAACAAACCGACCATTTATTTGTTATCAAAATTAACAGCAAAACTGGATGAGGATAAATACAGATCAGAAATCGCAGATATATTTCGGGAATATGATGCCGATGATTTTGAACGGGGCGATTTCGCTTACCAGGTAAAAGAAAAGGAAGTACGTATTTATGTCATCGAGGACAACAATGAAAAACGATTCATTGGCCGAATTTCCCTGGCCGGAAAAAGAGATGTTCTGATATTTGAAAAGCTGAAAAAAGAAAGAATTGTTCAATTAAATCATAAAAATGAATCTGATTTAATCGTAAAAATGTTGGGTGTGGACTATGCTATGTTTAGCCAATGGCATGGATTTTTGAACGATGTCGTTGAGCAATTTGAAGAACTGCACAGTGTTTATGAAGCACGGGGGGAAGGGCAAGAAACGGTAGATAGTGATGAGTCTCGGGAAATAGCTGAATTAAGGCATTTTTATTATGATGATCATGGAGAATTGTTATACGATCCGCATCGACAGGATAAAATTTCATTCATCAACTGGGAAACAGTCAGTAGTTTTTTGTCCCAATACAAGGTAGTGGACGTACATCTGGGTAATTTCACGGTAACAGATCATGTACGGTTTAAGGAAACCAAAGAAGAATTGCAGAGGTTACCGGATTTGGAATTTAATAAGCGGATGTTTATTTTTGATCCAAAATTTCAAGAGTTTTTAAACATCGAGATTTTTAAAAACTATCTTGCTAACCTTCAAAATATTGATAAAACTTTAATCAAAGGAGATTATTCACTTCCTCTCGGCACGCATCGAATCTCCCTGGTAGATTTGATAGATATGTACAGCCAGATTTTGTCAGAACCCAAAACTGAATCCGACCGGAAAAACAATCAATCGATTTTTATCTATAACAGCGCTGCCAGTGGATTGAATAATATATTTGAGGATGAATCCCGCCAATTTGTGCTCAATCAAGAACTTGAGGTATTTCAGGCGCTTCACAGTGCTAGAAATGATACGGGTGGAACCAGCTCACATCTAAAAACACCTGCCATCATCGCAGGTAAAACCGGGACGGACCCAAAATATAAAACCTATGTGGCAGTATTGAATATCAACGGTCATCCATATCTTGCCGCAGCCTATTTTGGCGTGGATCACAATAAGCATCAAAGTCTGGTCAGAGGCTGGACAGGAGGCTGGACAGCAGCCATGTTCATTGATGATGTTGTTAAAGAAATAACAAACAACTATTTATCTTATTTTCCTAAAGAAAACGAACCAACCATTGAATTTGATCCTGATTTTGAATATGACAATTCCCCTGAAATTGAGATCGACGATGATAAACCGGTGATGGATGATATTCCCCAGGTTTTTGATCAAACCGATGATTTTACTCCGCAGGAAAATAATGTTTCCATAGAGGAAAAAACCGGGCCTAAAGAAACCTCGGAAGTCTTAGAATTTTCGGACGATTCTGAAAATGAAGATGAGTCTGAAGGGGAAATTGAACTGCCCGATTTTGAAACTGAAGAGGTCGAACAAATTCTAGATGAAGATTCTCAACTGACGACTGAGTAATAAGGAGTACACTGATTGAAACAACCGATAAATGATTGGGCGGATCCGGCCCCAATAGCCATTTAGTTAAACTCTACTACTTTCCGTTCTGAGGAGGGACAACGAAGGATCTCTCAAGGCCAGACAAAAATAATGTCGTTTAACATCATCTTGAGTTTTATAAAAACAATCTGATATAGAAGAACCTTCATGGAATCAAGTTACTACTAAATGTCGTTTGGGTTCCGTTGAGATTCATCATGTCGCCTCAGGCTTCATGATGAATGGCAATAGGTGTTCGATTGGTTGCAACCCAATGATATTAGGCTTTGTAGGTTGTTGATAGAATCAAATGGATCGCTAAAAATAACGTCACCCAATCTGTTTACAAAAGTCCCAAAAACAATGGACATTTTGTAAACAGAATGTGAACTACCTTTTTAGCCGACCCTAACATAAGTTTATGAGTTAGTAATTTTAAGAAAATAGCAATCTAATAATATCAATAATTTGAAGCTTTTAATTCTGAAAAATCAGGTGGTACACGTTGTTACCAATAACGACAAAAATACAATTAGTTACAAAAAGTCATTTTATATAACTTGTAAACTCACGCTAAATAAGCTTTACACATTAAAACGAAAGTTGATGATATCACCGTCTTTAACAATATACGTCTTACCTTCCAAGCGCACGGTTCCTTTTTTCCTGGCTTCGGCATAATTGCCGGCATCCATCAGGTCGTTATAAAACAACACCTCAGCTCGGATGAATCCTTTTTTAATATCAGAATGGATCGCATCCGCCGCATCAACCGCCATTGTGTCCTTTTTAATCGTCCAGGCTCTTACTTCGTCTTCCCCAACGGTGAAAAACGATATTAAACCTAACAAAGCGTATGATTTTTTGATAACTCTGTCCGTGGCCGAATCGGTGATGTCAAATTCAGCCAGAAAATCAGATGCCTCATTGTCGGACATCTGGGCCAGCTCGTGCTCCAGCTTTCCACGAATAACCAGACAATTTTCTTTTGACAGGTTTTCATCCAACTCTGGAAGATTGCTATTGTCGTCTTCATTGTTAAACAAAACCAGCGTTGGTTTTCCAGACAAAAAGGTAAACCCTTTTAACACGGGAGCATTAGCCAAATCAGGAAATTTTCGTATAGGTTCTTCATTTTCCAGGTGTTTCAGGCATTCCTCCAGAAGGGTGTATTCCTCGTCGTTTATTTTCCGTCCGCGTTGTTTTTCGGTGTTCAGTGTTTCCAATCGCTTTTCAACTACCACTTGATCGGCCAGCATTAGTTCCTGGTCAAGATATATAAAGTCGTTTCCGGGGTGGGGATCTTCAAATCCATATCCACTAAAATTACGAATAACGTGAATAAGGGCATCGCAATCCCTTACCTGGTTCCAAATACTCTGTTTTTTGGTGTCGAGTTTTCCGGGTAGAAAATATTCCACCTGGGCATAGATTGTTTTTTTGGGATGGTACATATCACTTAAAATCCCGATTCGCTGGTCAGGAACGGTAATAGTGCCGATCCGACTCTCTGATTTGCTGGGAATATCCGGGATATTTTGTGTGAGTGTTTCAAAGATTGTGGTTTTCCCGGAATTGGGAAGGCCAATGATACCCAGTTTCATAATGATAAACCTCTGGTTAATGGATAATCTTGTTGCATCTGCTTTTTAGTGTTGGTTATTGATTTTTAGGTTTGTTGCCTTCTTGCCATGACGATAATATTCAAATATTGTAGATTGGATCAATGCTTAATCAATACATGTTTTTTTATTTGATGACTTGAAATAAAAGAAAACAATGAATCATAAAGATTGATGGGTAGTATCTTTGCCGATTTGAATGTTGCCTGTTTTTGAATCGTTTCTTTTTATTAGGTGGATACTTTAGAAAACTATCAGAGGATAGTCATTATGGCAACGCAGCCATTGGATGGTTCATGAATTTGTAATGTCCCACCTGCTGACCTCTTGATAATAAACTCAATTTAATATTTTTTAATTACAGATAGTTACATATCTTAAAATAGATGAGAATAATACTTTTGTTATTCCGGGATTGACTTGAAATCTAATGCTATTTTTCGACATTTGCCTCTGGATGCCGGACCAAATCCGGCACGATGTATGTTTATTTCAAGTTTTATGAAAAATGTGATGTACTTAAAAATGAGGTTCCCTGCAAGTATTTAGCCGGATAATTGCTTATAAACTCAGTAAATAAGCAATTATCCGCTATAAAACAGCAGGAGTTCTGGAGTTTTAAGTTTGATTGAAACCGTTTTAAAAAGTAAGTTATTCAACGAGGGTGTGTTTCTTCAAGGTTTTGCTTAGGAATAAATAGCATGTTCTTGATTATATGTTTTAACATCTAAATTGTATAATCAACTAATATTATTAAATTTATTTTATTGTCTCTTTCATTTTTTGTCGAGAATCATCTGATGATCATCAATCTTATTAAAAATCATCTGCAAAGATTAACACAAAACTATTCAAATTGTACAAAAAAGAATGGAATAAAAAGGTACTTTATTGGTGACGGATGTCTTGGCTGGTCATTGGGGGATAATATTAATCAAAATACCTCGCACCGGGTGTTGGGGATTTATAGGGCATTGAAAAATGCCGGTAGAAATCTGGATATCCTGGATATCGTACCGTCATATAATGCAGTGGCGGTTCATTTTGATCCTTCTGTCATCTCCATACCGAATCTATGCCAAGCTGTTGAAAAGATCATTGGGGATATTCTCCTGCAATCCACCAGTAATGACGTTCAGGATTCCAACATGCGACAAATCGTCATTCCAGTGATCTACGACGGGGAGGACCTTACACGCATTTCTTTATTAACCGGTTTATCGGCGGAAGAGGTCGTGCAACTGCATGTTGATAGTCTATATACGGTGGCCATGGTAGGATTTTTACCCCATTTTCCCTATTTAATCGGATTGGATAAGCGGTTGGAAACACCGAGACTCGATAGTCCCAGAAAAAAAGTGCCGGCAGGCTCGGTTGGTATTGGCGGAGAACAGACCGGCATATATCCGTGTGTCTCACCGGGTGGATGGAATATTTTAGGAAGAACAGATCCGGAACTACTGAAGTCCATAAAACCCGGGGATCGTGTCAAATTTAAAAATGTAAAGATGCTATGATTAAAATAAACTGTGATATTGGTGAACGTGGACCGGAAAATGAAATTGATATTGGATTGATGGATTATATTCAAATTGCTAACATCGCATGCGGAGGACATGCAGGTGATGAAAACAGTATCAATGTTTTTCGGGAACTGGCTTTAAAAAAAAACGTGGAGGTTTCTGGGCATTTGTCTTACCCGGACAGGGAAAATTTTGGCCGAATAAGCATGGATATTGCTTTGGAAGACCTGTTTAAGTCGCTGGATAAACAATACGCTTTGATTCCTGATATAAAGATGATTAAATTCCATGGGGCTTTGTATAACGATGTTGTTCAGGATCAAAGACTGGCTGAATCCTTGGCGGTCTGGTTATCTAAAAACAACATCGCCAGAATTATAACTCCCTATGATTCGGAACTGGCAGTGAGGTGTGCTGATTTAAATATTGAAGTTTTAGCAGAAGCTTTTGCCGAAAGGCGGTATGCTTTTGATCCTGAAAAGAAAACTTTGCGTTTGGTCGCCCGAACCAAAGATTACGCGAGCATTCACGACTGTGATCAAGCTGTGGAACATACATTGACCATCATTAACGATAAACAGGTCCAGGCGGTAATCGAACAGGACAATGATACACTTAGTTATAAAATGGTACCTATCGATGCCGATACTATCTGCATTCATTCTGACTCGGCCATATCGCTCGAATTGGCTAAAAAACTTGCATCGTTGAATGATTAACCAAGATTTTTGGAAACAAAATCATGTTTGAAATTGTTGTAAACGGATTGTTAAGAGAGGTTAGCCAACCTTTATTTGGGAAACAGGATGTTGGGATCGTTCCCGGTGGTGCCATGGATCGTTTTTCACATGCCGTGGGCAATATTTTGTTGGGCAATTCGGAAACGACATCGGCATTGGAAATTATTATTCCTCCCAAACTGCGGTTTACATCGGACTGTTTTTTTGTTTTAACAGGGGCTGAATTTGATCAGGTCATTCTAACAACCGATAGTGACAAAACGTCTGAAAAAGAAATCGCTCATGGAACGGTTTACCGGGCAAAAGCAGGAAGCCAATTGCAATTTGGAGTAAAACTATATGGATTACGAACCTACTTTTGTTGTCAATTTTGTAACAAAGTAGACTCAAATCCGCTGGGTCGCGCCTGGGAGATGTTTAAATCGGTATACGATTGTGATGACCCAAACAGATATGTCAGGGTGATTGAAGGGCCTGAATATGAATACTTGAATGAACAATCACGGTTTTTTGATACCACTTGGCAGATCACTCAAGATCTAAACAATATGGGGATGAGATTGGCCGCCGATGGAGAGCCGTTGACAGTTTCCATTAAAAACATGATCTCGGAAGCCGTAAACGACGGAACCATTCAGCTAACACCCAACGGACCGATTATTTTGTTAAGGGGACGCCAGACAGTAGGCGGGTATCCCCGGATTTTTAATGTTATCAGTGCGGATATGGATTTATTGGGACAGTATTCGGCTTTAAAAAACATTCGCTTTAAAAAGGTTTCCATACAAAAAGCCATTAAATTAGCGCAAAAAAAGCGAAAAATGCTGGATCGGCTAAAAAAATCTTTTAGTTGATTTGTTGCAAGGATTCTGACACTGGATAAGCTATTTGCTAAATGTTTTAAAAAAATCGGAACAGATGAATACTTATTATATAGATGGTAATTTTGTAAAAGAAGATCAAGCGGTTATATCGGTTAATGATATGATCGTGTTACGTGGCTTTGGTGTTTTTGACTTTTTAAGGACCTATAATAAAAAACCGTTTTTTCTTGAAGATCATATTAAAAGACTTCAGAAGTCAGCGGAATTGATAGGATTGGCAGTACCGTGGTCCAAGGAAGAGATTGCTGATATTGTTTTACAGACGCTGGAGCGGAATGATCACGAAGAGTATAATATCAGATTAGTGGTTACCGGCGGGATCAGTCATGACTCTATAACCCCGGAGGGTAACTCCAAATTGATGGTGATGGTATCGCAAATTCATAAATTACCACCGGAGTGGTATACGGATGGTGTGAAAATTGTTACCGGCCAGGTTGAACGCTGTATACCCGGTGCCAAAACCACAACCTATTTGCAGGCTGTTTTGGCTCTAAGGGAGGCCCGTGCCAAAGAAGCGATAGAAGCTATTTATATGGACCCCAACGGTCGACTTTTGGAAGGAACAACCACAAACTTATTTCTTTATATCAATGAAAAACTGGTAACACCCTCGTCCGATATCTTACCTGGTATAACTCGCCAAGTATTGCTGGATATTTTGTCTGATAAATTTGATATCGAGATACGAGACGTAAACAAAAAAGAACTAAAAAATGCACAGGAAGCCTTTTTATCGGCTTCCAACAAAGAAATCGTGCCTGTGACTCAAATTGATGATCTGATATTAAACAATGGGAAAATCGGTCCTCAAACCCAAAAAATAATGCAGATATTTCATGAGTTCACCCAAAATTATGGTACGTCCGATTAATATGACGCTTTTTTTTTCATCAAAACAAAGCTTTTGACTGTTTATCTGTGTTGCCCCTCTGCAACACAGATGAGGAACCTTTCCAACCATCTGTGCTAGAAGTTATCTTTTAGTTCCCCCTGAAAATAGTAGCCTCCAAGTGAACCGCCATTCCTGATTGTCTGTAAAACACAAGGGTCAATATTTACAGATTGTTTTTAGTGTTTTTGGATTTATATTTCGTTCATTTTTACAACCATCGGATATTTATCCGAATATTCCTGAACTTGATGTTTAGGTATAAAATGTGAAAAAAGGAGAACTGAAAAATGTCCGGGAAACCTTTTTATCGGCTTACAAGCAGTAAATCGTGCCTGTAATCCAGATGGATGGTCAAATATTGAATTCTTTTCGAAAGGTCGATTTCGTCGAGTTTTCAACAGATATGGGTCACTGGAATTAATATTGTCAGTGAGTTCCAAATCATAAATCACAGAATTGTTGTAAAAAACAAGGGATCATCTTGCTGAATCTTGAATTTATCTGTCCTACCTGATTACTGTGCAGTAAGTTGTATGAAAACCGGGTGTTATCTCATTATTTATACTACAGGAATATCAGAGAATTATTGACATGGTGCCGATTCCCCACCTTTATCTCAAAGAAATTTTGTGTATACTGGGCAAAATCGGTTTTTTTCTCTTGGATTAATAAATAAAATGTCTTTTATTTACATATTGATACGTGGAGAGTGACGAATATAAAAAGGAAAACAAATGGAGAATGTAAATCAGTCCATATTAATTGTTGATGACGTGGCTGAAAACGTTGGAATTTTGATCAATCTTCTTGAAAATGAACAATACCGGATTTCCTATGCATTTGATGGTAATGAAGCGTTAAAAAAGATTGATGTTATTCATCCAGACCTGATTTTGCTGGATATTATGATGCCTGAACCGAATGGATTTGAATTATGCCGCATATTAAAATCCTCAGACAAAACAAAGGAGATACCTGTTATTTTCATTACAGCAAAAAACCACCCCGAAGACATTGTTGAAGGATTTAATCTGGGCGCGGTTGATTACGTTACCAAACCGTTTATTAAAAGAGAACTTATTGCCAGAATCAACAACCACTTGTTATTGAATCATGCGAAGGAATTGCTCAAGAAATCGAATGAACGCCTGGAACAACAAGTGAAAGAACGTACGCAACATCTTGAAGAGGCCAATTCTGCAATGAAATTTATTTTAAAACAGAGAGATGAATACAAGGAAGAATTAAAAGACAATGTATTGGCCAATGCAAAAGAGCTAATCTACCCCTGCTTGGAGAATATTAAAAAGTGTGATTTAAATGAAGAGTTATCCACTTATATTAGTCAGATAGAGAAATATATTAATGAAATTATTTCTCCCTTTATTACGAAAATTTCAGCACCGATTTTAAAACTCACCCCAACAGAGATCCGGGTAGCGAATTATATTAAAGAGGGAAAGTCAAATAAAGAAATGGCTGAACTGCTGAACCTATCTGAAAATACATTGACATATCATCGATATCATATTCGCAAAAAAATAGGATTGAACAATAAAAAGATAAATTTGCGAACCTTCCTTCAATCTCTGGAGAGCTAATTCGGTTATGATTTTAGATCCTGGTCAAGAAATATCAATTCCCGGGTATAAGTTCCCACAGCAACTTTATTCAAGTGATAACTCGCTTGTTTATCGAGTCACCAGGGAATGTGACGGAAAATCGGTTATCTTAAAGATTCTTAACGATTCGTTTCCCTCTTCTCAAAAGCTGAATAAGTTTAAGCAGGAGTTTCATTTAACGGAAGAAATTCATATTGAGGGTGCTATCCGTACTTTTGCCCTAAGAAAGTACCAAAACACACTGTTGATGGAAAATGAGGATATCGGCGGCGAATCCCTGGCAAAACTATTTGATACATTTCGGAAGCTTGATTTTACTCGAAAGCTGCATTTGTTGCAAAAATTAGTCGATATTCTTGGAGAGATTCATCAACAAAATATCATGCACAAGGATATCAATCCATCAAACATCATCTGGAATCAGGAAACCAACATATTAAAAATCACTGATTTTGGTATTTCAAGCAGATTTCAAAGGGAATCACCGGAGTTTAGAAATCCGAAAGTTTTAGAAGGAACCCTGGCATACATGTCCCCGGAACAAACCGGAAGAATGAATCGGTCAATTGATTATCGAACCGACATGTATTCGATTGGTATTACTTTTTTTGAATTGTTGACGGGGCAACATCCTTTTATGATTAATGACGCCATTGAACTGGTTCACGCACATATTGCAAAAATTCCAGAATACCCGCATAAAATCAATCATATAATTCCAATTAGCCTGTCATCGATTGCCATGAAACTGATGGCAAAAAAAGCAGAAGATCGTTATCAAAGCGCTTTGGGTTTAAAAACGGATTTGGAGAAATGCCAGGAGCTGCTCCAATCATCTGAGTCCAATAAACGATTTCCTTTGGGGAAAAATGATGTCTCAGCCAGATTCCAAATCCCACAAAAACAATATGGTCGGCAAAAGGAGATAAGATCAGTTCTTTCTTCATTTGATAGAATATGCAAGAACGCCAAAGAGCTGATTTTAGTCAAGGGACATTCGGGAATTGGAAAAACCTCATTAGTTCAGGAGATCCATAAACCGGTTCTAAATCGGAGAGGTTATTTTATTTCAGGTAAGTTTGATCAACTAAAACGTGATATACCGTATTATGCTCTAATTAAAGCGTTTAAAGAATTAACAGATCAGTTACTGACTGAAAATGAGGATAACATTAATCGGTGGAAAGAGGGTATCATTCAAGCTCTGAAACCAAATTGTCAGGTTCTTATTGAATTCATTCCGGAAATGGAATTAATCATAGGTAAACAGCCATCAATTCAAACCCTTCCCCCAACACTCGCCCAAAATCGCTTTATGCAGGTCATTCAAGATTACTTAAAGGTGATCGCAACTGCGGACCATCCTTTGGTTATTTTTATCGATGATTTGCAATGGGCTGATGCGGCATCCTTGAAAATCATTGAATTAATCTTAACCAGTTCAGTCATCCAGCATGTGCTTTTAATCGGTGCCTATAGGGATAATGAAGTTAGTTCTTCCCATCCCTTGATAACAGTTATCGAAGAATTGAATAGAGAAAAGGTGACTATAAACTCGATCGATTTGAATCCTTTACGACTTCGTGATGTTAATCAATTGATATCTGAAACACTGTCATGTCGAAAGGAACTGTTAGAGGATTTTGCCAACATTTGCCTTGGAAAAACAAATGGCAATCCGTTTTTTCTGATCCAGTTTCTAAGATCGTTATATGAAGAAGGATTGATTCATTTTGAAGCAAAAAAAGGGATTTGGTGCTGGGATTTGGACACTATCAAACACAGGGAGATAACAGATAACGTTGTTGAACTGATCTGTACCAAATTGGAAAAGCTTGTACCCGAATCGCGCGAGATATTAAAATATGCTTCATGCATCGGAAATGTATTTGATTTGCAAACGCTTTCAATTATAAGCAGGAAAAACGCGGCTGATGTCTCCCGATTGCTCATAGAAGCCCTGAGAGAAGAGTTAATCATTTATGATCATAAAGGATATATCTCTTTTGAAAATCCAAATGAGAATATGAAAATCACCTTCCGATTTTTGCACGATAGAGTACGACAGGCGGCTTACTCTCTTTTTCTGGAAGATGAAAAAGTAAAAACTCATCTTCAAATCGGCAAGCTGATGATGAATCGATATTCAAAAGAAAAGCAACGTACTGATCTTTTTGAGATTGTCGATCATCTTAATACTGGTAGAATACTTGTCGAAGATTTGGAGGAACGGTTAAAACTGGCTGAATTAAATTTGAAAGTGACTCAAAAAGCCAAAGCTTCCGCTGCTTTTTTTTCCGCTTTCAATTATGCCAACATAGGTATCAACTTATTAAATGACACATCCTGGGATCTTGATTATCGCTTGACATTGGATCTGTATGTGGAAGCAACATCGTGTGCTTTTCTTTGTCATGATTTCAAGCGGATGGAGACTCTTTCCCAAATTGTCTTCGATCGGTCCAAAACCCTTTTGGATAGTGTTAAGGTATACGAAACGAAGCTTCAGGCATATATCGCCCAAAACAAACCAAATCAAACACTGGATACTGCCCTCACGATTTTAAAACAGTTGGGCTTAAAATTACCGAGAAAACCAACCAAATTGCATATTATATTCGGTTTGGTAAATGTAAAACTAATGTTATTTAGAAAAAAGATACACTCATTGGTAAACTTGCCCGATATAAGCAATCCACGTGCAGAAGCCATTTTCCGAATACTTGGTATCGTGGGCTCTGCCGTGTACTTTTTTGAGCCGTATCTGATGCCTCTTTGGAATTTTCATATGGTTCGGTTATCGATCAAGTATGGTTTAACTGCCAATTCGTCATTAGCTTTTGCCGGAATGGGTGGGCTTTTATATTGCGCAGTGTTAAAGAATATGGACCAGGGGTATCAATTGGGCCAAGTGGCTGTTCAGGTGGTGGAGAAATTTGAAGACAAAAATATGGCCTGTCGAACTTATTTTATCCATCACACGTTTATTCGTCACTGGAAGGAACCTATTAAGAAAATACATCCGTCCTTTCTCGAAACCTATCAACAAAGTTTAAATTGTGGTAATTGGGAGTTTGCCGCCTATTGTATCTCCAAATATATCGCTACAATGATTTGGACTGGAAATTCAGTTGAAGAGATAAAAAAAGTAGTGGAAAAATATTATCCCTTGATTAAACAGATAAAACGGGAAGTTTTCCTTTGTTGGCATGAGGTCTACTTTCAAACTCATTTGAATCTGGCAGGTGAAACGGATGATCCGACACATTTGTCATTGAATTCATTTGATGAAAAGGATTATACCAAATCTGTTGAACCAACTGATATTGCTTCCTTATCAACTTTCTACATCTTCAAACTCTGGCTTTGTTATATTTTTCAGGATTATTCGCAGGCAAAACAGATATCGGATAAAATGGAATCGTTCGAAGGCAGTTTTTTGGGGGCATATAGCGATTCTGTTTATCGATTTTATATGTCACTTAGTTACCTGGCTGTTTTTCAGGAAGCATCTTCTTCGGAAAAGCGTCGAATGATGAAAAAAGTACTAAAAAACCTGAAGCTTTTTGAAATATGGTCACGTCATGCTCCTGAAAATTATGAGCATAAAAAATACCTGATAGCAGCTGAAATAGCTCGAATCTCAGGAAAAAAACGTAAAGCAGAGGATTTGTATGATCGGGCGATTCATCTGGCACGGGAAAATGAATACCTTCAGGAAACAGCATTGGGTAATGAGCTGGCGGCGAATTTTTTTCTGAAAGAGAATAGAGAGAGATTATTTCAAGACAACATGAAAGAAGCTCACTATTACTACAAGGTGTGGGGAGCCACGGCAAAGGTCAAAAAATTGGAGACAACATTTCCTTTTTTGTCTTCCAAGATCGTTTCCAATAAAAAACAGAAATCGTTAACCCTAACAGGTTCATCAAGTCCTATAGAATTGGATATCGATTCAATTATCAAAGCTTCCCAGGCGATTTCAACGGAAATAGAATTTGATAAACTATTGGAAAACTTAATGAAAATCATGATCGAAAATGCCGGGGCCCAAAAAGGATTTTTGATACTGAATGAATCGGATGGGTTGATGGTTGAAATGGGAATGAAAGAAAATCATGAAGAAAATTCACATCAACCTGTTCCATTAACGGAATGCCGTGATTTGCCAATTTCTGTGGTTCAATACGTGGTAAGAACCAATAAACACATTATACTGGATGATGCTGCCAATGAAGGCCTTTATACCCATGACAAGTACATTAAACAAAACGGGACAAAATCTGTTATCTGTATTCCCTTTATCCAACATGGAAAGCAAAGTGCGATTCTGTACCTGGAAAATAATATTACAACGAATGCATTTGCAACCGATCGTGTAGAGATTTTACGCACATTATCTGCACAGGCAGCTATTTCTATTGAAAATGCCAAGCTATTTCGCAGACTCCAACAATCGGAAAAAAGCTTGAAAGAGTACTCAAAAAACCTGGAGCAGATGGTAGCAGACCGAACCAAAGAGTTGGAGGAAGCAAAAGAGATCGCGGAATCGGCCAACAAATCAAAAAGTATTTTTCTGGCGAATATGAGTCACGAGATTAGAACTCCCATGAATGTCATTCTTGGTTCCAGCCAGTTGTTGGTTGAAAAAAACAGGGATGAACAGCAAAGGCATCATATTTCAAATATCACGACAAACGGTCGGATACTTCTCAGATTAATTGATGATATTCTTGACCTTTCAAAAATCGAAGCGGGTAAGATGGTTCTGGAATATCAACCTGTCAATTTGCGATCAGTTTTTGTTGAGGTTGAACAGATTTTTGTTCAACAAATTAAAGAAAAATGCATCGATTTTCAATTATCGGTTGACCCCCGTTTGCCGGGAGTATTGCTTCTGGACGAAGTTCGAATTCGTCAGATTTTATTTAATCTGGTAGGAAATGCCGTAAAATTTGTAAATAAAGGGTATATCAGATTGTCTGCTTTTCCTGAATTTTTAGCTGATAAGGCTGATCATCTTAATGTTATTATCACAGTCGAGGATACAGGACCCGGCGTCCCGGAAGACCAAATAAAACGGATTTTTAATCTGTTTGAACAAAATACAGACCAAGGTGCAAACCAAAACGGAGGTATCGGGCTGGGTTTGTCAATCACCAAACAATTGGTTGAAATGATGAATGGTAAGATATCTCTTGAAAGTGAGCCTGAAAAAGGAAGTGTATTTTGTATTGTTTTTAAAAATGTTGCCTTATCCCTGGTTGATCTACCAGGGAGGACTGAAGAAAAACCATTCAATCCTGATGATATTTTGTTCGAAAAAGCTAAAATTCTTATTGTGGATGATAGAGAAAGCAATCGCATTCTACTGGAGGATATGCTGCATCCATATGCTTTTACGATTTTTCAAGCGGACAATGGACAACAAGCCATTGCTCTAACCAAAAAGCACCTGCCGGATATCATTTTGATGGACCTGAAAATGCCCGTGATGAGTGGTTTTGAGGCAATAAAGTACTTAAAGGGGGATAAACAGCTTTGCCATATTCCAATAATCGCAATTACAGCATCGGCTGTTCAAACGGAGTTTGAAACAATCAATACGACAAATTGTGAAGAGTGTTTAGTTAAACCGATTTCCAGAAACGATCTGGTGGCCCAATTAATAAAGTATTTACCATTTAGGAAAACCTTATCAGCAGCTGAAAAACGGCGTGTTTCGAACGATCCTCAGATACAAAAGGAGATATTGTCTCCCAATACGATCATCAAGCACACTGAATTAATGGAGCTTCTTAAGACTACAGCACTGCAAAAGTGGCAGGGGATTCAGGAAACAACTTATGTTGATGAAATCAAATCATTTGCCACTGGGATGATGGAGATCGGGGAAAAGTATCATGCCACTGCATTGATCAAATGGGGTGATGATATCAAGCATTATTTGTCTTCCGGGAATGTGAAGCAGATGGTTGAAACACTAAGTCAATTTTCTGAAATAATAGACGAAATTGAAAGTTGTAGTAACCATCCAGCATAAAAAAACTATCGGGATTTTTATTATTTTAATGGGAGCCTTAGCGATTTGAAGGATCTCGATTTTAAAAAATAGAGATCCTTTGTCGCTGTACCCCTTTAAGATGACAGTTAGATGGAGATTTCAGGGAAGACAACTCGAACCATTGAGCTAAAAAATATTCACTGTTTGGTCCAGATATGAATTTTATGATTATTAAAATCGGTCAGAATTAAGTCATTGGTACTGGAAATAGCAAAATAAGAGAATTCTGTGGAATCAAGGCTAAATGCATTTGCAAGGACACCTTGGGAAGTAAATACATGGATAGCGGGAAGAGTTTTGTCGACGATGTAGATATAACCTTTTGAGTCAATCTCTATACCCCACGGACTTTTGAATATACCTCCAATCATGGTTGAAGTTGTATTTTCATTTCCCCATAAATCGACAAAAACACCATCGCTGGTGAATTTCTGTACCTTTGCCCAGGATGAAACATAGACAAATCCTTCGTTATCTATAGCCAGACATCTGGGTTGAATAAACTGTCCTACATCACTCCCGTTTTCTCCCCAAGTCTTTATAAAAGTACCGTTTAAAGAAAACTTCTGAACCCTGTGATTACCTTGGTCTATAACATAGATATCGTTGCTTTTATCGATGGCGATATCTGAGGGATAATTAAACTCACCGTCTGCTGTTCCGGGAGTCCCCCAACTGGTTACAAAGGAACCGGAGGCATCGAATTTCTGAACTCTATCTCCCTGATCAGCAATATAAATATAACCCCAATCATCCACAGCAATTCCACTGGGATAATAGAATGTTCCGTCACCGGGCGGGAAAGCATAAGAGCCGAATTCAAATAAAAATGTTCTATCTTCTGAAAAAACCTGAACTCTATGATTGTTTCTATCGATAACATAGATTTTTCCGTTTTTAATGGCGATACCTTCCGGATAAGCAAATTCACTGTCCCCTGTACCGTCAGATCCCCATTGGTTTGAATAGGCATATTCCGGGGTCTCGATTTGAAGATATCCTGTGTCGTACTGGCTGAAATCGCTGAGGCCATCTTCGTCGGATGAACGAACACGGTAGAAGTAGGTATTGTCGATAAGAACGGCAGTATCATTATAAGACGTGTCTGAAGCTGTACCGATCAATTCATAGTCGGATTCTTCTTTGAAGGAGCGGTAAATATTGTATTGGGAAATCCCACTTACAGCTTTCCAGGAGATTTCAATTCTGTCGGCATATGTGCCTTTTGACGCCTGAATATGGGTAACTCTCCCATCTGAAGAGATAATTGTTGTGTAGTCGTTATTATCTCCTTCATCTTGACATGAACAAAACAGAATGATGATTATAAGAAATTTGAAGAAAAAAATTGTCTTTTTCATTATAAGTGTATGGTTAGTGGCATTCATATGGAAATTGTGGTGTGAATAACATGTTGCCCGTGTAAGTTTTGTTGTCACTTTTATGTTGAGCTGAAGCAACATCACAAGTAAACGGTTTGCCAATGAATTTGCCAGCCTTCATTGTATGGCCCAGATTTGGATGACGTTATTGTAAAAAAACCGGTCAGGAACAACTCATCTGTTCCAGAGAATACAATACCGTGAGACACAGTGAAACCGGAACTCCAAACATTGACTAAGGTTCCTTCAGAAGTAAGCTTATGTACCTTGATACCTGGATATAAGTTACAACACTATTCAAAGATGCTGTTGTCGGATAATCATTGTCTTCCACATCGTCTGGTCATGAACTAAATAGAAAACAAAAAAACATAAGAATATTGAAAAAAATGACTGTTTTTCGCAGCTTTAATCTTTTTGTTAAGTTACTGACAGTTAGTGATATTTACTGTCGATAGCAGGATGGACAAGGTGCTGCCATCCTGTCTTCAACGTTACGGACAGCTGGCGTTGTCCGAAATACTTGATGTTCCCGACCATCCGACAGATGTAAGTTGAGTTTCCAACGCTTCCGCAGTAGTCGTACAAAGACTTGTATTGTCTTCGATATATAAATTGTAAGTCAGAGTTTCCAAACTATCCAACCCCAATGTGGTGAGGCTACTGTTAAAGGTAATCGTCAAAGAGCCACCATTGATAGAAACAACGTTTTCAAGGCCGGTCAAAGTAGTTAGATTACTATTGTTTCTGATCCACAATTGACCATTTATGGTTGTTAGAGCGTTTAAACTACTTAAATCAGATATTCCAAGATTTGTTATATCCAATGAGCCGTTAATGGTTTCTATGGAACTAAACGTCGAAATGTCTGTCAGAGCAGGATTGCCTGACAATGTTAAACTGCCATCGATCTCAGTGGTTGGGGGAGCTGTAAAAGTATCCAGAAAGTCCAAATTACTGATTAAAAGATTGGATGATATTCGAATAAAATCTCCAATGTAGTTCAAATTAGCAAAATCTATACTAGTCAATCCAGAATGGTTATGGATGACCAACGCCTGAGAAATGGTTGTTAAATCGTGGAAATTCAGTGTAGTAAGATTGCCATTGGATTGAATATTCAAATCATCCGATATTGTTGCTAATGAACTCATGTTAATGCTACCAAGAGATCCATTAGCTTGAATTTGCACCCAACCATCCACAGACGTCACATTGCTCAATCCATCTAAATTTGCCAGTGCAAGATTGCTGTTAACAGTCAAATTTCCGCCGACAGATGTTAAGCTACTTAGACCGGTAATATTCGCAAGGTTGGAGTTCCTGCTGATAGTCAAAGAATTTCCAATGCTGCTTAAGGAACCAAGATCGTTCAGGTGATCCAGTTCATAATTATCATAGATGTTTAAATATCCACCAATAGTGGCTATATCGTCCAATCCATCCAGTGTATTCAACTCATTGTTGGTTTGAATGTCTAAATTCCCAGAAACAGAGGTGATACCTCTTAATGCAGAAATATCAACTAAACTACTATTATTGCTTAAAAGCAGGTTTCCGTTTATGGTAGTTAAATTGGATAACCCCCCCAGATTTTCCAGATTTGAGTTACCGTAAATTTGAACAGATCCACCAATGCTGGTTATATTTCCAAATCCCAAAGTTGTTAATAAAGAATTGTCATTGAGGCAAATTGTTAATGGTCCTCCAATGGTTTCCAGGTTTGGAAAATCAATTGATGTTAGAGCGTCATTCCCATTATATGAGTCCTGACCAATCCGCAGAAAGCTTCCAATTGTAACAACATTGTTGAGGTCTGAGATGGAAGTCAGAGAATCATTTTCGGATATGCTTATATATCCTGTAACTGATGTTAAACTTGCCAGACCATCCAGATTTAACAATGATGTGTTACCTCTTATCGTAATATTGGTTATCGTATCTGATGTGATGTCTAATCCTAGTGTTGTCAGGTTCGGGTTGAATTGAATCGATAGGTTATCCATAGATTTCAAGCTACTAAGACCTGTTAGATTCAATAATCCGCTATTTGAATTTATAAAAAGCATGTCAACAGATTCAAGATTGGGAATGTTAACTGTTGGCAACGCCGGATTACCGCCGAAATAGCTCGATCCGATCTCAAGGGAATCATCATGAGTAACCAGAGAGGATAAGTGCTCCAGAGTGGATAGGCTTGTATTATTGTGAATTGAGATATTTTCCCCGACATTTGATAAATTGTTAAGGCCGTTTAGACTCGTAAGTGAACTGTTATTCACTATATCAAGTGACCCTTCAATAGTTAATAAATTTTCCAGACCTTCCAGGGACACAAGGTCTTCATTATTTACTATTTCCAAACCCATAGAATAAGAGCCCATTCCAAGTGATGTAATGCCGCCCAGTCCATTTAAATTTACCAGGTCATCATTATCATCAATTGAAATATTATTGACGACGCTGGTTAAGTTGCTCAACGCATTCAGGTTTTCCAGAACATCATTTCCAATAATTTCCAGATAATTTCCAATCGTTGTTAAACTGTTGAGTCCGTTTAAACTCGTCATGCTGTTGTTATTGGTAATCTGCACATGTCCGGCGACAGTTGCTAAACCATTTAATCCTCCTAAGTCTGTTAATGCGTCGTTACTTAATATTTGTAAATAACTGCCGATTGAATTTATGTTGCAAAGGCCGTCGATATTTGACAAATTTTCCGTATTTGAAATTAACAGAGCACCTCCAATGGCTGTCAGGTTTGAAAGTCCATCAAGATCAGTCAATGTGTTACCGTAAATTCGCAACAAACCGGTTATTTCAGTACATCCTGCAAGTGGGACAATGTCCTCCGTCGTATCTACATAATAGTTGCCTGTACATACCGAAGAAGAAGAAGTAAGCGAAACTGTGATCGTATAATCTTTGGTTGTTGAATCTTCAGCAGTTACTGTATAAGTTTCACCAACATCCTCTATAAAGGTATGCGCGACTCCACTGGCCGGACTGACAGAATCGCCGGAAATGACAATTGTCGGTTCCAGATTCGTTAAACTTGTTCCTTCCGGTAAAGTGACGACCAAATTCGTACTGCCCGGTGTATCCGAGGTTGCTTCGTAATCAGCACCGGTCCAGGCATTATTGTCCGCTTCAAAAATAAAGCTTATAATATCTTTTGCATCGTTTTCCGCCAGTGATACTGTTATTAAATAACCCCTGGTCGAATCATCCGCAGCAGTGACCGTGTATGTTTCAGCCACTCCATTTGTAAAGGTATGTGCGACTCCACTGGCCGGACTGACAGAGGTGCCAGTGAAAACGATCGTTGGAACCAGGTCAACCAGACTTGTTCCATAAGGTAAACTGACCGATAAATTGGTTCCACCCGGAACATCAGGGGTTGTCGTATAATCCACACCACTCCAGACATTGTTATCTGCTCTAAAAACAAAACTGGTGATATCTTTCGCATCCACTTCAGCAATCGACACTGTTATCGTATAAATTTTTGTTGATCCGTCTGCGGCAGTAACTGTATAGGTCTCACCAACACCATCCGTAAAAGTGTGAGCAATTCCACTTCCCGGACTCACCGAATCTCCGGTGATAGTAATGGTTGGTACCAAGCCGTCCAGGATTGTTCCGTATGGCAGCGTTACTGACAAGTTTGTTCCGTCCGCAACGTCCGGGATTACTGTGTAATCAGTACTTGTCCATCGATTGTTACTTGCTAGAAAAACGAATGATGTGATGTCCTTTTCCGAAGATAATGGAGGATCTTCACTTCCACCGCCACCACCTCCTCCTGAACAGGAGGAGAGAATTCCCAAAAATACTGAGATTATCAAGGCGAATAATACATTGGAATAGAATGTCTTTTGTTTCATAATATTTTCCTTCCCCTAAGAATAAATCAGGTTATTTTGGTTTTATTGATATCCCACAGATTTGTTTGCCAATTTGTAAGCCAGTGTTGAGAAACATGAAGGCTCAGTTATATCATTTTAAAATGATGAATCACAATATTGATAAACTGATATAAAGCTAAGATAAAAACCCATAGATTCGCCTATATACTATTGATAATAAACAGTATTCTTTGAACGAATCTAAAGATAACATTGATTTGTGAAGAGCTATTATTGCCTATTACTATTCTGAAGAAATGCTGGCGACACGGAGAATCTATGTAATTGTGAGGTGATTCTTCACTACTGAATTGGTTAGATTTGTATGATAAAACTACCAGGATGATAAGCAATATTGTTTGGATTTGGCTTTGAGAGATCCTTTTGAAATGGCTCATAAATTCACCCATAACTATGGCAAATCCGATTAATATGAAGCACTTATCGTGATCGATTGGAGTCAGTTGTAATCACAACCTCAGCCTTTTTAACTTTCATTTTAAATCCTGCTTCAAGTACTCCTCTTTATAAAACATATTTTGATATTGACAAAATACTCTATTTTCTTTCATCTCCTTTATGTCCTAGAGGCAATTGTTTTTTATTCTATTAATAAATAATAAATCCAAATCACTAGAATTTAAAGCTCAATTTAAATGGTTTGGGAAAAATGGCTTGACACTAAAAAGACAACCTCTTATTATCACTTATCATTATATTCTTATTATCCAGTTGGATACGAGATCAAAGAGAGTATTCAGATTAAAAAGAGAAATAAGTTTACTATAAAAATAATAAATACAGTAACTAAGATTAAAAAAAATGGGTTTATAATGGAAAAAACAATCAATAAAAAAAGTGCTTCTTTTTCAATTTTGTTGGCATTGGTTTTACTAATTAGTGCATGTAGTGGCGGTAGTAGCAATGGAAACAACAATGATGATCCGGAGAGTTCCGATTTGTCTAATCTAGTTTTATCCTCTGGAGCTTTGACCCCTGCTTTTTCTTCAACAGTGTATGACTATACTGCTGAATCAGGAAAACTTACAAACGCTATAACAATGGTTGCAACAGCAGAGAATTCGAATGCTGTTATCCAAATCAATGGAGCCGGCACAGCTTCTGGTAGCAAATCATCTCCAATTAGTATAACCTCCGGTGGCATTGAGATAACCATCGATGTATCTTTACCGGGGACTCAAAAAACCAGCCAGTACAAAATTACTGTTACAAAAGCTACGACAGCGATGAAAACTGAAATAACATTGCCTGTGGCTGGTGCTGCTGATAATGACAATTTTGGCATGAAAGTTGACACATACGGCAATACTGTCATTGCGTCTTTTCCCAAGGCGGATTATGGTGGAATAACCGATGCGGGCAGTGTGTATGTGTATGAAAAAACAAACGGAAATTGGGAGTTAAATACTATACTTGAGTCACCTGTAACAGACGAAGATGATGGATTTGGAAATTCAATAGCTATTTATGAAGATACAATCGTTGTTAGCGCTCAATTCAATGATGTCAGCGGTGACAATAGTGCTGGCTGTATATACGTGTTTACTAAAAACAGTCAAACATGGTCTTTATCAAGTATTGTGACAGCCGCCAATCCGGTCCCCACAGGCAATCTGGGAGTCAGTGTTGATATCCATGATAATGCGATAATAGCCGGATCAAGACATAGCATTAATGGAGCAGTCCATTTTTTTAGAAAAACCAGTGGATCTGCCTGGGAACAAAGAGAAATGTTTGAAGGCGAGTCATATGTAGAACTTATGGGGGCTAGCGTGAAGCTATATGGTAATTATGCAATAGTTGGGGCTCCAAATCATACATCAAATCTCCAACTAAATAAGGGTAAAATATATGTTTTTCATAATGATAATGGGACTTGGACAAAAGCATCAATGGAAATACCATCATATATTAACGAAAATGATCACTATGGAGTTAGTGTTTCAATCTCAAATAATCACATAGTGTCCGGGGCTTTTAAAAAGGATAATGGCTCGAATTTCCATGGAGCAGCCTCTGTTTATGAGCGCACGGATACATTCTTATGGGATACAACAACCAGAAAAGATTTGTATCCGAGCAGTTCAGTTAGTGAAAATTGGTTTGGTACCAGTGTTGATTTAAACGGAAATACACTGGTTGTCGGTTGTCCAAATGGAGCAGGTGTTTCTAATGGTCGTGTATATTTATATAAAAGCGGAACTGACAATAACTGGAATTATGAGGAAACAATTACCGGGGCTACAGTGGCGGATCATGAAGACAGCTTTGGTCAAAGTGTGGCAATTTCTGATACTTACCTTGTTGTTGGGGCTCCTAACTATGACCATTATGACAATGGCGGAATCACAAAATCCAATATCGGAGCTATATTTATTTACGAATAAAAATAACGTATTCTAAAGCGTATTTTTTATATTCAACCATTCTGCGGTCAAAATGAACTGTCTTGGTTTAACAGCCGCAGAATGGTGGTCATAAACAACGCAACTATCCTCCTTCAGTAATGATCCTCTTCCATTTGAAACCACGATTTCAACCAAAGCTTCTGTAGGACCGTTTTTTCTATTTTTGATACCGGATTATTATGATAAGTCTGCGGTGGAAAACTAGACCCAGGAATGTGTCTTAGCACTTTCTACCAGGGCATCGATTACTTTCATGTTGGCCACGGCATCTTCCAGGAGTGTTGGGACGTCTGTGTCGTTCAAAATTGCCAGGGAGAATAGATCGCCCTGGATGGTGTATTGATTGCAGGTAGGGACTGTGATTTCGTTGGTTCGATTGAACGTATGGTGCCGTATTTTGCAGGGGCGATCCGCCGGGGCGTTAAAAGGGATATCAATTTCGATACGACCTTCCGTACCATAGATATTGACCCGTTGATAGGGTATCAACTGGGTTGAACAGGTGAAAGTTGATATACCGTTGCCAAAATCGAGCATGCCGGATGTTAAGCGATCAACATCAAATTGAGGATCATAATCCATTAAACCGCAGACTTTTTGCGGTTCAGTGTCGAAAATAAATCTGGACAGGGACACTGAATAACATCCGATATCCATTAATCCGCCGCCACCAAGGTCAGCCTTATTTCTGATATTAGAAGGATTTATGTTGGTATAGGAAAAAAATGATTGAATGGTTCTGAGTTCTCCTATATCCCCCGAAGTAACAAGTTGCTTTGCCTTTTGCCACTGTGGATGATGGCGGTACATAAACGCTTCCATGATTTTCAGTTTTGGAAACTTTTTGCTTTTATCCAAAAGCTGTTGCGCTTCTTGGGCCGAAAGTGCAATGGGTTTTTCGCATAATACATGTTTACCAGCCTCAAGTGCCTTTATCGACCAGGGAACATGTAAATGGTTGGGTAAGGGAATATAAACGGCATCAATTTCCGGGCTGTTTATTAATTCATCATAAGATTCAAAGATTTTCGGGATTTTAAGATCGGCTGCCAGGGTCTTTGCTTTGTCCATCGAATGTGATGCGACAGCTTGAATATCACAATATTTACTTTTTTGCATGGCCGGAATCACTTGTTTGGTGCCGATTTTTGCCGTGCTCATAATACCCCAGCGAACTTTTTTCATATGTCAGTTTTGTGGATTTTGACTGGCTTCGTAAGTGCTGACCGGGTTGGCATAGATCTGAAAAATTATTTCCAGAATTTCGGGTTTTAGATTATTGTAGCTTGATAGAAAACTCGTTTTTTCCATTTCCGTGTAGAAGTCTGAATATTTATCTGTTTTGTAGTAGATATCATAGGCGATATAGTTCCTGGGCCAGAGTTTGTATTGACTGTGGATCGCTTTATCGATTTCCTTGGCCACTGCTTTATCATCTTCAAAATTGCCTTGTATGGGGCGACCAAACTCAACATGAACTTTTCCTTTATCTTTGGATATACCCGCTGCCATAGCTACAAGGTCTTCATTTTTTTTCTTTTTGTGTACCCCTTTTTTGTTTTTTCGATACAATTCCCAGGCTTTGATCCGATCGCAGGGATCTTTTTCATAAGAAATGGCAACGGGGACAATATTCAGGGAATTGATGTACTGGTTGAAATCCGGGCTTTTTTTCCGCTCTGACAGGTAGAACATTTTGATAATAGCAGGATTTGTCTGGTCAATGCCGTCTTTGGCCCGTCCTTCTCTCTGGGCAATCCAAAGATGTTCCCCATGCCGGAGCAGGTAGTTAATGTATTCAGAAAGGTGTTTCAGTGCGTTGAGCGCTTCCCTGGGTGGTAGATTACGTTTTACAATAAAGGACTTATTAACCATGATCAGATCGGTCACCAGTTCGTTGATCAGCAAATTATCACCAAAAGCGATATAGGGTACACGATGGCCGTTAGTATGTAACAGATAATCGATAAATGCAGGATCCAGGACAATATCCCGATGGTTGCTGATGAATATGTACGAGTTGTCCTTTGGCAGGTTTTCCAGTCCAGAGTAAGTCAGACCATCAGTGGAATTATCAAGAACCCACTTGAGTAAAAAATCACCGACAATTTTGGCTTGAAATTCATAAACCGTTTTGATTTTTTTGAGTTTTTTTCCTAAATAAAAACGAATAGCAAACTCCACCAGTCCGTTCAAAAAATCTGGACATTTCGGCCATATCATCAGGCGAATGGTTGAAGTTAGTAGCGTGTTTTTTACCAGGCGTTTCATCACATCTGGGATCTCTTCATCCAGATAGGGCCTGATATCGTTAAATTTTTCCGGGGTATTATCCATTTAAATATCCGTGATTATTTATTAATCACATCCAATCCGTATAAAATATTTTAGATTTCTTCATCATTTGAATTTTCAAGACCTGTTGTGCTGAAGAAATTCATGCCAAATACAGGATAAATCCTGTTTCATTTATGGAACTCTATTCCAACCATTTACCGATTCGTTCGAATTTATACCCACTAAATAAATTTTTAGTTGGGTCATGGGACCAATGGATGAATAATCCTTGTGCCCTGACATCTTTTACATCAATAAATCCCCAATATCTCCCGTCATGTGAATTGCGTCGATTATCTCCCAACGGCCAAACTTTTCCAGGGGGGACAACAAATTTTTTTGGAACGGCGAATCTGTCAGTTTGATAGGTTCTGGCAGGCAAACCATTATTATAATAGGGAATTTTCTGGTCTTCGGCTTTACCGTTGATATATATTGTTTCCCCAACCATTTCAATCTGATCCCCTTCAATGGCCACGACTCTCTTAATGTAAGGAACATCTCCGTTAGGTGAATTATTCGGCTGCGGATTGGGGAATATAATTATGTCTCCTCGTTTGATGGAGGAAGCAAAAAGTTTGATGTCAGTGAAAGGAACAACAAAACCATATGCGTGCATATCGGCAAATAAGTAATCACCTTCCATAATGGTCGGTTTCATGGAGCCGGTGGGAACCCGATAGGGTGAGTATGCCCAAGTTCGGAAAATGGCGGCAATAATTAAAGCAAAAATGAGTGCTTCGATCCATTCTCGGGCAGTATCGTTTTTTATAAATCGCTCAAGATTAATGATTTTAAATTTCTTCATATGCGTTAACAGGTGTAAATGTAAGTGGAGTTTATCAATGCGGTGAAACCGTCCATGCTGGAACAGTTAACCTTTAACGGCGTAAAATCCGGCCTTTGGCCGTTTTGCTCAAAGTATTAGCTTTTATCAATTATGTAAAAATTGCAATCGATTTTTAATGATCCATGATTTAGATGTACCAACCATCGAATCCCAACAAAATATCTGATTTGGCTTAATAAAATGCCAAAATATTTGAGTTTAAATTCCAGGTTGAATAAACCCAAAGCTGTAAAGTGAAAATGTGTTCTTAATATATTGATATTAAAAGCTTAAAACCAAATAAAGTGTCACTATGATTCCGTTACATTTTGAGATGCTTTATTACACTTTGTTACACTTTTTAACAGGATGGCAAAGAAATACTTGATTCCAGTCCGTATGATTAAAACCATGATGTTCGAGAAAGAACTAAAAATCGAATTTACGATTTGAAACAGATATTGAACATCGTTTCACATTTTATCAATAAACTCTTCAATCTTTAGATTGGTGAAATGAAAAATAACCATTAAACATTTTAACTCCGATAAAAGGAAAATATCATGAAAAAGCTCATTGCAATCATTTTATCAGTAGGTTTGATTTTTGGTTCTCAAGCAGCTATGGCAGCAGGTATAAATGGTGTTGTTGTTTCCAAAAAATATGCTTCTGAAATAAACGCAATTAACGAAGGAAAAAATATTTTAACAGAAATTGTTAACGGTGAAAATAAGACGGTTTTAAGTGCTGCGACAGACCGTTGCCAGACATTACGAAATGCTGAATATAAATCAAGTGGTTTTACTATTGTACCTATTTGGACTGAAAATGGTTCTGGTTTTAATAAAGAATATACAGCCCGTGTTAATTTTGCTGTCAGCTGTGATCCCAAAGTAAGTGTTTCAAGTTTGTAATATGAATCCAGAGTTCATTATGATAAGTTTTCGATTTATTGGGGTCACATTTTAATATATTAAAAATCAGTAAAAAGGAGACATACCTATTACCGGATTATTGAAAAAATAACATTTTTAACCGAAGTTTATAATCAGCTGAAATAAATGTTAACAATTTTAATGGCAGCGTTTTTTAAGGTTCATTCCTTAACAAAACGGCTGCCTTGAAAAAGATCGTCCTCCTTCTCTTTCTATCCACATAATTTCCCCGGATTTTTGTTTCCAAATCACGTAACTTCCCGGTTTTAAACATTCAAAATCTTGACAGGTTATAAAGGAAAGTACAAAATAGCCGTTTGATTTTCAGGTATTATCTTGATTGTAACATTTTGAAGTTATTGGCTATTTTATGAATAACCAGGCAGATATAGATATATATTATAAGCGGAACGTGGTAGGAATTTCCGGTCCGGAATTTTTTTGGGGACTTGGACTTCCCATTGTTATTGAATCGACCTTTTTACAGCTTTTTTTAAAGAATCTTGGTGCTTCGAGTTTCGCCATTGGCTTTATCCCCTCATTTATGTTTATTGGTTGCTCGATTTTTGCGTTGTATGGTGATTATTTTACAATCCATTTGAGCTATAAACGTGGGGCGGTTATGCTGCTTCATGCGATTTCAGCTTTAGCGATCTTTTTGTTTGGTATCGTCCTCCTGATATTAGGGAAATCCAACTATATCTTAATGGTGTTTTTTATCTGTTATGCTGTTTTTTCAGTATGTATCGGCGTAACAGTTCCGGTTTGGCAGAATTACCTGGTAAAGATATTTACCTCGGAACGATCCATATCTGCTTTGGGCGTTATGATGGTAGTCCAAAGTGCGGGAAAACTGATTACCAGTTTTTTTCTGGTGAAAATCGTTGAAAAATATTCGTTTTCGGTTGAATCTTCGGCAGTTATTTTTATTGGGGTGGGGATTTTGTTTTTTGTTGGGACGGGTTTTTATCTTTTTACCAGAGAACAAGCAGATATAGGGGCTTCGAACAAAGAAAAACGTGACTCCTTTTGGGTTTATACAATGCTCTCAATTCGTCAGGTAGTGAAAGATCGGAATTCTCTACTTTTTTTGGCCGGGGATTTTGATTTTTATGCGATTATAGCCATCATCTCATTTTATGCCAATTATGCGACCATCTATTGTAATATCGACCCAGCTGTTGCAGGTGGTGTTTTTATCGGTTGTATCTATTTCGGTGTTATTGTTACCAATGTTCTGTTTGGAGTATTTGGGGTGTTTTCCATAAAAAAGAAATATATCATGGCAAAAATATTTTCGATTTTTGCCATTATTCTCCTGCTTTTGTTTAGCCGGAATTGGAGCTTTTTTCTGGCCAGTTTTTTACTGGGAACCGCCAGAGGGATGCGACCTATTTCATTTTCTCCGGCCATAAAAAGACTATCTGGATTGGAAAATGCGACTCGATATTTTGCCGTTGCTCCTTTGATCACAATTCCGTTTGCCTTCAGTTTACCGTTGCTTTACGGTAAAATCCTGGATAATTTTTCCCACTTGAACGGAAATGAATATAGAACGGTTTTTTCCATTTCCCTGGTCATTATTTTTGTGGCCATAGTTTGTATTATAAAAACGGATTTTAAGGATTAAGAGGATAATGTGCTGGTTTTAAGGTGTGCAGCATGTAAAATCAAACTTTGGAAGTACGATAAGATTGGTCCCGGTGAAATCTTACGATGTCACAAAAAAAGAATCAAAAAGGAATATGCCTCTGTATCTGTTCAGGATGGAAAGTTGAAGTGTGAATGCGGCAAATCGATTGGGATTGATAAGGGTAGTTTTTACAAAATGATTGGCAAAACCTTTACCTATTCAGGGACGAAACGAAACAAATGATATTACGTCCGTTTGGGAAAAAGGGATTGAATGACCATAAATGAGGAAGCGACCGGCTGTAGAATAGTATCGACTTGGGCTTCGTCGATATCCAGGGAGTTGGCGACCAGCTTTACAAATTCCGATTCCTGACCCACATATTCACCGTCACACATAGCGATGGTAACAACATACTTTAACATGGTACGGGCAGTGTCGGGCTGTAGTTTTAATTTGGGTAAAGATGCCGCTTTTTTAGCTTTTGCCTTGATTTTTTCAAAAGATTTGGGATCATTCTCCATGAGTTTGGTAATGATATCAAAGTATACCTTTTCCGCCGGGTGAATCTGGCCATCAGCACAAATGATTTTCATGAGAATCAGTGCACACCAGTGCCGCTGTTCCTGGTTCAATTCTTTTAATAGACGTTCAGTAAAATATACCCTCAGGTGGTCAAATTCATCATCAAGCAGGTTTCTCATCTCCTGTGGCTGGAGACCCAGGGATGTACCTGCATCGTTTAAAAAATACAATCCATTGTCATAAAGATCATTGCGGCAGGAGAGAAGTCTCAGGATAGTTTGGACTACATAAGCAGAAATTTCTTTGGGTATTTCCATTGGCTGAGGAGGATCGACCTCCAGCTCTATATCTGCACTTACTTTGAGGGCAGTATCAAATACGTTTTCTATCCATGCTTTTGATTTTTCAAAATCAATCTGTTGATATTTTGTTTTTATTCGATTGAAGATTTTTTCCTGCGATTCCTGTTTAATCGTATTTTGCCTGCTTATGATTTCCTGAGGTTGTTGCTTAAACATATGCTCCTTTTAATAAAGTATTCTTAAATGATTAAGCGTCTATACGCAAAAACTTTTTGCTTTTTAGGAGTTATTCTAGCAAAATTCGGGATAAATGCAATAAAATTAGTAGAAAAGCAGTGTATCTAATGCGTTAATTGAATTAATGACTATTACCAATATTCAGGCGAAATCCATTCTGCGCAAACATAAAAGAGTCGATTCCTGGTTTGTTTCCCGCTACGGTATGAACCTTTATCGCGGATGCCTGCACGACTGTACTTATTGCGATGGTAGGGCAGATGTATATCAGGTAGCAGGAGAATTCGGCAGGGATGTTGCGGTTAAGGAAAATGCCATTGAGATATTATTAAAGGAGCTGGATCCGGCACGAAAACGGGTGCCGTTAAAGAAGGCGTATATCATGTTAGGTGGTGGAGTTGGCGATTGTTATCAGGCGTTGGACAAAAAGTACCAATTAAGCCGCCAGGCACTTGGATTAATACACCACTTTGGTTTTCCGGTTCATATTCTTACCAAGTCAACCCTGGTCCAGAGAGATATTGATTTAATCTGTAGCATCAATGAAAAAAACAGGGCAATTGTTAGTATGAGCTTTTCTTCAGTGGATGAAGAAAAAAGTGCTGTTTTTGAGCCAAATGTCCCTTCTCCTGAGAAAAGGCTCAATGTTCTTGCCGAGTTTAAAAGTCAGGGGATAGCCTGCGGAATGTTTCTGATGCCAGTGATTCCTTTTATTACTGATACGCCCGAGTTAATCGAGGCATCCATATCAAAAGCAGTGGAAACAGGCTTGGATTTTATTGTTTTCAGCGGTATGACATTAAAACCCGGACGACAGTGGGATTATTTTATTTCTAAAGTGAATCAGGATTACCCGGAACAGGTGAAGGATATACTGAGCATTTATGCAGAAGCCGATCGATGGGGAAATGCCTTATCCCAATATTATGACCAGTTGCAACAGATGTTTTGCAAAATAGCCGGTCGGTATAAAATACCCGTACGAATGCCGCCGGCTTTGTTTACTGATATTTTGGATGAAAATGACCGAGTGATTGTGATGCTTGAACATATTGATTATATGCTTAAGATCCAAAATGCCAAGTCGCCATATGGGTATGCCGCTTATTCCTTATCTCAGCTCAAAGAATCCATATCCAGTATCAAAGGGAAATTGACCTCGTTAAAGGGAGTTGGACCGGCAACCGAACGTCTTATTCTTGAAATCCTGGAGACAGGTCGTTCGGATTTGTACGAAAAACTTCTACTCTGAATTGCTAACCATTTTTCTGACTTTTCCAGGGGAAGATAACCAAACCAGAACGCTGGAAATGACAAGCGATAAACAGCAAACAGCAAAAGGAACAGTATAGGAACCAGTAATATCACGCAGTAATCCGGTGATGTAAGTTCCCAAGGCTCCACCAATACCACCGCCAATGCCGATCATGGCAAAAATCAACCCGAAATGTCTTCCCAAAAAGATGTCTGCTGTAATGGCTGGAATCAATGGTGCCGCTGCACCATAACCCAAGCCGAAAAAAACTGCAAACAGCAATGCTGTGGGGCCCTGAATAAGCGCTGCCGCCATCAGCGCAAGAATTCCGACCAGAGCAACCACGTCCGATATGCTCTTGGAGCGTTCCCGTCCCAGAACATCCGACAGATAACCAAAAAGGATTTTCCCACCCGAACCGGCAATACCGGCGATGCCAAAAAAGTAAGCAGCTGTATCCCGGTTCATTCCCGCATCAACCATGGATGATACCGCATGCAGTAGCGTCCCTTGAAAAGCAAAGGATATGGTAAAAAATGCACTGGTTAAACACCAAAAACGCTTGGTGTAGACTGCTTTTCGAAGATCCCAGTCTTGGGCCGCCCATTTTTTATCAATAATGATCATGCTGCGTTTTTGTTCGATGCCTTTTTGTTGGTTGTCGGGCGGATCACCATCGGGATGTTGATTCACGGCCGCCGGGTTTCTTCTTGTAAAAACCAAGTTAACCGGAGCAATAACAAACAGGGAGATACAAGCCAAATAGATATATGCATCACGCCATCCGTAAAGTGTGATGAGTTTCTCAGTCAAGGGCACCAATAACAGCATGCCAAAACCAATGCCGGACATGGCAATTCCCAGGGCCAGTCCTCTTTTTCTTTCAAACCATTTAGGAATGAAAGCGGAGTGCGAAGCAAATCCCAGCAGACTGATGCCGGAACCTGCTAAAAAGCCATAAAAAATCTGAAACTGCCATAAATTTTGAGCCCGACTGGTTAATATCAGGGCTAATGATAATATCATTGCACCGGCAGGGATGACAATTCTTGGTCCGAATCGGTCCTGAAGATATCCCGCAGCCATGCCTGCCAAAGCTTGAGACATGATAAAAATAGAAAAAATACTGGAAGCTGAAGCGGTACTCCATCCAAACTCCTTAATAACCACCAGGATAAAAACCGAATAGGAATACCAAACACCAAAAACAACCCCAAGAGTTAAAAAAGAAGAGAAAACAATAATCCATCCATAAAAAAATGCAGGGGCTTCCCATTCCTTCAGCCCTTTTGTTATTTGATTCATAATGTAAGGGAGACGTTGATGTTAGAAAAAGCTTTTTTATTCTAGGGGGACGTTGATGTTAGAAAAAGCTTTATTATAGCACCACCTTAATATGTCAATGATGTTGGTGCTTAGAATGAAATACCCATCGTTACAATACCGACTCCGAACAATCCTGAAACGGCGTTTAGAAATTTACCAAAATCTTCGATCTCTTCCTGAACTTCATCTTCGGGTATTCCAGTATTAGAGGTTATTTTATAATCAATGGATTGTTCCAATATTCGGGAGTCGCAATACCAACTGATACCAAACGTCAATCCGGAATCGAATTGCCACATGTTTCCAAAACCGATAGTTCCTATATGTGATTGAAACGTCATCGTACCAACAGCTTCCCCGGACTCTCTGGTCAATGTTCCCTCTCCTTCCCAAGTCCGCACGTGATATGCCAGTAACAGGTACAGAGAGGATTCGCCTGAAAACACTCTGATATAAGCTCCCTCATTGGTATACGAGCCGGAAACATTAGTTGTACTACTGCCATTTTCCCCATCGGAATGGTTTTCATCCAGGTATTTATGTTCGTAATCGGAGTCTTTAACTTTTCCGTATTCCACCCCGAACATGACATTTGATCCAAGGTAAAGGCCCACATTTAAAGGACGGGTGAGAAGTGTGGGGACATGAACACCAAAAGGGGAAACACCGACAAAAAGTAAACTTTCATCCCTGTTTTCCTGAGACGTGGCTGCATAGGCAGATATGTAAAAAACAATAAAACTGCTTAATAGAATCCAACGTTTCATTTTCATATCATGTCCCCCTTATTTAATAAAAATCAACACGATGTATTTTATTGATTTTAATTCATCATTCTTTCACAGGATTTTTTAGCTGAGTTTTATTTCATTTTCGAACATAAAAATCGGTTTGGAAAAAAAGCAAAAAGATCTGTTATCGAGTGTAAGAGTGAGTATTTTAGCCGATTTTGGTTCAAAAGACCATTCAATAAACTCTTTTGGTGACGTTCGTTCTTAATCTGTTTTTTATCTTTATAGAATACTTGTTTTTATGTTTTTGATTTTTATTGAAATATTGATTTAAATAACTTCAGTCTGGCAGTAAAATCTCACCTGAAATGATTTTTGCAATGGTTTCGGAATAGATTTTATGTTCCGATTTGAGTACTCTTTCAGCCAGCGTTTCTGCGGTATCATTTTCCAATACTGGCACTTTGGTTTGCATGAGAATCGGACCATTATCATATTTTTCATCCACTAAATGGACTGTAACACCACTTTCTTTTTCACCGGCTTGTAGAACGGCTTCATGGACCCGCATACCATACATCCCTTTTCCTCCAAATTTGGGTAGAAGAGCCGGATGGATATTCAAAATCCTTCCTCTGAATGCATTCAAGGTTTGGTTACCAATTTTTTTCATGTATCCGGCTAGAATAACCAGATCAGTTTCATATTTTTTTAGTAAATCCAGCATGGCTGTATCGAGTTCTTCAGGATTGTCATAGGTTTGCCCACTCAGGTGGTAACAGGGTATGTTTTCTTTTTTGGCTCGTTGCAGTGCTTTTGAGTTTGAATTATTGCTGATAACCACAACGGGGTTGGCATTTAGAGTGTTGTTTTTAATGGTGTCGATAATTGCCTGCATGTTGCTTCCGCCGTGAGAGGCCAGGAAAGATAGGTTCTTTTTTTTCATTAGTGTTTTGATTATCTATTGGATTGAATTCGTGCAAATTTGGGATCAGTGTGTTTCCAGGTTAAGTTTTATGTTGGAGTCAATGTGGATTGGAGTTGTTTTTTATAATGTGATTTGATGGTATACGAGTTTTTTCTTCCTGCCAATACTCGGAAGAAGGTGGACGCATCTGTCGACTCAAAGCTGAAGGCATTTATTTACTTAAAACCTGTTTCAGGAAAAAATCAGTGTTTTGTCATTTTTCTTAGATAGAGCTTAACCGAATGTTCTATTGTCATTCTGAGTAGGGCAGGAGTGATATGAAGAATCTCAGTGATTTCCAGAAGATCCTTCGTCGCAAGATCCTCAGGGTGATAGCCATTGGCCATAATTTTCAGCTTTTCAGCTTTTCAGCTTTTCAGCTTTTCAGCTTTTCAGCTTTTCAGCTTTTCAGCTTTTCAGCTTTTCAGCTTTTCAGCTTTTCAGCTAAGATCTAGATGCTAATTCCCAGGTTCAGTTTCAATAGTTTCAGAACAGTTACAGAATGAGGTTGGAGTTTGATTTTCATTTCCGGTCCAACATCACCGATATCTTTTTCCTTAATTTTTATTCGATCCCTTTTTTCTATTGTATTATAATCAAAAGGCGAATCACCAGTTAGTTCGAATATCTTGCCAACTCTGAAAAAGGCAAACGATTCAATGGTTAAATTAACCGTGATGCTTTCGGAAAAATGTTTATTAACAAATACCAAAGATGCTCGATTTCCGTCATCACTGCAAGTGGCACTGCATTCCACCAGGGGGGTGGCTGATTGTTCGTTTACCTGACCATAACTTTCAGAGTAAAAGGTGTCTGTTTCAACTTGAATGTTTTCGAGCAGATTATTATAGGTGTGGTTTGTAAATAATTGAAAGGCTAGATAAACAGGTGTCAGAACAAGTCCTTCTTTGTCGGTTCTAATCATTCCCAAGCTGTTAACCATCATCGACCAAAGGCTAATGGGACAGATATCCGACAGTTTTTGGAACAACATAAGCATCAAGGCTGTACATACCCCGTCTTTCAGATTGTAATTGGTTTTAATAATATCGTTGATTGTATACCAGATACCCCATTCATCCAAAGCAACACGGACGTGGGTTTGTTCCCCCAATACGGACACTATGTTGTTCCATGCTTTTAAGATCTGTTTTTTGATTTCAAAAGGTGATGCCATCATGGTGTAATAAACTGTTTCATTATCAGGATGATGGGCTTCCATCAATTGAGTTAAGTCTGTAGGTATGGGCAGATATTGATGAATACTTAAATAATTCAGGTATTCCTCTTCGATTTCTTTAAGAAAAACCTCGTTCCATTTACCTCGATTCCATCCACATCCCACTAATTTAATGCTGGGATCTCGACCTTTCATAGTGCGGGCAAATTCCATGTACCGTTTCCCATAAGCATGCGGTGATTTTTCATGCCCCTGTTCGTTTTCCAGGTAGATTTCGTTTGCGATTCCCCAAACCGGCACATTAAATGGTTCCTTTCTACCGTGCATAGTTCGTAATGCGCCGTATCTTGTGCTGGGATGACAATTACAGTACTCCACCCATTCGGCAGCTTCTTCTGGTGTACCTGAACCGTAATTAATATTGATCAACGGCATAGATTTTATTTCTTCACAAAATGTCAGAAACTCAGTAGTTCCAAACTCATTGCCGACATCATGACCGATTCGACTGCAAAATTGTCTGGATTCTTCGGGACTAAACCAGTTTCGCGAAATCTTTTTAAGTCCCTGAAACAAATTGGCTCCCCAATTTCCCCAAAATCTGTTCTCTACTACCCTGCGTGTACTCCTGGGGCCGATACCGTCTTTCCAATGATAAACATCCGAGTAACATCCGCCGGGCCATCTCAAAACCGATGGTTTCAGCTTTTTGGTTGCCTGTAGCAAATCCTTCCTTACTTTGTCCAATACAGGATTGCTGGCTAATGGGACATTTACTGCATCATAAGACCAGATTCCGTTATGAATACACTCTCCAACATGTTCAATAAAATTTCCATATATGAACGGCGAAATTTTTTTCCTTTTTGAATTAATATCCAAGGAAATTGAGCATTTCGACATCATTTATTCTCTTTTAGTTAGTGATAGCAGTTGGTTGTTGATATTGTCGATTGAAACAGTATTGTATTAAAACGCTAAGATCAGGTCACGCTTTGAAAGTATATTATAACCCGTACTCTGTTTCAAATAAATAGTAAGCTTGAATTGTCTTTTATCAAGTGGGACTTACGTATTATTTTATAAAATAGGCGTTCGGTTACTAATTTTTATGTCAAGAAGCAATGTTAAGCTGGATGAGTTATTAAAATAGCCAGAAGGAATAATATAAGACCTGACCAAATATTCTTTATGTATTAATAATGAATTGTGGATTAGGAAAATCTATTTTCTTTTTAAAATCATAAAAGTGGCTAGGGCTTTGGCTATGAGATCGTTGTCGGAAGATTTTATTTCCACTTCTCCAATGGCTACTCTGGTGCCTTTATGGGCGATTTTGGCTTCAGCTATTATTGTTCCACCTTTAAATGGTTTGATATAGTTGATTTTCATTTCCACAGTGACTATGGTTTCGTCTCTTGCGATCATTCCGATCAAGGCCATGGCAACCGCCCCATCAGCAGCAGAAAAGATAGATCCTCCATGAGCAATGCCGTCCGGTTGGGTGATCTCATGTTTAAAAGGTAATTTGACCTGGGACCACCCCTTTTTTACGGCAACCAGCTCCATGCCCAGAAGATCCCAATAAGGGATGGATTTCATTTTGGATAATAAGGCATTTTTAAAATTGGGGGAAATCTCTTCATATTCGGACATATTCATTCTCCTGATAGCAGAATTATATTAATCTGAGTTGAAGCAAGCTTAAAATCCCAGGAGTGAATCATGGGAGCATCCTATAACCAACTATATGGCATTTTGTTTTATAACATGCCGTATCCATTAACTTTCCAAAGTGGAGCTATTTTATAGACGTGATTGATTAAGGTAAACTGATCTGGTGTGAGATGGTTTACCTTAATCAAATAATCGACTATTTTATTAATAACGGTGTTGTAAAAAGTAGGTGATTATAAACCTGGTAAATAAAGATCTCTCCTATCGACTTATGATCATTGATTTCCATACTCATTTATTTCCGGATACGATTCGGCAAAACAGGGAAAACTATTTTACCGGGGAACCGGGATTTGAGTTATTGTACAAATCACTCCAGTCAAAAATGATAGGAGGTGATGACCTGATCACCTCCATGGATGAACATAATGTTGATATTTCGATCGTGTTTGGTTTTCCATGGAAGAATCCAGAAACGATACGACAACATAACGATTATATTATTGAAATGGTTAATCGGTTTAAAGGTCGATTGATTGGTTTGTGTTGTTTTGACGGGTTATTCAAAGATGCCGTTGAGGAAACAACCCGATGTATCGATAACGGACTTTCAGGGGTAGGAGAATTGGCCTTTTATGACTCTGAAATTAATAATCTATACTTGGATAATCTGAAACCGGTGATGGAAATTTGCAGAAAAAAGGATCTACCTGTTCTTATTCATGCCAATGAGCCGGTTGGTCACAAATATCCGGGAAAAGCTCCCAATTCTCTTGCCGGTGTTTATCAGTTTATCAAACGTTTTTCCAACAACACTATAGTTCTGGCGCATTGGGGAGGTGGTTTATTCTTCTATCGTCTTTTAAAAAAAGAAGTTCAGGAGAATCTCGTAAATGTTTATTTTGATACGGCGGCGTCACCGTTTCTTTATGAAACCAGTATTTACGCCGTTGCCAAAGAACTTATCGGGGTAGACAAAATTTTATTGGGAACCGATTATCCGTTGATTAAACCATCACGTTATTTCAATGAATTGGAGAATTCAGGGCTTTTGCAAGGTGATATTGAAAAGATCTGCGGATTAAATGCGGCTACTTTGTTAAAAAAAAGCAATATCATGCAGTAATCCTTGAAAAACAACAAAGAAATAGATTTCATAGATGATGTTAATCATTGTCATCTTTAATATCTGTGGTTCCTGTCGATACTATTAACGAAACTATTAGATTCTGGTACAACAAATATATGCAATTAGAACAAAAGTACAAGATTATTGCCGGGGTAGAGTTTATTTCAGCTGCATCATTTCTGGTTTTTTGGATAGGTTATTATCTATCAGGTTCGATTTCTGTATTTCAAACAACCGCTTATACAACGTATCAAGGTGTTTTTCCTTTTCCGGATAGTATTTTGGTTCCGCTTTTAATGACTGCGGGATTTATGACATTAAAAAATAAAAAAAGCGGTAAAGTGCTGTCGATAATTTGTGCGTTTTTTTTTATCTTACTGGGGGTTTCTGGTTTTGATTTGAAATTGAGTAGTGGCATGCATCTGATGTCGATGATTGATATGGCATCCATCACTTTCATCAATCTTTGGTGTACTATTTTTGGACTCTATATCCCATTGAAAATAATACAGAAAAAAGAACAAAGGTGGAGGGCTTTGCGATAAATCAGTTATGGACTGAAAGACATTAATACAAACAAATTTGTGGTGTCATCGGTGATGAAAAACATAAGATCACTAAAGACTTATTTGAAGGGTAATCGCATCATATTAAATCTGAATGTCACCTGAACTCCATTGAGATTCCTCGTGTCGTCTTAGGCTCCAGAATGACAATACGAAATAGAGCCTTTTTTCATAATTTAAATCTGCCTTGCGCCTGATATCGAGCAAGTTAGTGCCTTAGTCAATAAATATCCAATGGCTGTGACAGCTCAGCCCAGATAAAAACCGATCGAGGCAAGTGAATAAAGCAATTGGCTGATGAATCATTCCCAGACTAATGATAAATTAACAAACAAATCAGATGCATAAATAAATTATCAAGTGGAATGCTATGAATCACCAGTGGATTTTAAACCGTTGATTCTTTCAAGTTCAACATTGACTCAAATATAGCCACACGACCTGCATGCAAAGATTCTTCTACTGGATCTCTTAGCGGATAAACATACAATCACCGTAGCTGAAAAAGCGGTATTGCGATTCTACTGCTTGATGATAGGCGTCCAAAACAAATTCTTTTCCGGCCAATGCTGAAACCAACATAAGTAAGGTTGATTCGGGCAAATGAAAATTGGTCAGTAGTTGATCCACTACTTTGAATTCAAAGGGAGGGTAAATAAAAAGATCTGTCACCTGCCTACCGGCATGCAATTGACCTTCTTTCCAGGCAGATTCCAGGGTTCGAACTGATGTAGTACCTACAGCAACGATTTTTCTCCCCTTTTTTTTTGCAAGGTTGATTTTTTCAGCAGTCTGTTGGGAGATAATCCATCGCTCTTCATGCATTTTATGTTGCAGAATATCATCAACTCTGATCGGTTCGAATGTTCCCAAACCGACATGTAGGGTTAATTCCAAAATTTCAATCTGTTTTTCCCCCAGTTTACCCAATATATCCGAAGTAAAGTGAAGCCCTGCGGTTGGTGCAGCAATAGCACCGTATTCCTGGGCAAAAATAGTTTGATAGTTTTCCAGATCTTCACTGCGACGATTTTCTTTGTCTCTGACTTTATGAATATATGGCGGTAGAGGTGCGAAAGCGTGTTTTTCCAGCAAAAGAAACAGGTCATTCGTGTCGGTAAATTGGAGTTTACATTCTCCATTGTCCAACTTTTCCACTAGTGTGGCTTGTATCTCACCCTCACACAAGAGTAAGTTTTCACCGGGTTTGATACGAGCTGAGTTTTTTACTTTACATCTCCAAAGACCGGTTTGTTCCTCTTCGATCAACAATACTTCCACGCTTCCGCCTGAAACTCTTTTTCCGGGTAACCTGGCAGGTATTACTTTAGAATTATTAACGATTAGTACAGACCCTGGTTCCAGAATTTCAGGGAAGTCGGCAAAACTACAATGGCTTGTCGATTGTTTGGATCTATCAAGAACCAGCATGCGGGATCGATCCCTTGGGACAGATGGTTTATCAGCAATTAGTCGGTCGGGTAGTTGGTAGCGATAATCGGATTTTAATGTACTCATTTTTTTTTACCATCCAGATGGCATGTTTTTAGTATGTCCGTTGGGTTAGATGTAATTCGCGGATTTCTTTCTTCGGATACCTGATTATTAAAGCTTTCCTCAGCTTGATTGAGGATCGGGCATAACGGAAGTTGTGTTGAGTTTTTTTAAAGCGGCATTGTCCGTCACATCAGTCCGTTATGATAAAAAAATTAAGGTTCCAAGCTGAACAGCACCATAAATTTTAAATATTCAGAGAATACAATGAAACTTGATGACAAAACCAAATCAAACCTACAAAAATTACAATTTACTCCCACTCATATCGATCAACTTGAAAATGATGTTGATCTTTTATCCAAAACCCTTGGGTTGTTGGAACTTATAAAGCGGTCCCCCGGACGGAAAGAGACGAAATTATTCGTCCGAGGTGAACTGAAAAAAATCAAGCAATCATTAAACCGATCATCCTTTGTGACCAATAGTTTTTTTACCGAGGCCAGATC
Source organism: bacterium (assembly GCA_041556995.1). GTDB lineage: Bacteria > SAR324 > SAR324 > XYD2-FULL-50-16 > XYD2-FULL-50-16 > JAHJTV01. The sequence goes on along the minus strand of JBFFHJ010000006.1, from coordinate 24,566 downwards.
TGAACATTACTCATTCCAAAAACCGTCCAAAGAGTTAAAAAAGGAGGCATAAAAACCGGTTTTTTAAAAATAGATCCAGGTTTTAAAAATCCGTAGCATATCCCAAGTAATTAGAGGGGGTTATTTGCTTTAATTCCGTTTTTACTTCTTCCGGCAAATCCAGGGTATCAATGAATTGATGAAGGATTTGCTGGTCCACTTGTTTTCCTCTGGTTAAATCCTTTAGTTTTTCGTAAGGTTCTGGAATATTGTACTTCCGCATAACGGTTTGAAGTGCTTCTCCCAGAATGATCCATGAATTGTCCAATTCGTTCTTCAGCTTTTTCTCATTCAGCGCCAGCTTTCCCAACCCTTTTAAGGTCGCTTTGTAGGCCAATATGGAATAACCAAATCCAACGCCGATATTTCTTAATACTGTGCTGTCGGTTAAATCCCGTTGCCAACGAGAAACCGGCAATTTTGCCGCCAGATGTTCGAAGATGGCATTGGCCACTCCCAAGTTACCTTCTGAATTTTCAAAATCGATCGGGTTGATTTTATGCGGCATGGTGGAACTACCCACTTGTTCCTTTACCGGAATTTGGCTAAAGGCTTCGATTGAGATGTAAGACCAGATATCCCTGTCAAAATCCAGTAAAATGGTATTCCATCGAATAAATTGATGGAATATTTCAGCCATGTAGTCGTGAGGTTCGATTTGAGTGGTAGCTTGATTCCAGGTAAGACCTAACGATTCCACAAACTCTTGGGCGAACTTTTTCCAGTTGATTTCCGGGAAACTGATCCGGTGGGCGTTAAAATTTCCCACAGCGCCGTTTATTTTACCCAAGATTCCCTGCGTTTTAATTTGTATGAGTTGACGTTGCAGTCTTTCAGCTACGTTATAAAATTCTTTGCCCATGGTAGATGGCGTTGCCGGTTGTCCGTGAGTTCTGGACAGCATTGGAATCTGACGGTATTCCTCCGATTTTTCCCTGATCGTGGTTAAAACCTGTTCACAAACAGGGATAACCACTTGATTTAACATATTATGCAGCATCAATCCATAGGAGAGATTATTGATATCTTCGCTGGTGCATGCAAAGTGAACCATAGCCGACAGGTTTTCCAGGTTAAGATCTTTTAGCTTCTGATTGATATAGTACTCAACCGCTTTAACATCATGATTGGTAATCCCTTCGATATCTTTAACTTTCAGGGCATCTTCAGGAGAAAATTCTCCATAAATCGATCTCAATTTTGTTTTGGTTTCCTGGTCAAAAGGAGTGAGACAATCGATTTCCGGTAGAGCAGCCAGGGCGATCAACCATTCTATTTCAACCTGGGTTCGATACTTAATCAGGGCGTATTCGCTGCTGTACTTGTTCAGTTCTCTTACTTTGTCGTGATACCGGCCATCTAGTGGTGAGATGGCTTGGATTTCAAAAATATTTCCCATTTTGGCTCGATTAATTTATACCAACTGTTGATTTGTTATTGTCTGTGAGAAACCCAATGAGGCTGCATGAGGGGCTCATTTTTCAGTTTGGTGAATAATAAAACGTTATTCTAACGTTTACGATATAAAGTTATCAAGTCAGATCATCCGGCAAAATTCGATTTGCACTGTCATTTGTAAGATTTTCTAATAATTTTTTTTCCATGATTTACCGGTGTCTCATCCCTTAACTGGCCATGTCTCAGTAGCATTCGATAAAAAGGAGCAGTATAAAAAAAATGATCATTGGGAGCAGAATTCATTTGCCTTATTGATTTTTTTTCGATAAAGATTCCGTCGATGGTTGATATTTTTGGTTTTCAAGATTTCTATTCACAGACAATATTTTGGAGATAAACAAATATGAGCGATAACCTAACGAAAGCGGAATTGATAGCGACAGCTGCGAAAGAGGCAGGGATCACCAAAGCAGCAACCGAAAAGGTACTGGGAGCAGTTTTAGATTCAATTCAAAGTGGTTTGGTAAAGGGCAGACCAGTTACTCTTGTCGGATTTGGCACTTTTTCGATTGGTAATCGGCAGGCACGTAAAGGAAGAAATCCTCAAACGGGTATGGAAATTCAGATTCCAGCGGCTAAAGTGGTTAAATTCAGACCGGGAAAAACACTCAAGGAAGCAGTTAATAAATAAACCCTTTCTCATTTCTCCCCTTTTAAAAGGGAAAAAGGGGAGTTCTTGCCAACAAATCCTCAAAAGATGATCCCTCAAAAAGTACTGCCCGAAATATATAACCGGCTCTTAAAAGCATATGGTCCGCAAGGTTGGTGGCCAATCTACACTCAAAATAGGTCTGACCGCGATATGGGTGAAGCCGTAATCGGTTATCATCAGGGGGATTATGCTTTCCCGAAGAATGATCAGCAACGGTTTGAGATTTGTATAGGGGCGATGTTAACACAAAATACCAACTGGAATAATGTAGTCAAAGCATTGATGTCATTGCAGGAAGCTGATCTATTATCCATTGAAAAACTTCAGTCGGCGAAAATCGATCAAATTGCTGTGGCAATTAGAAGCGCAGGTTATTATAATCAAAAAGCGCAGTATTTAAAGAATCTTGTCTATTTCCTTTCCGACTTCACCTTTGCAGAACAGGAGAGTTTTTCACTTGAGAATCTCAGAGGAAAACTGTTAAAAGTGAAAGGAATAGGACCCGAAACCGCCGATTGCATTTTATTGTATGCCTTTAATCGGTGCAGTTTTGTGGTTGATGCGTATACAATGAGGATTCTTGGCTGCCTGGGGGTTATCCCGTCCGATCCCTATCCAAGTTATGCCACAGTCAAACAGCTTTTTGAATCGTCTGTTCGAAAAGATCCGATTCTTTATCAGGAATTTCATGCCTTGCTTGTTTATCACGGAAAAAAACATTACAGTAAAAAGCCTTATGGCAAGGAAGACCGATTATTAATAATTTCTACTGCTGAAAAAGAGGGTTTGTTTTGAGTCTAAATATGGAGCGTTTCACACGCCTGGCTGAAGAGAGCATTTATACTGCCCATCGAATTGTTTCCGACTATTCGCAGCAGCGGATGGAAGCGGAACATCTGCTTTTATCACTAATCAGTCAACAAGAAGGTATCATAGGGCTGATTTTTAAAGGAAAAGAAAAGAATATCAATATACTGGAGGCGGATCTTGTAAAATATGTTAGGCAATTGGAGAAAAACACATCGACTAATAAGGAAGTATATCTTTCACACAGTTGCGAACAGATCATTAAAAAGGCTGAGCACGAAGCGGAACAACTCAAAGACGACTATTTGAATCCGGAGCACCTGTTGCTCGGTATCATAGCTCATACAGGAACCAAGGCATCCTCTCTATTACGAGCCATGAGGATTGACAATAAGTATATCATCTCCGTGATTAAACAAAACAGGGAGGGAAAACGGATTACGTCACGAGATGAAGAGGCGGGAAATGAGGAGGAAATGGTCTCTGAATACTGTGAGAACTTGGTTGAATTAGCTAAAATGAATAAATTTGATCCGGTAATTGGCAGGGATGAGGAAGTTCGTCGAGTGATTCAGGTGTTGTCCCGCCGAACAAAAAACAACCCGGTTTTGATCGGGGAACCCGGTGTGGGGAAGACTGCCATTATCGAAGGATTGGCCCAAAGAATCTATCATCACGATGTTCCGGAAACATTAAAAGACAGTAATTTGTTGTCACTGGATTTGGCTGCAATGGTGGCCGGTGCCAAATATCGGGGTGAATTTGAAGATCGTCTGAAACGTTTGCTTAAAGAATTGGAAGATTCAAAAGATAATAACATCTTGTTTATTGATGAACTTCATACCTTGGTTGGAGCGGGAGCATCCGAAGGAGCCCTGGATGCATCCAATATGTTGAAACCTGCCCTGGCAAGAGGATTTCTGCACTGTGTGGGGGCAACGACCATTAAAGAGTATAAAAAATACATTGAAAAAGATCCTGCCCTGGAAAGGCGGTTCCAACAAATTACCGTGAAAGAACCCAGTGTTGAAGCCTGTATCGGAATTTTGCGCGGTTTAAAAGGAAAATACGAGGTCCATCATGGTGTTCGTATCAAAGATTCTGCCATCATATCTGCTGCCAGATTGGCAAAACGGTATATCACTGATCGCTTTCTTCCAGATAAGGCCATTGATTTAATTGATGAAGCAGCTTCGTCCATTCGAATTGAAATCGATTCCAGACCTACTTTGATTGATCAGAATGATCGCCGGATCATGCAGTTGGAAATCGAAAGAAAAGGCCTGACTAAGGAGGATGATCCCGAGGTTAAATCACGACTCAAAGATTTGGACAGGGAATTAAAGGAATTGAGAGCCAATAATAAGCGCCTCAAGTCCCAATGGCATAAGGAACGTGATGAAATACAGAAAGTCAGGGCACTGAAGGAGGAGATTGAAAAAGCACAACAAGAGGAATTGGAAGCCCAACGAAACGGAAATTTGGAGTTGGCTGCCAAACTTAAGTACGGAACTCTGGACAATTTGCAGCAGGAATTGCAAAAAGCCAATATACCAAAGGTCCAGTCGAGTCAAGGCCGTTTACTGAAAGAAGAAATCGATGAAGAGGATATTGCAGCAGTTGTTTCAAAATGGACCGGCATTCCTGTGTCAAAAATGCTACAGGAGGAGCAGGAGAAACTGTTGAATATGGAAAAAGTCCTGGGTGAAAAACTGGTGGGACAAAAACAGGCACTTATTTCGGTCTCAAACGCAATACGACGAGCCAGAACCGGTATTCAGGATCCCAATCGCCCGTTGGGTTCATTTGTTTTTATGGGACCGACCGGGGTGGGAAAAACCGAACTTGCAAAAATCCTGGCCTCATTTTTGTTCGACGATGAAAAAGCCATGATTCGACTTGATATGTCCGAATATATGGAGAAACATACGGTTTCCAGACTCTTGGGGGCTCCTCCGGGGTATACCGGATTTGAAGAGGGTGGGATTCTGACCGAAGCAGTTCATCGCCGGCCCTATTCCGTGATTTTGTTTGATGAGATTGAAAAGGGGCATCCCGAGATATTCCACATTTTATTACAGATACTGGATGAAGGTATTCTGACGGATGCCAGGGGATTTCAGGTTGATTTTAAAAACACCATTATCATTTTAACAACCAACCTGGGTAGCGAGGTGGTGTTAAAAGTGCAGGCCGAAAATAAAAAGGTTAATAGTGCTATGGCCAGGAAAATCCTTTTGACCAAATTTCGCCCTGAATTACTCAATCGACTGGATGAAATTATCGTATTTTCCCCATTAAGTATTCAACACCTGGAGCAAATGGCGGTGATCCAGATGGATCGCCTCATTCAGCGGTTAATCAGAAACAACAATACCCGTTTAAAGATTACCAAAGAAGTTAGAAAATACCTGGCCAAACAGGGATTTGATCCTGAATTTGGTGCCCGACCTCTAAAACGAATTATTCAACGTGAACTGGAGGATGTTTTGGCATATAAAATTCTGGACGGAACTATTAAACCGGGGAATTTTATTGAAGTCAGGCTCCAGGATAATCATTTAAGTTTTCATCGCATTAAACCATCGGAATAAAACTGTGAATTTCGATCACAATATATCTTTATATGGGTTTCAACTGCTATATAGGAGTTGAAAGATGACCTGAAGTACTGAATTGTTTGAAACCGGTCAAGTATCAGTATCAACTCAACACAATGGGATTTTGTCCCTGGTAAATAATAAAATGATGGATCTGTTTCGGTTTGAGTTTTATAAAAAAGTAGTTTATCCGTAGGTCCTCAGTGGGATATGAATAACAAGCTTTTATATCATTAAGGTCTTGAAAATTATACATATCATGTTTGTTTAGATCAATTATGCTTGCCAGATCAATTTTCTGCCAGGCCTCTTCCTCGCTTGAGTTGAATATGACCAGTTCCAGGGAGATGTTCCGGTCTTTCATTTGATCGGGAATCGTCCAGGTCGCCCACTGTCTGTTCGCTTTCCGGTAGATAACATTTCTTCCTGATGGTTTTGAAAAGATCACCTTCAGATCGAATGTATTATCGGGGATTTCCAATTCATGAAAATAGTCAAACTGTTGGTTTTTTCGTGGGCCCAGTTTCTTTAAAGCAGCTTTTAAATCGGGATCATTTATCATGGATTCGATGGGTGGAGAAAAATAGCTCCAATTGCGCCAACCATTTCCTACGGCCCCGGATGTACCTGGTTTGACATTGATATTGTTTTCAATAGTAGTTGATCGAAATGAATGGGAAAGGATCGAAATCAGACCGGGCAGGGTGAAAACAAGATCTTCTGAAGGGAGGCCTTCCGATAAACGACGACAGATTTCAAACCAGAAATCATCAGCACATTCTTCAATGGTAATGGGAACATCACATTCATGAAACGGTAAACCTAATACTCGATTGCAGAATTCAAGAATTCTGTTGACCGATTCGAAATCCTCATCGTATCCCTTCCGATTGATTAAATACTGAAGTAAAGTTGACGTATCATGGGTTTCAACCATGACCAGATCCGAACGGTCATATTGGTTTAATGGTTTTAGTTTATGTTCGACGGTTTCCCAACGGGGAATAGACATGGCTTTGATATCGTTTCCTTTTTTAATCAGCTCTTCGATTACGTCTTTGGTGGCTTTGACTCGTAAACCATCACCAGCGATTTCTCCTCTGATTTGAAGTCCGGCTTTTTTGATGATGTTAAAGAACCAATACAGGTTGGTTTTTCTTTTTTCATGGTCATCGGTTAGAAAATGCCCATGTGGGTATATGCTATCTTCTGGAATGGTTATAGGTAAAACATATTGACCGCACCATCCCACCAGGTGATCAAGAAAAATTCCGTCCCCCAGGTGAGATATCCAACCCATTCTTTCCTCCAGATATTTTTTCAAACCCGGAGTCTGTTCTTTGTAGGCAGCAATTCCCCAGGCTTGTTCAGGATAACCGTGCTCAGGTTCCGGGGAACATCCCACCTGCATAGTTGGATCAAACACTTCCGGATGAAAAAATACATCGGCACTATTCAGTTCAACTCCAAAGGGTAGATTGACAATCAAATTAATGTTCAGTTTTTTAAGATACGATCTGACATGGAAACGTTGTTCGTAACACAGAAATTGAATGTACCGGTAATAGTCAAGTCGTTCCTGGTGGATTTGTTTGAGTTTTTTGACTAATAAACTATTTTGGTTTCGGTATTGATTGTTTTTCAAATCGACATTTTCCTCCTTATATATTTCATACAGCGCATAGTCTTCCAGCCAATACCGACTGATATGGCAAAACTCTTCAAATTGTTGTCTTCGGTGTTCATATTGTTGTTGGCTAAAAACATGCCAGCTTTCTTCAAGAATCCAAGGCATTAGGGTGCGTTTCAGCGTGTAACTGACTGTGCGGTTGGTTTTAAAAAAACGATGATGTGAGGCAGATATAGTTTCGATATGTTTTAATATATCAGGTGAATAGGTTAGTTCTGGTATCCGGCGGAAATTTAGTTCATCAGTGTTTAGAGCAAATCCGTTGTTTAAAGAAAAGGGGCTGGCAATTTCCGGATGATGACTGCCATTGGGCAGGTCATAAATATCTCCCTTAATTCCACATTCAGTCATTATGTCAGCCAGAATTCGAAGACAATCTACAGTCCCTGTTCCCAGGGATTTTCCCTCCTGACTGTTAATTTGGGATGTTGCAACCAACAGATTTAGTCTCACTATTCATCTCCTAATAATTTGTTACTCGGCTCATTCAGTATGCCAATTGTCGTTTTGTTGGTGGATCTATCGTTGCGGTCCTTCATCCACTCTTCGTTTATAACTGGATACAACAGAGATTTTGTCCTGTTTATTTTATAAAAATGGCATGGCTGCCTTTCTCAATAGCCTGTATGACCTTTCTGATTTAATCTATAATTATAATCATTTAATCATAGATACAGGCTTTATACCCAATTTTGATCCCCATTACGTTTACCAAAGTTCGGTGATAATTTTCAAGTTATTTTTTTTTTAGATTTTTGTGCAAAAGAAAAATTATCATTATCGGTTTTTCACCTGAAGCTCGGTTATTTCTAACGATCTCTGAGGACACGGAAAAAAGAATCGTTTTATTTTGGTTTTTTTTTCTTTTAACAGTTGCATTGAAAAAGGTTGTCGGTTATTGAAGACTTATTATATAATTTGTTGTCAGGAGTATGTAATTTTTATTGGATATGATGATATATATATTTTATATGAACTTGGAATTACCACAAAGGCGTGGCTGCCAGAGAACTTAAATGTTTTAGGTTAAGTCATTCGGCGAGTAAAGGGTGATATGAAAAAAAAGTTGGATCATTTAAAGTGGCAAATTAAATAAGAAACTGACTAGCATTATAAATTACACGACATAATGCTTTAAAAGCTATATATTTTCATATAATTGAAATTATTGAAGATTAGCCTATGTTTTAGGTTGATTTTAGTACTTTTTATGATAAAATCCAGTATTTCCTCTTGACAGTTTCATCGCAGTGGTTTTTATTTCAATATTTTTGGGCTTGGCAAATTAATTGAGAATTTTAAAGAAAGAAAGGATTGAATGGCTTCTGTTGTTATTGTTGAATCGCCGACTAAGGCAAAAACTATTAGGGATTTCCTGCCAAAAGGATATAAAGTCGTAGCCTCCATGGGGCATGTGCGCGACTTGCCGCAGTCAGCGGCAGAGATTCCGGAAAAAATCAAGAAAGAATCTTGGGCACAGCTAGGTGTTAATGTGGAAGCGGATTTTGAACCATTATACGTTATCCCTAAAGATAAAAAGAAGGTTGTAAAAGAACTGAAAACAGCAATTAAATCAGCTGATGAGATTGTTCTGGCAACTGACGAGGACCGAGAAGGCGAAAGCATTAGTTGGCATTTACTGGAGGTATTAAAACCAAAAGTGCCAATTAAACGAATGGTATTTCACGAAATTACTAAAACCGCCATTTCAAATTCTTTAAAAAACTGCCGGGAAGTTGATATGTCGTTAGTAAGAGCCCAGGAAACACGACGTATTTTAGATAGACTATATGGATATACCATTTCTCCGCTTCTTTGGAAAAAGATCGCAACAGGGCTTTCTGCCGGTCGGGTTCAGTCAGTATCTGTTCGATTGATTGTATTAAGAGAAAGAGAACGTCGGGCTTTTTGCAAGGGGAGTTATTGGGATTTAACTGCCGGCCTGGTAAAGGGTAAAACCAATTTCAAAGCCATCTTATTTGCGCTTGGTGGGGAAAAAATCGCAACAGGACGAGATTTTGATGAAAATACAGGTAAAATAGCAGCTGGAAAAAAAGTACTGCTATTGGATGAAAAGGAAGCCAGAACACTGGAAAGTCGATTATTGGATAAAGACTGGAAAGTGAGTGCGGTTGATGAGAAACCATCGACTGTAAAACCGGCGGCACCTTTTATCACCTCAACCTTGCAACAGGAAGCCAACAGAAAGCTCAGGCTTTCACCAAGAAGGACCATGCAGATGGCTCAAGGTCTTTATGAACGGGGTTTTATCACTTATATGCGTACAGATTCGGTCAACATGTCCGACCAGGCAATTAAGGCAGCCAGAAAATGTGTATCAACCATGTATGGTAGTGATTATCTGACAGCCAAAGCCCGAACTTATAAAAATAAAAGCAAAGGTGCCCAGGAAGCTCACGAAGCTATCCGACCGGCTGGCAGTACGTTTATTCAACCTCAAAAATCAGGACTTGCTGGCAAAGAGCTGGAATTGTACGACCTCATTTGGAAAAGAACCGTCGCTACGCAAATGGTTGATGCCAAGCAAGTGCATATAACAGCAACCATTGTGGTTGAAGATGCTGAGTTTCGTGCCAAGGGAAAACGTATTGAATTCCCCGGGTTTTTTAGAGCTTATGTGGAAGGATCGGATGATCCCGATGCAATGCTGGAAAGCAAAGAGATTATCTTACCTGATTTAAAAGCGGGTGAGGAGGTTAACTGTAAAGAACTTGAGGCTAAAGGGCATGAAACATCACCTCCCCATCGATATACGGAAGCATCATTAGTAAAAAAACTCGAAACTGAAGGTATTGGGCGTCCCAGCACCTATGCAACTATTATCGATACCATTGTCAACCGAGGATATGTTCAAATTTCCAACCATACGCTTGTCCCCAGTTTTACAGCGTTTGCCGTCACCAGTTTGATGGAAAAACATTTCGTAGATCTGGTGGATTCCGATTTTACTGCCAAGATGGAACAGGTTTTGGATGAAATTGCCACCGGCGAATCCGAATCCCTGCCTTATATGAAAAAATTTTTTCTGGGAAAAAATGGTCTGGAGAATAAAACCATCCAAAAAACAGAAGAGATAAAACCAGGTGAATTTCGAACACTGGAGTTCGATGATTTAAAAGCCCATGTATGTATTGGACGTTATGGTCCATATATTGAAACAACGGATGAAGAAAAAATCACCGTCTCCATTCCAAAAGATTTGACTCCAGCGGATCTCAACCAGGAAGCAGTTGACTTGATTCTCCTTCAGCAGAAAAAAGGATCGGAGGAATTGGGAATTCATCCAGAGTCCTCTCAACCGGTGTTTTTATTAAACGGTACATATGGACCGTATGTGCAACTTGGTAGAGTTGAGGAAGGCAAAGCCAAACCCAAACGAGTAACCCTGCCCAAGGGAATGAAAGAATCAGAGGTTGACATGGATAAGGCACTAGCCTTGCTTTCCCTACCCAAGGAATTGGGTAAACATCCGGATGATGGTGGAAAAATATCCGCCGGTATCAGTCGCTATGGTTCCTATATCGTTCATGATCAGGGTGATAGGAAGGATTACCGATCACTTAAACAGGAGGACAGTGTAATAGATGTTACGCTGAAACGTGCCTTGGAGATTTTGAGTGTTCCTAAAAGAAGTCGAAAAAAAGCATCGGAACCGGTACGAGAACTGGGTAAACATCCGGATGACGGTGGGCCGGTAAATGTTTTTGTCGGACCGTATGGTCCCTATGTTAAACATAAAAGCGTAAATGCCTCCATTTCAAAAGATGTTGACTTCAATGAAATTACTTTAGAAAATGCTGTTGAGCTTTTGGCAGCCAAAGCAGCAAGTAAAACAACCAGAAGGCGCCGGAAAAAAGGTTGAACAACCGGGGCGTCTTGTAATTCAATCAGAAATATATTACAATCAAACTAATAACGCTGGGATAGGTTTTTTATTGAAGTTATTTTGGCAAAAACAATCATTTCTTACAAACTTTCATAAGAACATCTGCGGTATTTGTTAAATTAAGATTGACTCTTATGGATAGGAAGTACATTTCAGTCATTGGATTTCCGAACCAGCAGGGGGTAAAATGGAAGCAGTAAAAGAACGTACTGATTTTGATAGCGATCTTTACGATGAAATAGATGAGGATACTCAAAAAGACAAATACTTATCCTTTTGTCTTGGAAAAGAGGAATATGGCATTGAAATTCGTCATATCATCGAAATAATAGTCATGCAGGAAATCACAAAGGTTCCTGATATGCCGGAATTTATTATTGGTGTGATCAATCTTCGAGGAAATGTTATCTCCGTGATGGATATTCGAAGGCGTTTTAATCTCGAAGCTCGTGATTATGATGATCGAACCTGCATTATCGTTGTCAATATTAACAATATTTCCGTAGGACTGATCGTAGATACGGTTAATGAAGTGGTGGACATTCCGGAAAATCAAATCGATCCGCCACCCAAAACCCATTCCGGTATCGGAAGCAGTTATATACAGGGAATGGGGAAAGTTGGTGATAAGGTCAAGATTTTATTGGATATTGAAAGGATTTTGTACGAAGAGGAATTAGATAAGATCAAAGGTCTCTAGAAGACTGGTATTCATTAATTGGTTATCAAATAAGACTTCCGATTTTAGTAACACCTGTGGTTCCTTATGCTTCAAAATTTGCGGAGCCTGAATTCCGCAAATTTTTTTTACCTGCCGCATTATCAAACAATTCGATATTTTCAGAAAATTCAATAATTTATGCTTCGCTAAGAAACCGGCCTATTGGTTCTCCAGTTATCAATCACCCACTAAAAGGTCATTGCCGAGCCGGGAAATTTGGGCTATTTCCTGGTACAGATGAAATGGGTGATCATGCATATAAACAATCGAAGGAAAAAGAAAACATTAATGAATAGAATTAAAACTTACCGGAAATTAAATGAATGATTTATAATGTCTAGAAAACTGACTAAGAGGAGATTTTATGTCTGTTGAAAAAACAAGTAAGAAAAAACCTGAAACACTAAAATCTTTGGGAGAAAAGCTTCTATTTAAGAAAAAATCTGCCTGGGACGGCTTAAAAAAAACGGAAGAAAAGGAAATTATTCAGTTTTCTGAGTTTTATAAGACATTTCTAAATGCCAGTAAGACTGAACGTGAATCAATGATCACCATTGAGAAACTATCCAAGGCAAAAGGATTTGTTAATATCAAAAAGGCAAAAAAAACGGATAAAAAGCTGTTTTTAAGTTATGATGGTGTAGCAGGAGCCTTGGTAGTTATTAAAAATCCACTTGATTTTCGAAAAGGTTTTCTGATGAATGGGGCTCATATTGATGTACCCAGACTGGATTTGAAACAATTCCCGCTGTATGAAGCTGAAGATATGGCGTATATGAAAACCCATTATTATGGTGGCATAAAGAAATACCAATGGGTAACACGCCCCTTGGCCTTGCATGGTGTAGTAATTCTGGAAAACGGAAAATGTGTGAGCATTACGGTGGGAGAATCGCCTCAAGATCCGGTATTCACGATCAACGACCTGTTACCGCATTTATCTCAAAATCAAAATAAAAAAGTTGCCACTAAAGTCATTGAAGGTGAGCAGTTAAATATTCTGGTGGGATCAATTCCCTACAAATACAAATCCGAAAAAGATGCGGTTAAACTGGCAATTCTTGAAAAATTATATAATGATTACAATATCGTTGAGCAGGATTTTGTCAGTGCCGAATTGCAGGTGGTTCCAGCTGGAGATGCCAGAGATGTTGGATTCGATAGAAGTTTTGTAGGAGGATTCGGGCATGATGATCGGGTTTGCGCCTATTGTGGCATGAAAGCAATTCTTGACCTGAAAAAAGAGGAGATAAAAAAGAATCTGCTGATGGTCTTTTTTGATAAAGAGGAGATTGGTTCCATGGGCAACAGCGGTGCGCACTCCAATCTTATTGAACGTATTGTCAATGATATTATTCAGTTTTATGGAAAGGGAGATTATAATATTCTGATAAATGCCCTGGAGAATTCTAAGTTTTTATCGTCGGATGTAAACGCCGGGATTGATCCGGAATGGAAGGATGTTAATGAGATCATGAATGCAGCAAAAATGGGTCACGGTGTTTGCCTTACAAAGTATACCGGAACCAGGGGAAAATTTGGATCAAACGAAGCGCATGCCGAATTTGTGGCTGATATTAGAAAAGCCTTTAATAAAGATAAGGTATTATGGCAAACTGCGGAACTAGGCAAAGTGGACCAGGGTGGTGGTGGTACAGTAGCTCTTCACCTTGCTCGATACGGTATGGATGTAATGGATTGCGGAACACCGCTGTTGTCCATGCATTCTCCATTTGAAGTTGTCTCCAAAGCTGATATTTTTCATACTTATAAGGCATTTAAAGCATTCTATAAATATCTTTAGGTGTTTTTTTCCGTCTGCATGTAACTTTTCAAATTTGTTAAGTGCTGCCCAAATTATGTTCTGAAAAAGTGTTTTAACATCGTGTTTATGTTATCAAGTCCGGTTTGAAAAAATAGAAGCACCCAACATGTCATCACAAATACAAGCAGATAATCATGAATAGACAATTTGAACCAGTGAAACGAAAATGGGATGAAAATGCCATAGATAGCGCCTATGAAGACCTTCTTGATACCATCGGCCAGGTGTTGGACAGATCGATAGTCAGCGGATGTTCACAGGTGTTTAGAAAAAATCCGGCCCTGCGATCGTATTTGAAGTTGCTCAGTCAAATGGAGACGGAACTGCTTATTCAGTGGAAGATAAAGCAGGAAAAGGGATTACAGGCGGTGCTGTTAAGACATCGAAGTTGGTTGAGTCGGGAACTGAGAAAAGCCGATGGTTTTTTTTCCAGGTGGAATAATTTTCGTAGTTTGTTGTGGAAAGCCACTATCGATATCGGTTGTTTATTAAGCAGCGATCCGTGGCGATCGCTACTGATTTGGATATTAACTGATGCTGAACAAATGGCGGACTTCAAGCATGGGCTTATTGAAAAAGCTGAAACAACTGTTTTACAGCAGGTGTGCTCTCTATTTGAATTGTTATATAAAACCTGTCCCTATCATCAGGCGCTGAGCTTCTTAAATCTCATAGAAATCGGGGCGGATCATCGACCGGAAATCAATCCCATTGGCAAACAGGGCCAAAAAGATGCGTCACAGCACTTGTTGATGCCAATTCAGGAATCGTTGTCAAAACATCTTGAAAAAGATCATTGGGAAGGCATTCCCGAGAAACTTCTTGATTTTTGGAAAACAAATTCGGGTGGCACATTCAGCCTTTTTCCTGCTTATCTGATAAAGCGGGAAGGACCAACCAGATATTCGTTTGAAGGGATATTGCCCGAGCGGTGGATTGTTTTTGATGATTTGATTGGTATTGAACAAAACATTGAAAAACTGGTGCAAAACACGGAAAGCTTTTTAATGGGAGATTTTGCCCATCATACTCTGCTTTGGGGAGGAAGGGGAACCGGAAAATCCAGTAGTGTTTTGGCATTGCTTGCGAAATTCGCTCATCGAGGTCTTCGGCTTATGGAAATTCGACAGGAAAATCTGGATTTGATTCCCAAACTTTCCAATTACCTGAGAAAAAAACCGGAAAAGTTTATTTTATTCTGTGACGATTTGAGTTTTGATCAGAAGGATGTAGATTATAAGCATTTGAAAACAATAATGGAGGGCAGTGTCCTTAGTCCGGCGAATAATCTCCTTTTTGTTGCTACGGCCAACAAAAAGGATTTGGTATTCAGGGGGGACCTGGACGAACGTAATCCCGAACAAAAACAGCTGATTGATGAAAAAAGAGCCATTGACGATCGGTTTGGACTGAAACTATTCTATGAAATACCGGTATTTAAACAACTGGAGGAAATTCTGTTTCGGTGTGCAGATAAAACAAGTGTTAAGTATGATGCTAAAATACTTTTAGCCCAGTTTCATCAATTTGCTCAAAAAAATAATCATGATCAGCCATCCGGGAGGACCGTCCAACAGTTCATTAACGAATGGGTACAGCATGAACAGAAACAAAATTAAAAATGCAGCTATCACTATTCCATCAGCGATGATATTTAAAATATTGATTTGTTATATTTTTGTATCAAGTTTTACCTCAATAGCAGAAGCTGGTTGGAAACGTCTGGATCGAGGACTCTATTTTGGCGAGTTCAAATCACCTCAAATATCCGAGATTGGTGATTCAATGGTGCGGGTTCTGCGCATTAATACCAAATATTACCGTTTAGGTCTGTTTAACGCATCCGAGCCTGGCCAGGGGCATCTGTTAACTGCCAAACAGTGGTGTCAGAAAAACGGTTTGATAGCCGCCATCAATTCCAGTATGTATCGAGAGGATTATAAAACCAGTGTATCCTACATGCGCACCAAGGATTTTACCAACAATAGCCGATTATCCAAGGATAAGACCATCCTGGCTTTTCATCCAAAGAAAAAAGGTGTACCGGAAGTGAAGATGATCGATCGGGAATGCGAAAATTTCAAAACCTGGAAAAACAATTATCATTCATTTGTTCAGAGTATCCGTATGATTTCGTGCAAAGGAAAAAACGTCTGGGTACAACAATCAGAAAAATGGAGCACAGCTGCTATTGGAACGGATAATAAAAACAGGATTTTGTTCATTCACGTCCAATCACCTTTCACCACCCACGATTTTATCAATATTTTACAAAAACTCCCCTTGGGAATCAAAAGGGCCATGTATGTCGAAGGTGGACCGGAAGCACAACTATACATCAAAAACGGTAAGAGTGAATATGAGTTCACAGGCATTAGCAATAGGGCAGTGGTTAACGCCAACGGAATCTCATGGCCGATCCCAAATGTGGTGGGTGTCATAAAGAAAGAATAATTTTGCTTGATGCCACAACTCGCATTGAATAAAATCAACTCCCTGTTTATTATTGTTGTTCAGGGATTGTATCTTTTGAATTCCCCGCTGGGGAATCGAAGTGCTGGAATGTTTTGGCCATCGGTGGCTATTCCGACAATCAATTACTCCCAAGGGAATAAGGTTCTCTTAAAACATCATGATTCAGCGGATTTTTGTTTTGTTTTTGTGTCTGATCTTTTTGCCACTGGCTGATGCTCGGGCTGATGTTGATATTGAATTGGAAAAACAGATCGCTTATCAATACCTGAATCAGATTCGTGAAGCGGCTGGCATGAATCCCTTTAAAAAGAACGAAAATCTGCAAAATTCAGCCCACAATCATGCACGATATTTATCGATCAATCGAGTCATTGGCCATTTTCAAGACGAAGGATATCCGGAATATACAGGCAGCAAACCGGACGACCGAGCTATTTTTGCCGGATATGAAACCAGGAGCGTCACGGAAAACACTTCGTTCGGGCAAAAAAATTCGTTTGAATCCATTGAAGGGCTAATGAGCGCAATTTATCATCGATTCGGCTTTTTAGATTTTTCAAAAGATGAAGTCGGTATTTCTTTAGTTAAAGCCGGAAATGGTTTTAATTTTGTGTACAATATGGGGAATGAGCGGCAGAATCATTTTTGCCGTTATGCCATTTATACCAAAGAAGGATCATATTATAAAGATGCATGTCGCCAACAGAACAAAGTAGATGTGGAAAAATTTGATAAGCTGGAACAGGAAACCCTGAAATCGAATCCATCTGTTATTATCTGGCCGCCCGACAGGGCCAAGCATGTACTGAATGCGTTTTATGAAGAAATTCCCGATCCGCTTCCAGGTCTGTCAGTCTCTGGCTATCCGGTTTCAATTCAGTTTAATCCTTTTTATTTCAAGTTGGTTAAATTACTGAGTTTTAAGCTTTTTCGCACAGATGATAATCGAATTGTAGAACCTGTTCATTTAATGCATAAAAGAAACGATCCGAACCATAAACTCACCGAATTCCAGTTTGCACTATTTCCATTGAAACGCCTGGAATGGGGCAAAAAGTATAGGGCGGAAGCTGTTTTTGAGACGGATAATGGAAAACAGAACAAGATTTGGACATTTACTGCCAAGGAGTTGCCGTATCCCATGTTTGTCATCAGAGCGTTAAAAGATTTTTTGCTGATGAAACCGAACCGTACTTATGCGGTGTATGTACCTCCGGCCAGTCGACTGCCTTTTATCGAACAGCTTCAGTGGGAAACAGCATCGACGCTTCAGTCGGACGTGATCTGGGAAGACCGGAATACTATTCTTGTAAAGCTTTCGGGGGAAAAATGTCGTCAGGCTAGTTTCTCTTTAAACGGAAATCGGTCGTTTACAGTGCAATTGGCAGATAAAGATAACCTGAATGCACACCATTATTATCCTCAAAAAACAGCCCTGTCCTGTGTTTTGTCAACGGTCAAAGATATGCCGGGATATCGAATAAAGGGGCGGGGCGAAATGCTGGAAATGCAGGTCGATCGGGATTATTGGATTGCAGTGGAATCCGACAGAAATGTCACAGCAGATATCAATATGCGATATTTTGAAGGTATGAGTATTCAAGTGAAACACCTTAGCCAGAACATTATTAAGGTCCGACTATCGGGACACGCCGGGCAAAAAGCGACCTTCTTCCTATCCGATTCAAAATCATTTAAAGTTAAACTGATAAACGAATGAAAACAAAATCATATGATGTTGCCATTATTGGTGCGGGTCTTTCCGGGCTCAGTGCCGCTCATTTTATTCGGAAATTTTATCCCAATTTAAGTATTGTGTTGCTGGAAAAGTCAGAGCGTGCGGGTGGTGCCATCCAGACAGTGCATCAAGATGGTTTTTTGGCGGAATGGGGAGCTCACGGTTTTTTGGATAATACACCGGAAAGCAGAGAGTTGCTGGATGACTTGAATTTGATGCAGGAAGCACAAAAAGCCAATTTGAAACAATTTGCCAGATATGTATGTTTGAAGGGGAAACTGGTGGAACTTCCCCAGACGCCCCCCAAGGTGATCAAAAGTAACATTTTACCTATTAGTTCAAAACTGCGAGTGTTGGCAGATTTATGGAAAAAAGCCATTCCTGCTGAACAGAGTATTGCTGATTGGGTGACCTATCGATTTGGCCAGGCTACATTACCTATTGCGGATATTGCCATGACCGGGACATTTGCTGGAGACATCAATAAACTTAGCATAGATGCAGCTATGCCGGGACTACGCCGTTTAGAGTTGGAAACGGGGTCAGTTATCAGAGGAGCTATAAAATCGAAGAAGAAAAAAAACAGTAGTGGTTTGCCATCTATGATCAGTTTTAGTCAAGGGGTGAGCCGTCTGATTGAAAAATTGGCTGAAAATAAAGAGATCATTTATAATTCTCCGGTTGAAACTGTACAATTTGGTGAAGATGGTTGCCTTGTTACCTCAAATAACCAAGCCATTCAATCTAAGCAGGTAGTTTTGGCCACGCATATCAATCAAGCTCTTCCCATTTTAAATGAAATAGTGCCGGCACCCCGTCTTTCGGTAACTGAAGCAAAAATCATCAATATTGTCATGGGATTTGGTTCGGAAGCTGACATCCCATTTGCTTTTGGTTATCTTTCTCCAAAAAATGAACGACGATTTGCCCTGGGAACTCTTTTTCCATCTCAAATGTTCAACGGTCGTTCACCCAACGGAATGAAATCATTGGAAGTATTAATTGGTGGTACTCGCAATCCGGATCGGCTGGAATTGAGTGATGAACAGCTGGCAAACAGTGCCTATGAAGATATTCGACAGCTCCTTCATCTTCCCCATCCGCCAAAATTTGTTAAGGTGCTTCGGCCAAAGGCAGGTATTCCGCAACTGGAACTGGGACACTTGGAGTTACAGACCTATCGGGATCAACTGCAAACCGCCCACCCCGCGCTACATATTTGCGGTTTTGGATGGGAGGGAATCGGTATCAATGAAATGATCAAAAATGCCCGCGAAGCTGCAGAAAAACTACTTAAAACAACACCAGGAGCCAAACAACCCGCCCAGGCCAAACCGATCTATTTTTAGATGACGCATATTGGTCATGTTGTTGGACCCGGTTTTATTTATTCTGGTATGATCTGCCATTTGAAATCCGATACATCTTCTGTTCGAAACAATCAACAAATGAGCGGCTTCCAGGCAGCCCTATGTCAATGTCATTAAGTTATGCGATACTATCTGTTATACTGAGTTATAGATGCCGATTGAATCAAGTATAAACAGTAAGGCTCACTCTATGTGGTCGCAGAAAGATTTTGCTTGCGTATTAAATTCCAGGGCAAACCCAAAATGACAAATAACGTTTTTATTGTTGTCCCTGAATAGTTACCTTTCTGAAATAATAATAAAAATATACAAATATATTAACAGGGTGAGAAGCAAAACTTGCAGCGTCAATCGACGAAGGATTACTCAAGACTACAAGAAATTGGCGTTATAAACATAACAATCTCTCCTCTCTAAACATAATATTGCAAATTATTGATATAACGGCAGAATGTGATTTTATGATAGGATGAAACGAACACAACAGATTTATTGGTCGATCAGTTGGTTGATTACTAATAAAGATATCATTTAATTATCCATCAGCACAATTTTCAGTTGACGTTATTCTGCTCTGAAAGGTACTGATTAAAGATGTCTTGAAAAATTAACAACCCATGTTTTTTGATGAATTAGCAATAAATCTCAAACGCCTGCCAAAATAACCACACGGGAAACAAGCTTTTTCCCAAGTCGGCGGCAGACATGAAGAACAAGTTTTTTGTACATTCATCACGCTTATCAATTCAAAAAAATCAGTCGGAGTTTTATTATGTTTTCATTGATCCCTGATCTATATGCGTCAACACTGCAAGGTGGTGATAATTCTATGTACGGACAGTTTATGCTGTTCGGAGCAATTTTCCTCATCTTTTTCCTTCTTGTTATCCGCCCTCAACAAAAAAAAGTAAAAAAACATCAGCAAATGATAGCATCTTTACAAAAAGGGGATCAGGTCATTACCGCGTCCGGCATTTATGGCAAAATCAACAAGTATTTTGATGACAAAGATTTTTTGATGCTGGAAATAGCAGACAAGATTATTATCAAAGTTCAGAAAAATCAGATTGCTGACATCACTCGAACCAAATCTGCCAAAGAAAACCCTAAACTCGATACAGAGAATAAATAATGAAAATACCCTGGAAAGGACTAGCCATTCTGGCAATACTGGTCGCTGCCATTGTGTTTGATATTCCAACGGTTATCAGCATGTTGCCCGAGGATGAGGGTACTAAAAAACAAAAAATTGAACAACAATATCAACGAATTGCTGATTTAAATAAACCGTTGCAACAGATACAGTTGGCCTTGGTTGAAGCAAAAAAGAATCGTATTCAGCTGATGGTGGAAGAGGATTTTAAATATCCAATGGACCATCCTATCTTAAAGGAAATTTTGAAGGATAATTTCACTTATGTGAAAAGTGAAGAGGGTGATTTTTTACATCTGAAAAAAGATGCGGATAAAAATATCTTTTTATCACATGTGGCTGATAAAATAAACGGGTTGTTAACCAATGTCAGGAAGATTGAGGACATTCGACTGAGTGAGTCAAAACGTATCATTATCTTTGATGTTAAAAAAGATAAACGTTTATCAGCGTTGGCTGAACCGATGAAAACATATCTGGACGATAAATTGGATGTTTCTTTCAGGGAAGAGGATAGTCAATATGTTTCCCGACCTAAAAAATCGGATAAAGTTATCAGCCTGGGATTGGATCTCCAAGGTGGAATGTATTTGGATATTGGTGTTAAAGCTGATGAAGTTGTTCGGGCTATCCTGGATCGGATGGCAGAGGAGGTTGAAGATAACTTGATTAATGACAACATCAATTACGAAGCAGTTACCCGCATCAACGAAAAACAGATTGAAATATTATTGGAGTCCGGTGAAAGTTTTGAACTAAAAGGCGATAATTACGAACGGCTTCTGGGGGGAATATACGATACAGAAGCCGTTGAAAACGGTTACATTGTTACCCTGAAAGACGATGAGATCGAACGGGTTAAGAAAAAAGCCATAGAACAGGCGTTGGAGATTCTTCGAAATCGTATTGATCAATTGGGGGTCAAAGAACCATCTATCCAACTTCAAGGATCCGATTCCATAGTTATTCAATTGCCAGGATTGGAAGATCCGGATCAAGCTCGTAGAGTAATTGATGTGGTGGCGTTATTGAATTTTAAATTGGTAGCCAATGACGGCTCCATCGATAACCCGGGCCGACATCAAGAGGTGTTGTTTCAGGAACATCGTGATCCGATAACTAAAGAAGTTCTCTCCAGAAGTCCATTTCTATTGGAAAAAAAGGTATTATTGCAGGGAGAACGTATCCGTGACAGCAGGGTTCGGTTTGACCAGACCGGACGAGCTTCTGTAAGTCTTTCGCTGGATGACAAGGGGAAAGATGAGTTTGCTGAAATCACACGCAACAATGTTAACAGGCGGTTAGCTATTGTGTTGGACGGCAAAGTTCAATCAGCACCTAATATTAATGAGGAAATATCGGGTGGTGAAGCAGTAATCAGCGGGAATTTTTCACCCGAAGAAGCGGCTGAATTAGCGTTGGTTCTAAGATCAGGGGCCTTACCTGCTCCCATAACGATTAATGAGGAACGAACTGTAGGACCATCCCTGGGATTGGATTCCATTCACAAATCGTTAATGGCTTTGTGTATTGGTTTTGCAGCTGTAATTCTGTTTATGTTGGTTTATTATGAAGTTTCCGGCATATTCTCCGTTTTGGCATTGTTGTTTAACCTGGCTTTGATCGGGGCAGCGTTGGCTTCTTTGCAGGCAACATTAACGCTTCCGGGTATGGCGGGGATTATTTTGACGATCGGAATGGCAGTGGATGCCAATGTGTTGATTTTTGAACGGATCAGGGAAGAAATTGGTCGAGGCAGTCCAATACGGACAGCAGTAAATACCGGATTTAAAAAAGCAACGGTAACAATCCTGGATGCCAATGTAACCACTATTCTGGCAGCTTTTGTGTTGTTTCAATTCGGGACCAGCTCCATTAGGGGGTTTGCAGTGACATTGATGATCGGTATTGTTGCCAGTATGTTTACCAGTATCATTGTTGGGCGAAGTTTGTTTGAACTTGTTTATCTTAGACGTCAACGACTTGAAAAAATATCAATATAAACGGAACTATGAGGATATTTAAATCAACACCCCAGTTTAATGTAATGGGGAGGAAAAAAATTGCCTTTGTGATTTCCAGTCTGTTACTGCTGGCCAGCTTTGTTGGATTATTCGCCAAAGGAATGACATACGGTATCGATTTTCGAGGTGGAACGCTGGTTCAGATTAAATTTGATGAGCGACCTCAATTGGAAGTCATCCGCAAGCTTTTTCAAGATAAAATCAAAACAACGGTTAATATCACCACTTTTGGTGAGATAGATGACAATGAAGTGATTATTACGCTTTCCCAGGATGTCATAAAAGATAAGGCAGGAGAACTATCCAACCGTATCAGCCAGATTTTAGAGGAAAAATTTACAACATTTGATATCCGACGGATCGATACCGTTGGTCCAAAAATCGGGGCTGAACTAAAGACCAAGGCTATTCAAGCAGCCTTGGTGGTGTTGTTGGGACTTCTGGTTTATATCGGGTTTCGATTTAAAGTCAGGTATGCAGTGGCTGCTATTGCCGCCTTGTTTCATGACGTCTTGATAACGTTAGGGATATTTATATTTTTGGAAAAGGAGTTTACCCTGACCATATTGGCAGCTGTGTTGACCATTATCGGTTATTCTTTGAACGATACCATTGTGGTGTTTGATAGGATTCGTGAAAATGTGGCCAGATTTCCCAAAAAGGAAATGGAAGATATTATTAACACCAGTGTTAATGAAAGCTTAAGCAGGACCATTCTTACTTCGGTAACCACGTTTCTGGTGGTTTTTGCTCTTTTTATGCTAGGTGGGAACATTATTCACGATTTTAGTTTTGCCATGCTGGTAGGATTGGTGATTGGAACATACTCTTCAGTATTTGTAGCCAGTCCGATTGTTCTTTTCTTTGATCCGGTTCGCCTTAAAAAGGACCAAAAGTTTCAGGGTTTGAAGAAGATGTTTGAAAATACAACGCCGGATTTTTTTAAAACAAAAAGGAAAAGGGCAAGATAAAGATGTCGTCGATAAATCTTATCGGCATTTTTAAAGAAACCGTTCAGACCAAGGTGGTTGAGCTGTTAAATGATGAATTTCAACTTGAAGATGTCGACATATCGCAGTTTAAATTTGAAACACCCCCTGACGAAAAAATGGGGCATCTGGCATTTGCCTGTTTTCCGCTGGCAAAAATAGCCAAAAAAGCCCCGCCTATGATCGCCAAAACGCTGGCGGAAAAATGGGGTGATACGCCGCTTTTTGAGAAAATTAACGCCGCCGGTCCCTATCTCAATTTCTTTTTTTCACCCAAATATCTTGCCCAGGAATTGTTACCCGTTTGTATTAAAAATCAGCAATATGGTAACAACAACTCAGGATCAGGCAAAACCCTGATGGTAGAGTATTCATCTCCCAACACCAATAAACCACTTCACTTGGGGCATGCTCGAAACAATCTGTTGGGGATTGTTCTGGCCAATCTCCTGGAAAGCAATGGGTATAAAGTGATCAAAGCGAACCTGATAAATGACCGTGGGGTGCACATCTGCAAATCCATGCTGGCATATAAAAACTGGGGCGAAGAGATCACACCCGAACAAGCCGGTAAAAAAGGCGATAAGCTGGTTGGTGAATATTACGTATTGTACGATAAAAAAGAGAAAGAAAACCCGGAAATCCTGGAAGATGTACAACAAATGCTGCGCGACTGGGAAGCAGATAATGCCGAAGTGAAGGATCTATGGCGCAAAATGAACAAATGGGTGCTGGACGGATTCCATGAAACCTATGAGCGGATGGGGGTCTCGTTCGATAAGTTTTATTTCGAAAGTGAAACCTACGAAGGCGGTCGGGATATCATTTTGAACGCTTTGGAAAAAGGGATCTGTTATAAGGAAGAAAACGGTGCTGTGGCAATTGATTTGGAAGCTGACAAACTGGGACGAAAGATTCTGCTGCGAGGTGATGGGACGGCAATGTACATTACCCAGGATATTAACACGACAGTAACCAAATTCAACGATTATGATTTGGATGGGTGTCTTTATGTTGTTGCTAATGAGCAAGACAATCACTTCCGAGTCCTGTTTAAAACTTTGAGTCGATTTGGTTACCAATGGGCGGATCAGTGTGAGCATATTAGTTATGGTATG
>JBFFHJ010000005.1:0-181803 GCA_041556995.1 bacterium | reverse complement strand
TACGGTTCAGGATTACGATTGAACGAATGTGTGAGCTTACGGATTCAGGATATTGATTTTGATTATCGTCAAATCATTGTTCGAAACGCAAAAGGGGAAAAGGAAAGGTCAACCATATTGCCTGATAGTATAAGGAAAAGACAATAAAAACAGATAGAAAAGATAAAATAAGTACATGAAAATGATTTTAAAAATGGATATGGAACTGTTTATTTGCCATTTGCCCTGGAAAAAAAACCAAATGCAAATAAAGAATTCATATGGCAATATCTGTTTCCTTCAAGATCAATTTCCATTGATCCTCGATCCAAGTGCAAACGACGTCATCATGTTCATGACGATTCGGTCCAGTGAATGTTCAGAAAAGCTATTCAACGTTCAGGTATCAGGAAGAAAGGGAGTTCGCACAGTTTACGGCACAGTTTTGCTACTCATTTACTGGAAGCGGGTTATGATATCCGAACAATTCAGGAATTACTGGGTCATGAAGGTATTAGCACAACCATGATTTACACCCATGTTATTAATAAAGGCGCCGGTGCCGTAAGAAGCCCGGTGGACCATTTGATGAACTGAAGAATCTATAGTTATAGTTTGTCGCAATTGAATTGATACAGATACATTTAATAGAACTTGTCAAAATGCCTTAACATAAAACAAAACATTGGAGGTATTATGATCGTCCGAGGAAAGGCACTTACACCGAAAGTGAAGGAACTAATTGTTTCAGTTAAACATTATTTTGACCGGTATAAGTTTAAAAAAAAGTTTCCATACCATGATGTGGTCGAGTAAATTAAAGAGACAAGGATAAGCTGCTGTTGATCGGTTGAAAGCATTTTCAAACTTGTTTGGACTTTTGTATCCAATTGAAGGCGGAGGCCTGTAATTATTATAAAACATATCAATGTAATCGATGACATCAAGTGTGTCTTCATTTCATGTGAGATAACGTTTCTTGCTGTTTTAATGATATGAAAGAAATTTTTAGCAACTGCGTTATTCCAACAATTGCCTTTACGGCTCATACTGCAAATCATGCCATTTGGGTTTAGTGATTTTTAATATTCTTTTAAAGCGTATTGAATATCTTTTTAGTTTTCCCACTCAATATTAAGGGAAAAACAATAATCTCAAGTTAATGATATTTTGATACAAGCTTTCATTTTCGATTCTAAAAACCGGTTGACATTACCTTTTTATTTATTAAGACTGTTCTGGACTAAAGTTTTGTTTACCAATGTCACAATGGCAAAAATGGTATACTACTATAATTTTTTCCTGTTGGGAGGGCAGTTTTTATGAAAATAATTATCAACTTAAGGAATTTCTCTATTGGGCAATTTATTGTGCTGTTTTTGGTATTGTCCATATTTTGGGTCCCAAACCTATCGGCCGAACCTTGCCCGACGTTTCACCTGAGGACGGAAAATGGAGATATAATTAATCCTTTAACGGGAGAAAATTCAAACAAGCCATACTCTACACGTCAAACCTGCGGTGCTTGTCATGATTATGAAAAGATTTCGGCGGCGTATCACTTTGATATGGATTGGAGTAAAGCTACTGACGATAAGTTTGCGGATACCAAAAAACCATGGCGATTGTCCTCTGGTATGACGGGAAGCTTCTGTACAGTTCCTTATCGCCAATTGGCGAAGAAGAAAAATACTCATCCCGATCAAATCGACATGACCCCTTTTATGTTTGCTGCTTCAGGACCTCAATCTCCTGATAAATTAGGTAAACCGGGCTGTGGAGGTTGTCATCCGGGTGGTGGAATGTTGGAAATGGACCGTGATGGTCAACGGTACGATAAACGGTTAAAGGAAAATCCATCACTGGCAAAGAGCCTTGACGGTGACTACTATAAAAGCAAATGGGATAAAACCGGTGTGCTTGAGGTAGATTGTTTCTTCTGTCATTTACCGACTTACAGCTTTAAGGCGAGAAATAAACAACTGAAATATTTAAATTTTAAATGGGCCAGTGCGGCAGCGTCCGGTATCGGGCAAGTTTATGGGAAAGTCAAAGAGGGAAACATCCCTAAAGTTGTCTATAATAAACGGTTGTTTAATGAAGACGGGCGAATCGCCTTGCCCATGCAACGTGACGGAACACCTGAAAATTGTTTGCTTTGTCACGATTGGATCGATATGGCCAAACGTGGAACAACCTGGGAAGATACTAAGAATCAGGATGTACATCAATTGGCCGGATTGGTATGCAATGATTGCCATCCTGCCGGACTTGACCACAACTTTGCCAAGGGGGATATCGCTCGAAGTGCGGTCCGGGATGATCTGGACAACACCATGAACACCTGTGAAGAATGCCATACTACCAGTTATAAAGGTGCAACAAAGCTAAAACATTACAGTATCAGAGAGGACCATCTTGATAAACTATCCTGTGCCGCCTGCCATATTCCCGAATTAAATCGTGCCGCGATGGGTGCTATGATCATGACGACCGGTCCAGCGGTTAAATATCCCCAGATCTATTCAAAGGGAATCGGGAAAAATGTGACCTGGAAACCGGGATATGAAATTCGGAAAAAAGTAAAAGACGATGCGGCCAAGATTTATCCTGTCAATCCGCTGATCAACATTCTATTTACAAACAAGGATACTGACCGAATATACTATCCCATATTTGTTAGGGAGGTGAAAAAGGCATATGCTTCGGTTGTCGATAAACTAAGCAATAAGGACTCAAATAAATATGATTTTCATACACCGGAAGATATAACGTTAATGCTTTCGGCTCTTTCCAAAAACCTGGTCGATAACAAACGGTTTAAGCAGGTAAATGTTTATTTTCATAGTGGGGGGACCCTTTATTTCCTGGATAATAACAATGAGCTGGCAAAAGACATTGATAATACCTGGGTTTCGAACATTCCGCCATTCAGCATTAGCCACAATGTAGCTCCTGCCAACAAAGCTCTTGGAGCAAACGGGTGTACGGATTGTCACTCTGAAGATGCTCACCTTTTCAGCGGTACGATCATAAAAGATATTTTTGGAGCTGATGGAAAGCCTGTTACCGTTCGTACCGGAGAATTACTTGGATTTGATTCAACAACATTCAAACTAAACTATTTTTTTCAATATTATTTAACGCGTATCTTACCGACACTTATTTTAGTTCTGCTGATCCTGGTCGCTTTTCTCGTATTTCGCTATATCGGACAAAAATCCAAAGGATCTGCCTTAAGCGATGAATCATCATCGGAATTTGATCGGTTTAACCGATCAGAATTCTGGACAGCCATATTCCGTGTGGTTTTATTGTTGTTTCTGGTGTGCATTGCGCATCTGCTTGTTTTTGCCGATAACGGTATGATCAGCTTATTGACCAGCATTTATAAAAAGACGGTGGTGTATGCCGGAATTGTCGGTGTTGTTTTCTTTATCTTTGCTGTGATAGCGTATATCATGCTGGTTAAGATGCGGGGGGATATTTTTGACCAAAGAAAAAAAACATTCTTTTGGGCAACAAATATATTGGCATTAATTATGGGGACAACCGGTATCTTGCTTCTAATCAAAGGGCGATTATCAGCACCGATAAACCTCTTTTTATCAAGCTTCCACGGTGTTATCGCAATTTTATTTCTGTCCGTCGTTTCCATTTATACCTATTTCGTCATTACCAATTCGTTACGAAAAAGATCTGGAGATAGGTCATAGTCAGTCTGATTCATTCCTTTTGAGAAGAGGACCATTGTCGGCTCCGTCAAAAACCGGCGGAGCTTTCATTTAGTTAATCGATACCACATTATTCCTTTGAGGAACCGTTTTATGCCTTCACCTGAAAAATCCGAAATCAAAATACTCAAACGTTTTGCTTGGATTACCATTTCTGTTTGGACAATTATAATTGTCGGATTGATGGTTTCAAAAATTCTGGATACGCAAAACGTTACCAGAAAAATGGCCATCAAAGAAACCAGAACCCATCATAACCGGGAGATATCCGTTCGGCTTTGGGGAGCGTCGCATGGAGGCGTATATGTCCCAATTGATGCTGACACACCTCCAAACCCTTATCTTGCCCATATTCCAAATCGTGACGTCAGGGTTTCATCAAAGACCACTCTTACCCTGATGAGTCCGGCCTACATGTTAAGGCAAATGGCTGAAAGATTTAATCAACAATATGGGATTTACGGTCATATTACCAGTTTGAATCCTATTCGTCCGGAAAACGTTGCGGATAAATGGGAAAAAATGGCATTGGCTCGATTTGATAACGGGGAAACAGAAATATTGGATTTTTCAGATATTCATGGAGATCCTTATCTTCGTTTTATGCGTCCGTTAAAAATAGTTAAAAATTGTTATAAATGTCATACCTATACAACAAGAAAAATGGGAGATGTCGGCGGCGGCGTCAGTATCTCAGTTCCTATGGCTCCTTACCTGGAAAATCAAAAAAAGGAGATTATTTTCATTTCCACTTCATTCGGGCTATTGTGGTCGCTTGGCGCAGTCGGAATCTATTTCGGTTTTTCGGGATTGATAAAACGTATTAGAGAACGAAACATCGCGCAAGAGAATTTAAAACAGGCTCAAGATGATCTCATTGCGCAACAAAAGGACGCACTTGAGATTCAAACCCGCATGACAGAGGCGTTTGCACGTTTTGTCCCTCAGGAATTTTTTGAACACTTAAACAAAAATAGTGTTCTTGATATTAAGCTGGGCGACCAAACATTAAAAGAGATGACGATTCTGTTTTCAGACATTCGAGCGTTTACTTCAATTTCCGAAGGAATGACGCCCCAAGAGAATTTTTTATTCATTAATTCATATCTCAAGGAAGTTGGGCCAATCATTCGAGATCATAACGGTTTTATTGATAAATATATCGGCGATGCCATTATGGCTCTTTTTCCCAGGAACGCTGAAGATGCCCTAAAATCTGCTATCGAAATGCAACGGCAAATCATCAGGTTTAATGATGGCCTTGCCCAAAAAAAAAGCCGAGCCCATTGCCATTGGAATCGGACTCCATACCGGGAACCTGATGCTTGGCACAATCGGAGAGGAAAACCGTATGGAAACAACGGTTATTTCCGATGCCGTGAATCTTGCTTCCAGGATGGAAGGACTGACAAAATTATACGGAGCCAAAATCTGCGCCAGTGATCAGTTTTTTAAACTCATTCAAGATACGGATCGGTACACGTATCGATACCTTGATAAGGTAATGGTTAAAGGAAAAAAAGAAGTCATATCCGTTTATGAAATTCTCGACGGTTTATTGCCAAAAGACTTTGAGATGAAACTGGTAACAAAATTGGCGTTTCAAGAATCAGTGGATTTATATCAAAATGGAAAGATTGCAGAAGCCTTGGAGGGATTTAAAGAGATTCATAAAACCAATCCGGAAGATACTGCTTGCCTTGTATATGTTAAACGATGTGAGAAACTGATGGCCGGCGGCATCCCTGAAAACTGGGACGGTGTTGAAAAGCTGGATTCAAAATAGTCTTTAAACCGACCAATACATAGCCGATGGAATTTGGGTGGAATCTTTCGAAAAGATTGCCTGGTTTGGTAAATACTCTGAATATGGTTTGCCTCTTCTCTATTTTTTCCTGCTATGAATTGTTTGATCCTTATTTCTTCACATTTCAGGGTTTGTATTTGACCTTTACCTGTTTATTTTTTTTTAAAAGCAGTGTCATTCTGATGAGAGTCCTGGATCTCCATGTCTTCAAAGAGATCGTTTGTTAATAGCTTCACAGGACTTGAAGCAAACATGTTTTCAGGTAATCAGCAATATCTGTTGTTTTTAGTTTTGAGAGATCCTTTGTCGTTCCTCCTCACCCTCAGGATGACAGGAAACTTTCTTGTTGACTAGGAATTCGTGGTCATTGGGATCGGATGAAAAACTAAAATGTGGGTTATTTCGAACACCTCGAATAAAAACCATTTCGAACCGTGATTAAGATGAAACCGGACTTATCCAAACATTTCGGGCCAAAATATTACAGCAGGTCTGATTATTTGATATTACAGGTGATGATGGCCTTTGTTGCTTGTTTTTTTATTGCATCATCGGTATGGGCAGGGACTTGCGCTACCTTCCATCTTAAAACCGACAAAGGTGAACAAATCAATCCGATAACTGGTGAAAACGCTGACCAACCTTATTCCACCCGACAGTCATGCGGTTCTTGCCACGATTACAGCAAAATATCAGATGGTTATCACTTTCAAATGGGGTGGGCTAAAGCCAACGATGGCTTTAGCAATAAATACCCCTGGGTCTTATCGCCCGGTATGACGGGTAAATTCTGACTGTTTTCATATCGCCAGTTGGCGAAAAAAAACAATTCTCATCCGGACGAAATTGACCTGACGGTCTTCCAGTTTATTGCTCCATCAGAAAAGTCCGGCTGCGCCGGTTGTCACCCGGGCGGAGGTTTATTGGAACTGGATAGGCAGAGACAAAGATACGATGTTGTTCTTAAAAAAAATCCGTTATTGGCAAAACAACTTGACGGAGACTATTACGGCAGTAAATGGGACAAAACAGGCGTTATTGAAGTGGATTGTTTCTTTTGCCACTTGGAAGGCTATAATCCCGATGAAAGGAACAAACAATTAAGCGCATTGAATTTTAAATGGGCAACCGTTGCAGCGTCCGGGATCGGGCAGGTATATGGCAGTGTTAAAGAAGGCGATGTGCCCAAAGTGGAATATAACCATCGTCTTTTTAATAATGACGGACGGATTGCCTTGTCCCTCAATCGTAAACCAGACTCGGAAAACTGCTCATTGTGTCACGCGAGTATTGATGCTGCAAAAAGGGGGACACTTTGGGCGG
This sequence comes from bacterium, assembly GCA_041556995.1. Lineage (GTDB taxonomy): Bacteria > SAR324 > SAR324 > XYD2-FULL-50-16 > XYD2-FULL-50-16 > JAHJTV01. Next base: position 174,960 of record JBFFHJ010000005.1, on the reverse strand, counting down.
ACAGACAAAATCCGGATGTTCATAAAATCGCCGGTATGACTTGCGTAGATTGCCATTTTTCCGAACTTGACCACAATTTTGCCAAGGGAGAAGAAAATGTCAGTACAGTCAGGGATGATTTGGACAATACCATTATAAGTTGCAACGATTGCCACTCGTTGGGACACATGGGAGCACCTCCTCTCAAGCACTTTAGCATCAGGGATGATCACCTGAAAAAAATAGACTGCACTACCTGCCACATTCCTTTTATTCCCAAAGCTGCAACGGCGGCAATTGTAGTCGGCAACGGCGAAATTGTCCATTATGCGCAACCTTCCAACATCAGCGGACATCTGCGTACAATGAACCGGCAACCCGGATATGAACGTAATTTCAGGAGAGATAAGGAAAATGGAAAAATCAGGCCGGTAAATTATCTTCAACCGGTAGTGTTTACGAACCAGGATGAAAACGGAATTCATTATCCGCTTTTTCTTAAGGAGGTGAGAAAAGGTTACAATCTATATTTAAAAAGGTCGACTGAATTTAAACACGGCAATGTTCAAGTCTATCAATCAACACAAGAGATTGGTTGGATTCTGAAAGATCTGACAACAACCTTGGAAGGTAACGGGCGTTTTAGAAAAATTAAGCCGTTCCATCATAAGGGCGGTTATGTTTATTCCCTTAATAAGACTAATGAAGTGATAAAAGAAATCGATACAACATGGGTTGGAAATATTGAGGGGTATAGTATCAGTCATAATGTCGCTCCGGCGAAAAACGCTCTAGGGGCGGGAGGCTGTAGCGATTGTCATTCTGATAACTCGGCAATCTTCAACGGTGTATATTATTCGGATATATTTGGACCAGACGGCGGCGTCATGGAGAAAAACCCCCCTCTTGGTTACTCCTCCGCTATTCAAACAGCCAATAGACTTTTTAATATCCATTTGAACGTTATCACACCTTATTTTTCGGCCGGGCTTCTGACATTGGTTCTGCTGCTGTTATTGCATCTGACATTGCTACAACCCAATATTGCGGATTTTCTGCAAGAACCCGCCGAGTTCAAACTTTTCAACCGGGCAGAACACTGGTCGTTCCTGTTAAAAATGATGATATTTCTGTTTCTGGTGGCCATGGGGCATATCGTATATTTTACGAAACTGGGAATGCTTTCGGTTTTTATTTCGTTATATAAAAAAGCATTGGTTTTCGCCGGGGTTGTCGGTGTAATTGTGTTAATCGCATCCGTCATTGCCCTTGTTATTTGGATTAGAGGCGGCTATTTCGGTCCTTATGACAAAGAATGGGTTAAAAAACTACGGGATTCACTTGAAACCGGCTTGGACCATGATGTTAAAGGACGACTGAGTATCAGTCAAAAGGTGCTATTTTGGTTGATGAACCTATTGGCTCTTATTACGGTCTTAAGTGGCCTCTTGCTGGTTTTGAAGCAGTATTTTTCCGTCGCATTTGTGCTAATTCTATCTTCATTACACGGTTTTATTGCTATTATGTTTATTGCGGTGGTTTTGACGCGTGCTTATATCGTGGGGATTGTCAATCCTTCCCAGGTATGGCACAGTCTGGTGGATACTAAAATCAGCCGCGACTGGGCAAAAAAACATCATGACGGCTGGCATAAGAGTATTAAATAGAATTCAAAAATATCTGAAATTCGAGTCAACCATCTGATTATAGACCGGGAATGTGGATAAAACCTATCATTGCGGATCAAATCTTCTCCACGAGGAAGTATCATGATTGACGGGATCGATCAGTCCGTATCCGGCGAAAACGGGGCGTCGTAATTGATTTGCTATGGTCTGTGCATTTCCGCTTGCTCCAAAACAAGAGATCAGTTTGACCGGATCGGATGATTGATTAATGCCAAGAGGATTGCGTTCAACAAGGTACTGTGCAAAAAGCTTTCCTGATATTGGACTGAGGTAAGAGTTCCCCTGGTACTCTATTCTTGCGAAAATAGTACCATTCATTCCATGGGCAGCAATGGTGTCGTAACTCTGTATTGCTCCGTTGCCGGTATTCACGTTAAAAACCGCATTATAGTCCCCGTGATTTTTTATAATGTCCTTTGCTGTTTCTTGCGCAACATTATCCGGAGCCATGACAAGCAGTTTACGGCTCAATCTTACGTTTTGATCCGGGGCTGCCCAGCTGATTGAGTTAAAATCCTGCCGAGTCAATGGGGCCGGAAGAATCTCTTCCTTCATCCCCAGGAATGATTTGGAACCCAATACTCCGCCTCCTGCTCCACCAATAGCACCTGAGACAACATTTATCAGCGAGTCGGTGCTGAAGAACGGCTGATTGTAGTAAATTGCGTTCATGGCAGAACACGCGGCAGCTCCTGATAATCCACCGGCCGCACCCGATGTTATCAGGCCAATATTGGTTATTGCTTGCCAGCTCATTTGGTTTGTCTTGGCAAGACTCATTGCAGCAGTCCCTGCGACATTTCCTGCTGCCGTACCAGCTCCGGCACTTACCGCTCCAATCATCGCATTGGCAACCATCGCGCCGCCATCAACGGATTGACCACTGACCAGCGAATACGTCAGATCTCCGGCAACTGAACCTGCGGCACTGGAAAAAGACGATGAAATCAAACTGGCAGCAGTTGTTGACAGCGAGAATTTCATAATCAGCCCCCCTGCCACTGCTGCACCGACACCAGCCGTTACAACAGATGCAACTGCAACAGCCGCAATAATACCAATGGTCGCCCATTCTGCTGAAGATTCACCTGTTGGGTCGACATTACCCACAGGATCTCCCTCACAGTAACTATATCGGTTATCATTCAACAAATTGTCAAGAGACATAAACCTCATCATCCCCGGGCTGTACCAGCGAGAGCGCAAATAGACCAAACCTGAATCGGGATCGCAGTACTCCTGGTTCCAGGTGAAACCACCTCCGATATCGCTTGCAAAATCCGATTGCTTGCCACCGTATGCATCGTAATCAAGGCTTGTGTATTTGCCGTTTTGTATGGTCAGAGATGTGGAGTGGTTTGCTTTCAAGAAATACTCTGGAGGCTGACCGGATTCAAAAACGGCAAACCGTTCGCCGTCACTGGAGAGAAAAGACAGAGATGTCTGCTTTTTCCCAGTTTTTGTTTTGGATATAGCATTAACCGCACCTGAGTTGTAATAATGCTTACAGGTTGATGTTGCGCCCTGGATCTCTGCCAACGCACCGTTTGGATAATAACGATTTGAGATGAGTTTTAAGCCCTCTTCCTTCGAAACCTCAACGAGTTGGTCAAACTGGTTGTAGGAGTAGGTTCGCCCGCTTCCATCTGCTGTCATTCGACCGTTGACATCATAGGTAACTCCGTCCTGTACAAGTTGATCGATTTCGTTGAACGTAAAAGACGTTTTGTGGCCATTTACGTTTTTTTCAACAACATTTTTGTTTCCATCGAAAAGGTAACTACTGGTTTCTGTTTTGCCGCCTTTCGTATATTTCGTTGAAACTGCCCCCAGCTGACCCAATCCGTCATAAGTGAACTCCCTGTGCAGATTAACTGCCGGGTCTTGGCAAACATCGGATTTGAGGGTCATAGTATTTAGTCGTTGTGTATCATCGCGGCCATACAAAACATCCAGAATCCTGTTGCCAGATTGATCGACGGCGGATATGCTGCGCAAATTGTTGAAACCATCAAGTTGGAAATCCCGTTTAATGGTAGTTGTACCCGTAAGATCGACCCCTGTCGGAACGCCCTTTGTGTGATTGATAGTGCCGTAGCGATAGGTAAGGGTATCGGACAGGTGAGTTTTTGTAGCAACTCGACCCAGTTCATCAAATGTAGTTTTTGTTGTTACACCAAAAGCATCTGTCTGGCTGATGATGCGGTCAAATCTGTCGATTTCATAAAGTTGCCGTTTCCCATCGGGAAATGTTACAGATTTTGCAGCACCGTTGGGATAATACGAGTACTCAATTGTCTGATCGCCGGAGGTGATTGTCTTTACCTGGTTGTTCCTGAAATATGTATACTCAATGGACCTGCCCTCCGATGATATCTTTTTCACATTGCCGATGCCATCGTATTCATAGCAAAAGGATGTACCATCAAAGCGCTTTTTTTCAGATAACCGACCATCCATATCATACTTGCTAGTCTCTTTTTGTCCCAGGGGGGTCCTGACCACGACCAGCTTTCCAGACGAGTTAAACTCGAATGTATTTCCGCTGTGAGTAAACGTTCTACCGTCCTCATATTCTGTTTTTTTGTTCCTGGCAATTGCGTTACCAAGTAAATCATAAGTTGTTGTTTGATTGACAGTAATTTTTGCTCCGCTATAGCCGACATATTGGCTCGCAATAATCTTGCCCTCGACATCAACGGAATCAGTAACTTCCGTTGAGATGACAGCAGCATCGGGGTTTGTAATCGGTGCGTGGCAGCTCACTTCTTTGATCTTAAGTCCAAAGCCGTCATACGAGTATTTAGTCGTTCCAAAACGGGAAAGGCCAGTGTCGGTTGAATCGGGATACACGCTTTCGTGAACCACTCTTCCCATCCCATCTTGCTGAATGTTTTTTCTGAGGTCTCCATTGATATAAATACGTGAGTTCAATCCAGCATCGTCATAAACGGTTGTCGTTTCATTTCCCAATGGGTCCACGATGCAAGTGGGTCGACCCAGCGCATCATAAGTGTAGGTCGTGGCCTGACCGATTTCATTGGTCCGGCTGACAAGTCGTCCCAGTTCATCATAACAGGCTTCGGAAAGAACTCTGGTAATATCAGTCTCCTTACATGTCGGATCTCCATTGTCAGCCATCTTGATGGCTCTACACAAAGCATCGTAGCAAATCTCAACGGTGTACCCCGTAGGACCGATTTTAATTATACTGTTTCGCCCGTTTTTCGCGTGAATATTGTATGATATCGTGCTGGAGTTACCTTCCGGTCCGGTCTCTTCGATTTTTTGACCGAGTGAGTCATATTTGCGGGTGAAAACGTTTTTTGCAGGCGTTACCCTTTTGACCAGGGGTGACCCCGGAAGACTGACATTGTAAGAAGAGACTGTTTTTCCCCCCTCAGCGTCTGTCGCCGTCATCATCAAGAGGTGTGTTTTCGGATCATAAGCATAAGACTCCTCGCGGTGAGTGGATTCAACTTTCCCTACCTGCCCGGAACAGCCTTCGACCCAGGTCAACTCCCAGCGCACCTGGCGTCCCTTGGTATCGTAGCTGAATGATTTCTTTTTCCACGGCTTCCAGTCTTTGCCCCGACCTGAGGAGTGCCACACTACTGCACTTCCGATATTCCTTTTATCTTCCGTCAGCGCGAATGTGACCTTTCTTTGGTATCCGGTGACTTCATCGGAAAAGACTGAGTTTTCCGGCATCTCAGCCCACTCAGACGTCTTAACATATTGATATGTATTGGTATTCATTGGTATGAAGGTTTGCCTGGAAGGGTCAAAAACAAATTCAGCGTTGGTCAGGAGATGACCGAATTGATTATAGGTATTTTTTGTTTGTTTAACTGATATATAGTCATTCTTTGCTGTGGAAAAAACATAGTTGGTTATTTCGATAGGCTTTACATAATTTACCATTTCTGCACCTTCAGTACCGGCGCTTGGATAAAGATAGGAAACTTTGTTTCCGTTTTGTATCTTTCCATTATTGTCAACCAGATACGAAACCTCGTCTATTGGAAGGTGCAGATAATTATAGTATGATCGCTGAGCTGACAGAACCTTACCTTTACTGTCATACTTGCGTACAAATACATCGTAGCGATATGTTTCGTTTTTACTGTCCATAACACTATCACCGGCACCCGTCATTTTATATCCTGCTCTGGCCCCGGTGTAGGTGTTTCTATCAGTTTCGGAACCATAAATATATTCAGTGTCGTCAAGGATTGCCTGGCTTGCATCCAGATGTGTCAGTCTGGTGACGGCGGGAATGGCGAATGATGATCCATCCTCTTTCAAGGCACTCAAGGCATCATAGGAAATCCTGGTCTGTAAGCCGGTCGGATATTCAATGGACGAGACGACTGTTTGACCGGTAACTTCTGTATAGTCGAATATGGTTTTGTTTCCCTGATCGTCAGATATATAATAGATACCCTTTGGAGAGAATTCGATGGTTGTTGTTGCGTTGGATGGTAACGAAACAATAAACTGATTCGGGGCATAACCAAACCGGATCGTTTGCCCGAAACTGTCAACCACATAGTCGAGACGATTACCGAAAATATCCCCGGCCGGATCAGTATAATAGCAGAGAACGGAATTTTTGAATGCATCGTTATGTTCAATGAGTTTTCCGGTTTCATCAAAGTAATCGCAAGCACCGTCGCTATAGGTAAATCTGTAACCGTAATATCCGATTCCGGAAGGTACCTGCTGAGACGGCACTATTCGCTCAAATTTGATTCCATGGTCGTTTACATAGCGTAGACCTGACTTATAGCCATACTTATCAGTCCAATCGGGATCGATGAGGCTCGTTTTGCCCTGGCAAGTGAAGGAGCATCCATGGGCAATAAAGGGAACCCCAAGCCCCCAGCCATCCGGCAACCCCAGCAAGCCTGAAGAACCGGCCGTATGAACAAGGTTGACATTTAAATCAATACTTCTGTTAATGCCATGTAGATTCACCAATGCCATCGAAACGACCAGGGAACCCGTGTTTGGGTTGATATACTCGTTGATTGGAAAACTGTGATTAAATGCTTGAGATGACTGAAATTCACCTGATTTGGTCATATTGCCCTCTATTTACCATTATTGTTTTTTGCCGATCGCATTTGAAGAATCGGCGGGCCACTTATCAGGTATGACCAAGCTCCAACCTTCTCTCTTAAACGCGAGGTGAATTTTTTAGCTCATACAGCTTCACACTATGAGTCGTATCCTGCCGATTATATTTTTTCCGGCTGGAAAATGATATATAAAGGCCCCTGGGTTCCGGAGGCCCACTCCTGATACTGTACATTGCATAGATGGGCTGAAAGACACAATGCTGTTCCGGGGGATGCAGACAACAGTTCCAACTTATTTGCCATCGGTAGAACGCCTTTCCAATTGGTATTAGTGCTTCCCGATTTCGGACTGTCTATTATTGTATATCCAATTTCCCAACGGGATGCCTGTGGATTCAAAAAACGTGCAGCTTCAACATATCCAACTGAAGTGCACGTCAAGCCTGCTTCACTCACGTTCATGCTTGAGTCTTGTCCGCTTTCATTCATAGATTGCCAGTTACCACGCTTAAACTCCACTACCAGTGGTTTAATCGGTCTAACCGGATAGTGAATACACGCATTCATGTTGGCGCCCGGGCCTGCAACTGCAACCCATGGAATTGCTATGACTAATAAGAGTGTCAGCGTAATGAAAGAATTCCTCATTTTTATCTCCATATTTCAAGTTTCAAAAGAAGCTTATGGTTTATAAATCAATCCAAATGCTGGTTTACTGATTAATCCTGATCTGAAAATCTTTTTAAAAAAGGAGCTTTTTAAATATTAACTGGAATATGTTCTTATATTCATTTTCTTAATCATAAGGCTTGTTTGAACTTCAGATTTATTTAGCTAATTATCACCTATCCTTATATACTAAAGGAAAAAAGCATTGAAAATGATAAATTAACTGGAATGATTTTAATAAGTTTGCTATTCTGGCAATTCAAAACTTAAATCATAGTTAAATGTTGAGTAAGCCAAGTTAATATCCTGAATTATCTCATGATTGCCAATCAAAATGAATTTTGTCAGGTTACATAATAGCTTTAAAAAATTGGATAGTCAAGAAATAAAAATATATTTACCTTTTAACAAAACAACACGTGTAAGTGACAAGGTATCATTTTTAAATTAACATTATTTAATTATATTATAAACAATATAAATTGGTTCTATTTAATAATAACAGATTTATATTACATTTATTTAACCATGACTTAGATAAAATAATTTTGGAATCTGTTTGTAAAATAATATTCATATTTGGCCAAGAAGGAAAAAGACGAACCAGATGGCCAAAAAACTCATTCAGGCAATTATCATACATTTTCGGATTTAACCTTTACATGTCCAGTTTTTTTTAAAATCAGTGTTCTTTTGATGGGATTCCTGACAGCCTGAAGAATCTCCATGATTTCAAAGAGATCTTTTGTTACTGGTTTTACAGGACTTGAAGAAAACATGTTTCCAGGTAATCAACGATATCTCTTGTTTTTAGTTCCGAGAGATCCTTTATCGTTCCTCCTCAAGATGACAGAAAAAGTGCATACTGACCAAACAGGAATCTGTGATCATTGGCGTAGAAAAAAACTAAAATGTGAGTGAAATTATGTCAGTCAAATGCAATTTATTTAATTCAATAAATATAGGAGTTTAACTTGATTGAGATAAAAAAAAACAATTTAGCACAAAGTAACCTTGGACAAAGACATCGGAACTTTGATCAAATGATATTTTTATTAAACGATTTAACTGCATCAGATAGCTGCCACCTTCGTCTGCATACTCGCCTGGTCTGTCTAATTATACAGATATATCCTTACTTCCCCCGATGACAACACTTTGTATTTCCGGCGGACGAAAACAAAAAGTCAGCCCCGGAGACATTCCAGGAGCATTGATCAGCAAAGTTGCAATTACAGGCATTAATGTCGGTAAAATTGATATTTTTGATTTCTGGTCCTATGTATCCGTTAAACGGAATGTCGCTGGTAAAGCTTTTAAGCGACTGAAAAAAGGTAGGTTCAGACTGAACACTTCATGTTAATTTTTATAGATCTCACAATCCGCCACAACCGGTGGTTTTGAAATATTATTATTGGTATATTTATGTTATTTTCTTCTCTCGGTTTATCCGAGCCTCTTTTGCGCTCTGTTGATAAAAAGGGATATAAAACACCTTCCCCCATTCAGGCCCAGGCCATCCCAGTGATATTATCCGGTCGAGATGTTCTGGCTGCCGCCCAGACAGGAACCGGTAAAACAGCAGGTTTTACTCTACCGTTGCTACAATTGCTCAATGAGTCGAAACCGGCAGAACGTGGTCCGGTTCGAGCCCTGATCCTTACGCCTACCCGCGAACTGGCCGCCCAGATCGGTGACAGCGTGCTTACTTACGGAAGTTATTTGAAGCTTCACTCAACTGTAGTTTACGGCGGTGTCAGCATTGGTCCACAGAAAAAAAAGTTGCGAAGCGGGGTGAGTATTTTGACGGCCACTCCCGGTAGACTTCTGGATCTTCATAATCAAGCTTGTGTCGACCTGTCACAAGTGGAAATTCTGGTGTTGGATGAAGCTGATCGTATGCTGGATATGGGATTCATTAATGATATCCGCAAAATCCTGAGCTTCCTGCCAAAGCAGCGTCAGAATCTGCTGTTTTCAGCCACCTTTTCATCGGAAATTCGCCGGATGGCAAAAGGGTTGTTGAATTCACCGGTTCGTATTGATGTTGCCCCGCGTAATAAAACCGCCGAAAATATTCGGCAGGTGATTTACCCGGTGGATAAATCCCGAAAAACAAAACTATTGTGTCGATTGATCCATGACGGCAACTGGGAACAGGTCCTGGTTTTTACACGTACCAAAAACGGAGCCAATCGACTGACACGTATGCTGGAGAAAGACGGTATCAGTGCAGCAGCCATCCACAGTAATAAAAGTCAGGGAGCTCGAACCCGTGCGCTGGCCAATTTTAAACAACATAAAATCAAGGCTTTGGTCGCCACGGACATTGCTGCACGTGGTCTGGATATCGAACAATTACCCCAGGTGGTCAACTTTGACCTGCCCAATGTCGCTGAAGACTATGTACATCGTATCGGCCGTACCGGTCGTGCCGGGATGGAAGGACAGGCAGTGTCGCTGGTAAGTGCTGATGAACAAAAATCCCTGGCAGGAATTGAACGGTTGTTGCGTCAATCGCTGACCATCGAAATTATTGACGAATTCAAACCGGACTCCAACCGGATCGCTGATCCGCCCCCCAAACCAAAACGTCCCTCACGACCGAGGAAACGACCGCAGGCAGATCGTGTTCGAAACAGCAAGTCCTGTAAAAAAAAACGGGTAAAAAACAGTAGCGCCGTTGTCATGTAAAACAGGCCGTTTAAAACAAAAAAAATGGAATGTCGGTTAAGTTGCCTCATTTGAAGTTGCTTCTCGTCCTCAGGACGGCAGCGCTTAACTTATTGATATTAAGACTTTGTAGGAGTGATATAGAGTTCAGAGTAAGACTGAATAGTTACGATTTTATAATGGTTTGCTTAGACAGAGCTTGATAATTCATGCATAAAAGTAGTAAACGTAACGGCCCCGAATGGGGGTAAAAACAAAGGATACGGAATAATTCGATTTGACTATTACCGAATCACTTTTTTGAAATAACTCTAAGAAATACTTTAAAGACCATCATGAAAAAAACGTTTAAATTGACCCACCCGAAAATCAAAGTCCCCAGGCTTGTTGAAGCCATCAAAAATGAAGTTAGAAAATATCTAAAAAGAGAACGTAGGAAAGCGTTGCCCGAAGGCGTCGATTTCTGGGATTTTGACTGTCGGTTCGGTGTTAATGAAGAAAGTTGCGAAGTAATTCACGTTGCGGAAATCATTAAGTTCATTGACCAGGCAGAATCAAAACAGCTTGAATCTTTTTATCTGGAAATTCTGGCAAAACCTGGTCATCGAAGTAAAAAGCCGGAAGAAAGCTCACCGGAAGCTGATCTCCTGTGAGATAAAAAGTATAAAGAGGAAGTCTGCTTCATGTAATTGTCCTGTTGTACAATTCAATATAGCAGGAATTGGGAATTCTATGCTTTAGCATACACCTTTTCACCCATAATGTGTGTGGCCTCAATGGATCGGTCATCGCCCAGTATCATTAATATAAAAAGCCGTTCGTTGATGTCTGCTGTATTTTTCAATCGTCTTTCAATCAGGGGGGTCGCGTTGAAGTTCAAGACAACAAAATCAGCTTCTTTCCCGGATTCAAAATTACCAATTTTGTCGTTCAACGAAAGAGATTTCGCTCCGCCTAACGTCGCCAGATAAAAAGCTCTTAACGGGGACAGTGTTTGACTTTTCTGCTGAAGTACTTTGTAAGCTTCCCCCAGTGTTTTTAAAATCGAAAAACTGGTTCCGCCGCCGATATCGGTTCCAATTCCAACTTTTATATTTGACTGCCAGGATTGGTCCATATCAAAAAGACCACTGCCGAGAAACAGGTTTGAGGTTGGGCAGAATGAAATTGATGCCCCTGTTTCTTCCATTTTTCGGTATTCGTTTTTAGAAAGATAAACACAATGGGCAAACATGGATTTATCATTCACCAGTCCGTATTTATCATAAACATCCAGGTAGTTTTTACTCCAGGGGAAAAGCTCTGCCACGAATTCGATTTCATCTTTATTTTCTGCCAAATGAGTATGGAGATAAAGATTTTTTCGAGTTGTCAGTAGTTCGGCAGATTTTTTGAGTTGCTCTTCAGTTGAGGTAATAGCAAATCTGGGGGTGACAGAATACAAAAGCCGTTGCTTTTCGTGCCACTGCTCAATCAGTTCCAGGGAATCGTTATAACCACTTTCAGGCGTATCCAACAAGAATTCAGGAGCATTTCGATCCATCATCACTTTGCCCAAAATCATTCTTAGATTTTTTTTCAGAGATTTTTGAAATAAAATCTCAGCCGAATGTTTGTGAACCGTACACATAACATGAGCTGTGGTGGTTCCATTTCTCAATAACTCCTCCAGAAAAAAATCAGCCACCTCATTTGCATAGTCCGTATCCTTAAATTTTCCTTCTACTGGAAACGTATATTTTTCAAGCCATTCCAGAAGCTTTTTTCCAAATGAGCCGATAATATCCGTCTGGGGATAATGAAGATGCGTATCGATGAAACCGGGCATTATCAGTTTGTCACCATAATCTGTGATTTTTGTGCCTTTCGGAAGGTTTTTTTCAAGTTCAACAAAAGGACCGACTGATTTCACTATTCCGTCTTCAATGAACAACAAACCATCTTCAAAGTATTCATATCCTTTTCCTTCCGTTTCCGCTTCGGGATCACTTAAGAAATGCAGAATAGACCCTTTAAATGCGGAAGATGTTTTGCTGTTTTTTTGATTTGTTTTCATCTTTACTAGTTAACAGAATTTATAGCTTGACAGTTGAAAGTTCCTGTTGTCATGCCGAACTTGATCCGGCATCCAAGAAAAATGCCCGGAGCTAACAACATCATTCCGGGTCAAGCCCGGAATGATGTTGTAAGTATTTTAAATAAAACATAATTACAGATATACACAAAATATCTAAATTGTAGAGTTTATAGGACAAGTGTGTGAAACCAATGTTATTTAGTGTTTGAACGAAAAACATATGAATTTTATCTACTATCGCCTCTAATATGTTATCTGGTGTCTAATTAATGTCCGAACGAAAATACATGTTTTATTCTGAGGAGGGACGATGAAGGATCTTCATGCAACCAAGTTGCTACCGAATGTTGCGTGGGCTCCATTGAGATCCTTTGTGTCGCCTTTAACTCCACTCTGAATGAAAATCAGGAAATAACTTTCCTTGACGTTATGACATTGACGAAAACCGTGCTCGATTTTTAAGTTATTTTAGTCATCTCTGACAGGCTGAATTTAAGACACCCAAACCTATTTCAAAACTTCTGAGACAGTTGTTCCGCTGGTAGCGCGTATTTTTTTCAAGTAATTGTATACGGTGAAATTTGAAACGCCTAATTGGATGGCCACCTGGTTGACAACTCCTTTAATCTGAAAAATACCTTTTCGTTCCAGTATCCTGACCAGGTTTGTTTTTTCGTCTGTTGTCATGGTAGCCGGTCGTTTGCCAATTTCGGTGACAGCTTCTTCAAACAGTGTGTTGATGGTATTGTCAATTGAAAAAGCCATTTCTTCCGATATTTTTTGGGTTTCTTTGTTTTTTTTAATACCGGCGAATAACTCCAGGGCTTGAATGGCGTTCAGATGGTCAGTAACATCAAAATTGATGCAGAATGCTGCTATCACGTCTTCCTGGCTATCCCGAATAAATATAGTGGATGATTTTAATTCCCGTCCATCATCCGTTATGGTTTTAAACGAATATTTATCTTTTACTGCATTTCCTTGGCTAACAAGTTCCCTGATCACCACATCCGATGCAGGAGAACCCGGTCTTCTTTTTGTAACATTTCCAGTAATATACACCAGGGACTTTGTTAATGAGCTGAGATCATGAATAGCGACTTCACAATTATCACCAAAAGTGTTGGTGATGGCATCTGCCAGCTGTTTAAGGGTACTGAAAATGAGTTTCTTTTCATTCATGTGATGGAAATCCTAAATTGAGAAGCATTGGTTGAAGAATTACTTGTTTTCTTCTATCAGGCTTTTTTTAACGGCTTTAATAATGCTTTGGTAACCTGTACAGCGACAAATATTGCCAGCGTGTTCTTTTCGGATTTGGTCGAGGGTGACCTTTTCTCCCCTATGCTTTTCAACAAAGGATGTAGAGGCCATGATAAAACCGGGCGTGCAAAACCCGCATTGAACAGCACCCTCTTCCACATACGCTTCTTGTACAGTGGATAACTCGCCCGCTTTGCTTTCGCCTTCCACTGTACGGACGGTTTTCCCGTCGGCCCAAACAGCCAGGTAGATACAGGCATCCACAAGCATATCCTCGATAATGACAGTGCAAGCCCCGCATTCTCCGACACCGCAACCTTGTTTTGCCCCGGTTAAACCGGCTTGTTCGCGCAATACTTCAAGTAGTGATTGACGAATATCCACTACCAGCGTTTTTTGTTTACCATTTAAGGTTAATGATATGGTTTGGTTCAATTTATTATCCCCCCTGCATTTTCAATGGCTGTACGAACAACCCGCTCGGCCAGTTCTTTGATTATTTGAAGACGGAATTCTTTAGATGCCCGCCAGGATGTCCTGGGGTTGACATCTTGCAGCACACTGTTTTTTATGTCTTGAAGTAGGTTTTTCGATAGCTTTTGCCCTTTGGCAGCATGTTCCGTTTGCGGACATCGAATCGGCACCGGGGCGGCAACACCGTATGCCAGTCGAAGGTCCTCCAATTGATTCCCGTTAACTTTGACAACGGCTGCACATCCAATGGTCGCAATATCCATGGCATTTCGCATGGCATATTTGTAATAAAAACCGCTATATCCTTTGTAATTTTCCGGTGTAATAGAAAAATGTGTCAGAATATCATCCTGTTTCAAATCCACTTTGCCCGGACCCAGGTAAAAATCGGCTATATGAATTTGACGGTTTCCACTGCCTCCCTGGATATTTAAAATGGCATTCAGGGCAAAAAGAGCTGAAGCGCTGTCAGCGCTGGTGACGCCATTACAGACATTTCCACCGATGGTTGCTACGTTTCGTATCTGCGGACCACCCACAGTGCCGGATGCAACTGCCAGCAGTGATATGTTGTCCCGGATTACGTCAGATAACATAGCCTGGGAAAATGTAACGCCTGAACCAATTGTCAGGATACCATTTTTATCGATAGAACATGCTTTTAATTCATCCAAATCATGAATATCTACCAGGTGTGCAAAATGCTTTTTTCCTTCGTGCATTCGAATCAGAACATCTGTTCCGCCGGCAATGAGTTTGGCATCGGGATTAGCCTTTAGCATAAAAATGGCGTCTTTTACTGAATTTGCTTTTTTATAACTTTTAATGTCAAACATTTGGTTTAATCTCCAAGCAAATTAAATCAGACCGCTTTTCTTAAAATATTTAAACAGAACCTGGGGTGACATTGGAAGTTCATTAATGGCAACACCTGTGGCATCTAAAATCGCATTTCGGATAGCCGGCGGTGGTGAAATTATCGGGGGTTCACCCAGGGATTTATTGCCGTATTTAGCAGTCGGTTCCACTGTTTCCACAAAATCGGTTCCGATTTCGGGCATGTCGGCAAAAGTCGGAACCTTGTAATCAAGCATATTGTTATTGTGCACAATCCCTGTTTCCGTATTGATCAGCACCTGTTCGGAAAGTGCTGCTCCGATTCCCATGGCCATGCCTCCTTCAACCTGACCACGAGCTGTTACCGGGTTCAGTATCACACCGGAATCATGAACATTGTAAATTTCATTGATGGTCAACAGGCAAAGGGGAATATCGATGGTAATATCAACAAAAGTGCAACCAAACGACGGCGGATTGTCAGTGGTTTTTAATGAAACATCTGCGGTTATTTGTCCACCGATTTCCTTATCGTAATACGAGGCTAATGCCAGATCCGGCAGTGACATCAGTTTGGATTGACTATTGTTCAAATGAATGATTTGCTCATCCACCAGATCCAGTTCATCGATTGGAATATCAGACAGTAAAGCGGCAAATTGTTTAATTTTTTCTTTTAATTCGGAAGCTGCTTTAAAAACTGCATTACCGACCATAAAAGCCTGTCGCGAAGCAAAAGCGCCGGTATCAAATGGGGTGACATCAGTATCCTGCGTAGAAACGACGTGAACCTTTTCAACCGGCAGACCGATGGTTTGGGCAGCCATTTGTGCAACAACCGTATCCGATCCCTGCCCGATCTCAGTTGCACCGGTTTGGATGTGAACTGTACCGTCCTGGTTAAGAATAATACGTGCACCGGCAATTTCAACACCGGAAGGGTAAATTCCAGTACCATAACTAAAGCAGGCCACTCCCAATCCCCTACGTTCAGGCCCTGTTTGATTTTTAGGAATCGATTTTCTTTTTTTTTCCCATTGAATCAAGGTTTTTCCCTTTTCGAGACATTCCGTAATACCGCAGCTGGAAATGGGTTTGTTGGATAAAGGATTGACATCTCCCTGTTTGGCCACGTTTTTCAACCTGAATTCGACCGGGCAGATATTGAGTTTTCGGGCCATATCCTCTACGGTGGATTCCAGGGCAAAGATCATCTGGGGAGAGCCGTACGCTCTCATAGCGCCGGCAATGGGAATGTTGGCATAAATGGTTTTGCCTTCAAATCCGATCACCATCCTGGGATACAGCAGACATGTTTTACTTCCCGAAGCCGCCACAATGGAATGTCCGTGAGAAGCATAAGCACCCGTTAATGAAACAACATCCACATGGCGAGCCATTAAAGTACCATCTTTTTTGGCACCCAGTTTTACTTTCAATTCCATGGGATGCCTGTTTCGCGTATTAAGCATACATTCTTCCCGAGACATGCAGATGCTGACCGGTCTACCGTCCAGTTTCATGGTTAAGAAAGCCACCATAGGTTCCAGTATTACATCTTGCTTCGCACCAAAACCGCCACCAATATATGGTTTTATCACCCTGATTCGGCCCCAGGGAATATCCAGGGCTTGCCCCACTATTCTACGAGCGATATGCGGAATCTGCGTAGAGGAAACAATGACAATATGTTCCAGGTCATTCATATAGGCGTAAGCAGTATGATTTTCAATGTGAATGTGTTGGACCATCTGTGTTTGGAATTTTGCTTCAATGACTTGATCCGATTGAGAAAAAGACTCTTTTAAATTGCCTCCACATTCAAAATCATGCCGACCCACCGTATTTTTTGAACCTTCATGTATTTCGCGAGCATCGGACGCCATTATTTTTTCCGAAGTGGTCAATGGAGGGTATTCTTCATATTCCACTTCAATTAAAGACAGTGCTTCATTGACGATGAGTTCGTTTTCCGCTACCACAACAGCGATTTCATCTCCCATGTAACGAACATGTTTTGACAACAGCAACATATCTTCCACATCGCCATGAGCCGGGTCCATGGAATATGGGTGACCGGCAGTGGCATATTTAACCTTCGGGACATCTTCGTAAGTGAATACACATTCTACTCCCGGTAATGCTACGGCTTTATTAATATTAATACTATTGACCATACCATGGGCGATGGAACTGCGAAAATATTTTGCCGTCAGCATACCGGGTTGAGAAAAATCATCCGTGTATCGTGCACGACCGGTTACTTTGGCCACTGCGTCAACGCGATTTACAGATTTGCCTACAGCCATATTTTATCCTGTTATTATGTGTTGTATTTCAATAATATCGTTTCCAGCACCGATCCGCCAATTGTACGTGCCTTATCCGAAATTGTCGCACAGTATGTTGTGTCTCCTCGTGGGTCAATATCTCCCATTTTTAAGCCTTGCCTTACCTCCAGACCGGGCATGATTAATCCCCTTATCACCCCGTTTATGGCGGCTGTGATTCTGTCTGTTCCCACTGTACCTATTACATCACCTTTTTTGACAAGATCACCGATATTTTTTTCAGAGGCAAACACACCATCACCTGGTGCCCTGAAAACTCGCTCGGCAGTATAGCCACCGATGTTACCGGGAATACCGGTGTTTTCTTTTGCGTACCCGTTTGTGATTACCCTGCCCAGGTTATGGCCACGATTGGTTTCAATGACAAAGTCAGCATCCGTACCGGCATTAAAACCAGGACCGGCAGCGATCACCAGGAACGCATCTCCTTTTTTTGTACCCAGGTTTTTTTTTGCCAGGATAACATCTATTATCACATCAAAAGTCATATGTTTTAGCAATTCCCATTTTGGATCAACCAGAACTGCAATTTTTTTATCTTCCCAAACAGCCGAAATCGCCTGAGAATTTTCGACCAGTACCGCAGTTATGCCTTCAACACTTTGTTTTTGATGATAAATCGATTGGCAAAAGGATACATGCCGCCTCACTGCCAATGGTTTTGGTATCTCCAGCATAACAATATTGTGAAAATTTGCAGTATGTAGTCGATGAGCAATGCCGGAAGCCATCTCCCCTGCGCCTTTAAAACATATTTTGAGTTCGTTTAATCGTCTAATATTCATGATGGTTTAAATAGATATAAATCCTTAAGCGATAATAACAAGACAGCCATTTCCGCCGCTTCTTTAAAATCAGCACTATCAACCTGAGAGGACAAAAACTCAACAGACATGGCAGATAATGTTGATATATCAAAAATCGCTTTAAGATGCATTTCTTCATATTTTAACGTTTTACCTTCAAGTCTCAAAGTGGATTCCTTACCTTTCTTTTTCCGAAAAATTGTATTCCCGCTAATGAAAAATGCATTTTCTTCTTTGGCATAAGATTCCTGTGACAGGCAAAACCTTGGTTTTGTACGGTAGGGTGATCCATTTGTGGGGCAAAACGTGGTGCAATTACCGCATTCATTACAAAAATCCCCAATGTTGATAATTTGAGTTTTCTGGCGGATATTAAATGTCCCAAGGGTGTTAATAACTATCCCATCAGAATCCTTTCGGGCTTCCTGCAAGGGAATTTCGATCGGTTTTATTTGATAAGCAATATTCGCCCGATTGGGACAAACTGTAGTACAAACAGAACAGATGAGGTCGCATCCCAGACAACGGTTCGCTTCTTTCTGTGCATCCTTCTGGCTAAGGGTGCCAGTGGTCAAACTAAAATCCAGGGATGGCGTAGTAGAAATTTGAGGTGATTGGAAAGCGAATGTCCGGCGTGCCATTTTTTTGTGAATGTCAGCTGGAATGTTCAATCGTTTTTTATATTCATCTGTTTTGACACTGGTTACATTAGCTTTTTGAACAATGCTTTCTGCAACATGTCTCCCGTCTGCGATAGCTTCGATCAAGGTGGAAGCTCCTCGTAAGGCATCTCCACCGGCAAAAACATTTTTCACTTGCGTTTCGAAGCTTTGAGGATTGACTTCCAAATG
Source organism: bacterium (assembly GCA_041556995.1). Taxonomy (GTDB): domain Bacteria; phylum SAR324; class SAR324; order XYD2-FULL-50-16; family XYD2-FULL-50-16; genus JAHJTV01. The sequence goes on along the minus strand of JBFFHJ010000005.1, from coordinate 156,208 downwards.
ATCTTCCGGGAAAAAGTCCAGGACAATAGCTTGTCCAATAGCCGGGATCACACTATCTAGGCTGATTTTTGTTTGTGATCCTTCTATTTTTACCGGTCGGGGCCGACCGCTGGCATCCGTCTCGCCCAGTTTCATATTCACACAGTTAACAGCGACCACCTTACCATTTTTAACTATAATTTCTTTCGGAGATACCAGTTCCTTGATAATCACTCCTTCTCTTTCAGCATCGAGAATCTCTTCCAATTCCGCCGGCATCTCTTTGCGTGTACGGCGGTAGAGTATGATTACCTCACCGTCCTTTCCCACCAGCCTTTTGGCTGTTCGAGCGGCATCCATGGCAGAATTTCCAGCACCGATAACCGCCACTTTTTTGCCCAGTGCGGGATGTTTACCTTTTCTGACCTGACTGAGAAAATGAAGCTGATCAAACACACCGTTTGCATCCTCACCTGGAATACCCGGTTTAATCGAACTTTGTGCTCCAATGGCGATATAAATATAATGATAGTCTTTTTTTAGTTTTTCAAATGCCTGAGCATCTATTTTTTGATTGGTGTGAATATTTACTCCCAGGGCCAGGATGTCATCAATATCTTTTTGCAAAGCCGCTTTTTCCAAACGAAAGACTGGAATCGCATCGCCGGCCATTCCCCCCAGGGATGATCTGGTTTCAAAAACATCCACTTTAAAACCATCCAATGCCAGGAAATTCGCACATGACAGCCCAGAGGGACCACCCCCGATGACAGCAACTTTCAGGCCATTGGATGGTGCCGGAGTCACCTTCAATTCCCTGGCCGCTTTTTCGGCTATAAATCTTTTGATCTCTCTGATCATCAGGGGAGCGTCGTAATTCAAACGCGTGCATTTTTCGGTGCATGGATGATGACATACCATACCTTGCATATTGGGAAACGGGTTTGTTTTCCTGATCACCCGCAGGGCCTCTTTGTAATCTCCTTTTGCTGTGTAGTGCATGTAGGCAGGAATATCCTGTGATGTAGGGCAGGTCGATATACAAGGGGCTTGAATACAATCAAATGCCGTCAAATCACGATCTGTTTTTATATCATCATATGGGAAAACGTTTTTGGAATAAACGTTGCTATAAATGACTTCATCCGCATAGGAAAGAAGAAACTTGAATCCCGCCACGTCAGTAGAATTGACTTTATTTGATAGGGATTGAACATACGTTTCAAATTTGGTTGCTTCAACAAATTGAAATGATTTTTTCAAATTATCCATATATTGACTCAACCGACCGTACCCACCAGGCTTGAGAATGTCGCTGCAAACTGTTACCGGTTTCATGTTGCAGGCCAATACCTGCTCAATATTAAAACAATCCACCCCGGCGCAAAAGGAGATATCAAGATTTCCGTTAAACTCCTGTTGCAGCTTAGCCGCCACATTGATACTAATAGCATGTAGCGCCCGTCCGCTCATATAAACCATTTTTTCATTTTTGGGCAATTCTTTACCGGTGTTTGCTGTTTCCAAGGTATTGGTCAGTTTTATACCAAAATCAACCCCGGATTTCCTGGCGCTTTCTGTGAGATTTTTTATTAGCGCAACACTCGCCTCAAATTTCAGATCATGTGTAAATGCTTCATCCGGTACAACGGTGTCGTATTGCAGTTTGGTGTTTAGGATTTCCCTTAACCTGTCTGCTCCCAACAGGGTTGGATTCAGCTTTATGGTGGTATTCAGCTTTTTTTTCTCTATAAAATACCGCCCGATTTTTTCAATCTCTTCGGGAGGACAGCCGTGCATGGTAGAAATTGTAATATTATTGGAGATGCAATCGGAAATTTGAATATTTTTTATTTTGGGATAAATCCTGGCCAACTTCTTTATTTTATCAGCCTTTTCCGAAGAACAATCGATCATTCGGTTTAGAAACTGTTGCATCGAATCACTGAGAATACCTTCCAGGTTATATCCAACACTCATGTTAAAAATAAAACCGCAGTGATCCATTTCCCCCCAACCAAACTTGTCTTTAAGGATATGCAACAGAATCCAGGCGTTTAAATACTCATTAAAGGATAAATCCAATTTCAGTTCCTGGGACCATTCACAGTTGTATCCCTCATCAGTCATATCGATGCATGGTTTGTTGATTTCCAGCTCATCCAATACCTGCACTGTCTTTAGTTCAATATATCGTGCACCGGTTAACCAGGATGAAATAATGTTTTGGGAAAGCTGCGTATGTGGCCCGGCAGCCACTCCGATGGGCGTTTCCAATCGCTCTCCGTACCGGTTAATGGTAAAAGGATCGGTTTTGTGCGGAACAAAAAACAGGTCTTTGTGGATACCAAAAATGAATCCTGTTTTTTCTTCTTCCAGGATTAATGTCAGCAGTTTTTCGATCGGCAGGCAAGTAAAGGTATCACTCATTAAAATCTCTTGTTTTTGGTATGGAAAACTGTGTTTTGCTACATGATTTGTTCAAGGCCAATCGGCCACAAATTATCATTCAGAATGGAGTCTAAGCGATATGAAGAATTTTTGTGAATTCAAAGTGATCTTAGTTATTGAGTTGGTGAAGTTCACTTTGAAATCACTATAATCTCATGCAACGTGCTTTGCTTTTGGCCATGAGATATTCTTCGTCGTGTATCCATGGGATGACAGATGGAAGAGCTTAAATTAACAACCTAATGCAGCCTCGCTGTTCCGTTCTGATTTTGATCTGATTCCTGTGTCGTTAATATGGTTTTAATCCTCTCAACATTCATGATAACTTCATATGGTGAATTATAGAAATAATTTTAATATATGAAGTACTTGCACCTTTTGAAGTGGATTCATCAACCAACTATCCCATCCTGGTTTTATTCCGTTCAACAATTTCCATCAATTTTTCCGTGGGTTGCTTAAACTTGCTTAGGAACATCATTGAGGCAATAATATAGGGTTTATAGCTTGCCTGAATGTATTGTGGCACTCGATAACGATCAAAAACCGATGCAGCAACCTCTCCTCTTTTACAACTAACCCCGGTAATGTCTGCCGGTAAACAGTGCATGTACAAAGCATTGCCTTCTTTAGTAGTTTTCATTAGTTCTTCGGTGCATTCCCATGTGATAAACTTTTTGTTGTTCTCCAGGCACTTCTTTTCCAGTTCTTTAAGGCCTGCCTGATCACCCGCCTTCAGTAACTCGGTTCTTTCTTCCATCACCTTGTATGGTGCCCAACTTTTTGGATACACAACATCGGCACTTTTGAAGGCTTCTTCCATGGAGTCCACCTTGGTGAAACTGCCGCCGCTGCTTAGGCAGTTTTTTTGTGCAATTTCCTCGACTTCGGCCATCACATTGTATCCCTTGGGATATGCAAAACTAACATCCATTCCGAAACGCGTCATCAGGCCGATCACTCCTTGTGGAACGGAAAGCGGTTTTCCATATGAAGGTGAATATGCCCAAGTCATGGCAATCTTTTTACCTTTTAGATTTTTTATGCCGCCAAAGTGATTGATTAGATGCAGGGCATCACTCATGGTCTGGGTCGGATGATCAATATCGCATTGCAGGTTGATCAGGGTAGGCCTTTCCGGCAGAACACCTTCCCTGTACCCTTGATATACAGACTCGGAAACCTCTTTCATATATGTATGTCCTGCTCCGAGATACATGTCGTCTCTGATACCAATAACATCTGCCATAAAAGAGATCATGTTGGCGGTTTCTCTAACGGTTTCACCATGGGCGATCTGAGATTTCTCTTCATCCAGGTCCTGGATTTCCAGGCCCAAAAGATTGCATGCGGAAGCAAAACTGAATCGTGTTCGGGTTGACTGGTCCCTGAACAGGGAAATACCCAGTCCTGAATCAAACACTCGCGGTGAAATGTTGTTCTCGCGCATGGCTCGTAATATTTCTGCTACCAGAAAAACGGCTTGTAGTTCATCGTGAGTTTTATCCCAAGTTAAAAGAAAGTCATTCAGGTACATATTTTTAATTTTTTTGGTGGATAGTTCTCTGATTTTTTCCACTATACCGATTCTGTCCATGTTGTTCCTTAATGTTTAATAGTTGATGTAGTTTTATTATTGTCATTAGGTTAAGACCAATTAACCTTATATTGTCGTTCTGAAAGGAGCTTCAGGCGGCACACTGACTTTATAGTCGACCCCGAGGTGGTTTAAGCTTTTAATTTTCTCCATAATTTATTGCCCATTTCTTGAGAAAACAACAGAATTTCGTTTTCATCCATAGTAAGCAGTTTTTTGTTTTTATATATTAATTTTCCATTAGCGATAACGCTGTCCACATGTCGGGATTCAAAACCGAAAAAAAAGTGCCCTAGAAAATTATTTGTATTAACTTCGGTAGGTGCATCATAGTCAAGAATGACCAGGTTTCGATTGTCGTCCCCGTTAAAATTGTTTTGATTGAGATAGTCATGAATGTTGCGAAAACGTTGATACATGGTGGAAAAATCAACCCCTTCCGTTCCCTGACCGATAAAAAAAGCTGCAATGGCACTTCTGAGCATATTTGAATGCATGCCGTCAGTACCCAACAAAATACGCGCTCCGTATTTCGAATAATTGGTCAGCCCCACATTGTTGTTGAGATTGCTTTCAACATTTTGAGCCACCCAGGCCGGTGATTTTTTTAAAATGCTTATCTCCGATTCATTCAGGTGCAGGCAGTGTCCGAGAATCGTTTTTGGCATTTCCAATACACCGGCATCAAAAAACCGGTTAATCACCCTTTTATTGTACGTTTTAATGCAATCATCCTGGTCAGCTTGATCTTCTGCTACATGGACATGAATTCCGGTTTTATGTTTGACGGCCAAATTCACTGCGTTTTTAAGCAGCTCATTACCGACAGTAAAAGAAGCATGCAGCCCGACCAGTCCTTGATTCCCGTTGGAAAGAAAATCATCTGTTTCTGCTAAAGCATCTTCTTTGGACCGGTTACCATCCCTATCCGATATCTCGTAACATAAAAGATGAGATATTCCCACCTTTTCAAAAGCCTCCTTTATAATGTTTAAACTGCCCAATACCGCATTAGGTGAGGCATGATGATCTATGATAAAGGTAACACCATTTTTAACGCTATATAATGCAGATACCAGGGCACTGGCTTTGATCATCTCCAGGTCGAGGTTTTTGTCCAGGTTCCACCAAATATAGTGTAGAATTTCCAGGAAATTTTGAGGCGTTTTCTGCGGAGCCGGCATACCCCGCGCCAGAGCCGAATAAATATGGTGATGACCGCAACCAAAGGATTTGGTCACCAGTTTGTCTGTGCAATCTAAAACAATGTCATCCTTGCCGAGTCCCTTGCTATCGGGGATAGTATCAGTGAATTCCAGATCCTTGCCGTTTTGCGGTGGAACAATGATATGCGTTTTCTTAAATTCCAGACTTTGCCAATCGATATATGTGGCGTTTTTAAGACAGATGCTCATTTCTCCTCTTTTTTTATCGGTAATTCGTATCGTCTTTGACCATCAAAAGCGAAAAAGGCATTGGCCACTGCCGGTGCGGTAGGAACCAATCCAATTTCTCCCACCCCTTTTGCTCCATATGGACCGTGTGGATCTTTTGCCTCAATGATCTTCACAATAATTTCAGGGACTTGTTTGATTTTTGGAATGCCTAATTTTCCAAATTTTGTAGTTTTTAGCAGACCATTTTTCTGAACCAGATTTTCGGTCAATGCATAGCCCAGTCCCATGACAACGCCCCCTTCGATTTGCCCTTCCAAAAGCGCCGGATTAATTATTTTACCTGCATCATGTGCCGCCACAACTTTTTCGATTTGTCCTTCCTCGTTGAGAATAACCAGTTGTGTAGCAAAACCGTATGCTACATGACTGATGACATCATCCCCTTCACCGGGTGCTGTCGTCCAGTCACAGGTCCATTTTGCCTGATATGTTTTACCAACCAGCTTTGCCAATGGAGCTGATTTTAAGTCTTCTTTAAGCTGTCGGGCAGCTTCGATGATGGAATTGCCCAGCAGAAACGTTCCCCGGCTGGCTGTTGTAGTACCCCCGGCTATATTTGCTGTGGTAGTGTGTTGGACATCAATGATACCCGGATTATCAATACCGGTTTCCCGGCATAAAATCTGGATTGCTACCGTGTCAACTCCCTGTCCCATTTCAGTCCATGAATGGTGAAGCACAATGTGATTTTCGGATCTGATAATGATTTTCACTTCACTTTCATCGATAAGTCCGTTGCCAAATCCTATGTTTTTAATTCCCATGGCCAGACCAGCGAACCTGGCTTTGGAAAATTCATCTTTCACGGCCAGCAAAGTTTCCCTTAATCCCACGCCTCCTTTTAAAATATGGCCGGTGGTTGTACGCAGACCTTCCTGTAACGCATTATCATACCGAAATTGCCAACGATCAAAACCACCCATGTCACATAACTCATCCACGGCACTTTCCATGGCAAAAGTCACCTGGTTTACACCAAAACCTCTCATGGCACCACATGGAAGGTTGTTTGTGTAAATTGCCCTGGCTGAAACCTCAACATTGGGTACGTAATACGCACCGGCAGCATGTCCGGCGGATCGATTTAAAACAGCAGGACCCAAAGATGCATATGCACCGGTATCACCAATAATATCCGCTTTTAACCCGGTGAGTTTTCCTTTTTTATCACACCCCAATGAATATTTAAGTATCATTGGGTGACGTTTGGGATGCATTTTTAAAGACTCGTCACGAGATAAATGCACCATCACAGGACGTTTCAGATGATACGCAAATAAAGCGGCATGTCCCTGGACTGTGAGATCTTCTTTTCCCCCAAAGGCGCCGCCACAAGGCACCAGTGTGACATCAACTTTATCCTCGGGAAGATTGAGAATTCTGGTAATCAACCTGCGATCCTCGTGTATTCCCTGGCTTTGCACATAAATCCTGATACCATCTTCTCCCCAAGGTAATGCCACGGCCGCCTCTGTTTCCAGAAAACCATGTTCAATACGTTGAGTTTTGTATGTTGCATTCACCACAAAGTCAGACGATTGGAGGACTTTTTTTATCTCTTCTCCCCGTTTGAAAGCCGTTTCACTCAGCAGATTGCCCTTTTTATGGACTTTGATAGGACTTGTTTCAGCGATCGACAAATCTGTTAAAGGTTCCTGTTCTTTATATTCAACGGAAATAAGGCTTGCACCTACCCTGGCGATTTTTTCTGTTTCAGCTACCACACCGGCGATAACATCACCGATATATCGTGTTGTTTCCCCTGATTTCAGCATTAACGGCCAATCGTCAATGAGATGGCCGGTGATTCGTTCACCGGGAATATCTTCAGCCTTAAATACTCTAATAACCCCCGGTAGTTTTTCAGCCACTGAACAATCTATTTTTATAATTTCAGCCCGAGGATAATCGCTGAATTTTAGAGCACCATAAACCATATTTTCAAAACGCATATCGGCCACAAAGTCGGCTGCTCCGATAGCACGTTGATAAGCATCATATTTTGGAAAGCTGGAGCCGATTGCTGGGTCTTGATTTAATTCTATGGATTGTTTTTCATGTATTGCCTTGGCAGCTCTCTGAATAGCATCCACGATTTTTACATAACCTGTACACCGGCACAGGTTAAGAGACAGGGCTTTTACAATTTCATCACGTGTGGGATTGGGATGAGTTTTTAATAAAATGTGTGTTCTCGATAGAAATCCGGGCGTACAAAATCCGCATTGAACCGCGCCTTTTTCAACAAATGCACGTCCCAACGTTTCACGCAATACCGGGTCAAATCCTTCGATGGTAACCACAGAGGATTGATTTACTTTTTTCATTTTCGTTCGACAGGACAGGACTGCTTTACCATCCAGCTCCACTAAACAGGCTCCGCAAGTTCCCTGATTAGTGCAACCATCTTTTACCGAGGTGATCCCCTCTATTTCACGCAGATAGTACAATAGCGTTGTATCTTCACATCCTTCAAATTGTCTTATTTCACCGTTTAATGTGAATGTTATCAAAACCTGTCCTCCATCGGTATGCTTTGTATGATCTTTTTTTAGTTAAATGAATTCTGGGTTAACAATGTGTGTGCCGCTTTCTCCCCGAAGTGCCATTTTCAGAGTCTCCGGTTTGGCAATGATGGCTTCTTTCCCACCTTGCTCCAAAAATGAAATAATGGCATTGATTTTAGGTAGCATACTCCCTACTGCAAAATGCCCTTCAGCCATGTAACGTTTTGTTTCTTCAACAGTAATTTTATCCAGGGGTTTTTCATTTCTGGTTCCAAAATTCAAGCAGATTTTATCAACACCGGTAGAGATGATCATGGTGTCAGCTTTCAGATTCAAAGCCAATAAGGCTGACGCATAATCTTTATCGATGACTGCATCAATGCCTTCCAGTTTTCCACTGCCGGTATCCATCACCGGAATTCCACCACCACCTACAGCAATTACACAATATTTCTGGTTTACCAGGGATTGAATGACAGGTTGTTCGATAATCTCGATGGGCCTGGGAGAAGGAACCAGACGCCGGAAACCGCGACCTGCATCCTCTGCCAGTTGCCAGTTGGAATGATCTTTTTGCAGCTCGTCCATCTCCTCCTTGGTATAAAACGCACCGATGGGTTTGGTGGGTGTTTTAAATTCCGGATCATTTTTATCCACCTTGACTTGTGTTACAATGGTAACCGCTGTTTTTTTGATCCCTCTGTTTAAAAACTCGTTATTCAGAGCTTGTTGGATCTGATAGCCGATAGCCCCCTGTGTATCGGCCACACAACTGACCAAAGGTACAAAATGGAGGCCTTCATGTTTATAGGCGATTTCCGATCGTCGGAGAATAAATCCCACCTGGGCTCCGTTACCGTGTGTTACAACAATATCGTATCCTGATTCAATAATGTCCACCAGGTTGATCACGGTTTCTGTGATGGCCTTATATTGATCTTCAACGCGTCGGTGGTGTTTATCCTTGATTAAAGAATTACCGCCAATGGCAACAACAGCAAATTTTCCCATACCGAATCTCCCGTTTTTAAAAGTGTTGAATCGGTTGGCCGATTTTCTCGGGTCAATGAATAACTACTTCAAATAGATAGATGGTATGGCTGCATACATGGCCGCAGCTTTAACCAGTTCACTTTTCCAGGTCTGTTCGTTGGGTGCATGGGCCTGATCTTCATGACCCGGACCGAATCCAATACATGGAATCCCGTGTATTCCCATTATGGATACTCCGTTAGTCGAAAATGTCCACTTATCAACCAACGGATCTTCGTTAAAAAGCCCTTTATACGATTCGATCAATGTCTGGCAGGCCTTGTGTTCCTCTTCCAATACCCAGGCGGGGAAATATGCCTTGGTAGGATAAACCAGGTTGGTATACGACGGTCTATTATAGTCGTACATGGACACCTTGGCATCGAATTTTTTGACTGATGGAAGGTTACGGATCTGGTCCATGGCATATTCTCCGTTTTCACCTTTAGTTAAGCGCCGATCGACGGAAATGCTGCATCCATCAGCCACAGCGCATCGGGAAGGGGATGAATAAAAAATTTCCGAAACGGTTAATGATCCTTTTCCCAGAAAATCGTCAGTGATCAGTTTTTCATGAAGGTCCTGTAATTCCATTAAAATTGGGGCCATTTTAAAAATGGCGTTGTCGCCTCTTTCCGGAGCTGAGCCATGACAGCTGATACCACTGACATCCACCCTGATTTCCATCCTTCCCCGTTGTCCTCGGTAGATTCTACAGGAGGTCGGTTCGGTGGATACAACAAATTCCGGTCGGATGTTGCTTTCATTGATGATGTATTGCCAACATAAGCCGTCGCAATCTTCTTCCTGTACCGTACCTGTTAACAGTAGTGTGTAATCTCCCTGAAGGTTCAAGTCCTTGATGATTTTTCCGGCATAAACCATGGAGGCCATTCCTCCCTCCTGGTCGCTGGAGCCCCTACCGACAATAATCTCATCGTCTTCATAACCTTTATAGGGATCATATTTCCAATTATCCAGATTACCAACACCAACGGTATCGATGTGTGCGTCCATGGCGATCAGGCGGCTACCGGTGCCAATGTATCCCAAAACATTGCCCATGGGATCAATTTCAACTTTATCAAATCCAACGGTTTCCATTTCACTCTTGATTCGTTTGACAACCTCTTCTTCACCGCCGCTTTCACTGGGAATTGCGATCATATCCCGCAGAAATTTGGATATCTGGGGTTTGTAGTTTTCTGCTTTTTGTAAAATTGCTTTAAAATCTAGTTCCATCTGTTCGCTCCTTTATATCTATCGGACAACTGAATTTATCTCGGTTTTATATTATTGATTTTATTTTATAACGCTTTTAATAGACCTGTTTTATTATTAAATTCATCGATCAGGTGGTCGATCTTATCAGTGAGATCTATGATATTGGTCCAATATGAGTCATTATACCATTGCTCCTGGATTTCATCGTGTGTTTTTCCCTGTTGCTCGACCCAGGTATAATACTTTAAATTGTGAATACGTTTACGGCCATAATAAGTCAGTTCCTCCATATAATCGATAGAAAGCCCTTTGATAAAACGCTCGTATGTGGAGGCCGCGTCTTTTTCCGAGAATTCTCCCCGCTCATCGGTTAACTCTTTTAATCGACTCTGATACATATCCATGGAATCGGTCAAAATCGTCATCACCACATCGTTTTCGGTTAATTCATAGTATTTAGCAAATTTAATAGCACCAGCCAGATTACCGGCGCCTGAGATACCGACTTTATCCAGATTCTCAATCAGCTGGGGTGAAATACCTTTTTCAGCCAGATGTTTTTTTCCGGCTGGTTCATTAAACAGTCGGATCAGACTCATAGGTATTTCATCATCGATGGCAATAACCAAATCGGTATTTTTGGTATTGTGAATCCAGGGGATGTGTTTATCGCCAATGCCTTCAATACGATGAGCACCAAAACCATTATTTAGCAAAGTAGGACATTGCAGTGCCTCAGAGGCTGCGATTTTGCTCAATGGGTACTGTTTTTTCAGGAAATCGCCGGAAGCGATAGTGCCGCCGGAACCAGTAGCTGAGATCAACCCCCTGAATTGATCATTCGATCCCATTATTTTTTGAAGGACCTTTAACATGGCCGGGCCGGTTACTTCATGATGCCACAGGTAATTACCCAATTCATCGAATTGGTTAAAAATGCATAATGCCTGACCCGATTGTTGAAGCTCCCAGCACTTATCAAAAATCTCTTTTACATTACTTTCTGAGCCGGGAGTTTTGATTATCTCACCAGCCACAGATTTCAGCCAATCAAAACGCTCCTGGCTCATTTCTTCGGGTAATATGGCAATGGATTCACAGCCCAATAAGGCCGCATCATAAGCACCACCACGACAGTAATTGCCGGTTGACGGCCACACGGATTTTTGTGTGGTGGGATCAAATTGACCGGTAACCAGTCGCGGGACTAAGCAACCGAAAGCCGCCCCGACTTTGTGGGCACCGGTTGGAAACCATTTTCCCACTAAGGCAACGATACGAGCGTCAACCCCCGTCAGTTCCTTTGGGAACTCCAAAAAATTTACACCGCCATACCCACCTCCCTTTTCGATCGGTTGGTTTTGCCAGGTAATTCGAAACAGATTAAGAGGGTTGATATCCCAAAGCCCGACGTCTTTTAATTTATCGACTATTTTTTCCGGGATGAGACTGGGATCTCTTTGTTGTTTAAATGTTGGAATTATTACGTTATTCTTCTGTGCTCGTTTTATGGCTCTTTCCAGTATTTTGTCATGAACGGTTAAATCAATCATTTTTACTCCTCCAGAGTTGAGTGGATGCAATAGCTCGTTTGAAACTGTCCAAATCCGGTGTTGAGGTAAACGGTTTTGAACCTGCATTTTCAACGGCTTTCATGGCACTGCCAATATCTTTCAATCCGTTGCCGGTGTTTACAACGACAATGGTTTCATCAGGAGATATATCTCCATTGTTTACCGTTTTGACAAGCCCGGCATATGCAGCAGCCCCGGCTGGTTCGGCAAAAATACCAGCACCGCGAGCCAGGTGCGGTATAGCTGCAAGTATCTCTTCATCACTTACGGTCAGGTACATACCATTGGTTTCTTTAACGGCAGCCAACGCCTTTATTCGATCCCTCGGCAGTCCGGCACTAATGCTGTCGGCGATTGTATTCGCCGGAATGGGAGGTTTGGTAAGTACGTCTTCATTATTTTTCCATGCTTGATACAAATAGCTGCTACCAGCGGCCTGAATCCCCATCAATTTTGGTATTTTATCGATCCACCCCATGGCCAGCAAATCTTTAAATCCTTTATGTACTCCACCGATTATACAACCATCGCCGACACTGACAAAAATTCTATCCGGCACTTTCCAACCAAGTTGTTCGCAGATTTCAAAAGACACCGTTTTTTTCCCTTCCGACATATAAGGATTGTAACCGGTATTACGATTATACCACCCGTACTCCCTGGCAGCTTGCATGCAAAGGTCAAAGGCGTCATCATAGGTTCCTTTTACCAGAATAACGGTTGAACCAAATACAAGCAATTGGGCAATTTTAGCTTGAGGTGCTGTTTCCGGAACAAAAATGACATTGGATTGATTCATCGCAGAGCATAATCCGCTTAAGGCGGCGGCAGCATTGCCGGTACTGGCGGTAGTAATGATTTTCGCCCCCTTTTCCCGAGCTTTAACAATGGCCATGGCACTGGCTCTATCCTTAAATGATGCAGTGGGTTGGCGACCGTCGTCCTTTATCCAGATTTTTTTTATATTTAGTTTTTCAGCAAGGTTGGTGGCATCATAAAGAGGTGTCCAACCAACAGCCACCGGAGGAGTCTCAGCATCGGGTTTAATGGGAAGCATGGCTTTATATCGCCAAATACTGAAGTCTTGGGAGGTTGCCAGGGATTCCCTGCTGATGTTTTTGCCAATAACATCGTAATCATACAACACATCAAGAATTCCTTCATTGCCATGATCAGGACAAACATAATCGATTTGATCAATGGTATATTTTTTTTGGCAAATGACACAAGTTAGATGAGTGACGTTTTCAAAAGCCAATTTTTTCTCCACTTAATTTAATTGGTCAATAATTTCTTTATATTACCCATATGGCGGCCGAACCTATAATTCACATTTTGAACGTTTATTCATACATTTTTGGGTTTGGATTTGACTTATCAAAATTTTTTAAAAAACCGGTGTCAACTGATGGTAACCCGGGTAATCTCAAGAATCTCCGTGTTTTCAAAAAGATCTTTTGTTACTGGTTTCACAGGACTTGAAGCAAACATGTTTCCCGGTAATCAGCAATATCTCCTGCTTTTGGCTTTGAGAGATCCTTCGTCGTTCCTCTTCTGGACTTCACCCCACTCTCAGGATAACAGGAGACTTGCTTGCTGGCCGATCAAGAATCAGTGATTATTAGGGTGGGATAAAATACCTTAAAATATGAGTTTATTGAATCACTTTGATTTTTTAGACATAAAATAGGAAAAACTAATCTGTCAATGAAATTGTGTTGTGTTCTCAAAAATTTTAGTAATACTTCAAAAAAATTGTATACATAAAAGACCATATCTAAAACGCAATATATTCAAGATGTTAAAATAAGATCTTTAACTTGCCATTATTATTGAGTTCTTATTCTCAAAAAACATAAAATATGTAACTATTGTAACGATAAACGGTGAGTTTTCAAAGATAATAATAGAATTATTGTTTTTTAGTTATTGATGGCTAAACACAGGAAGTGCAGAATTGGAGGGCCGGTAAAAAATACAGTCGTACAAATCTGATTACAATCCTGAATGTAACTATTCGGCATATAAGGCAAGACTTATTTGTCATTCTGGGAGCCTTGCGACCTGAAGAATCTCAACGGAGTTCAGGTAACATCCTGAAACAACTTAGTGGCATGGCGGTCTTTCTGAATCAAGTTGTCCTGGCTGGTTGTGAAATACTAACGACGGATTAGATGATGTCATTTGTTTTTGGTTTTGAGAGATCCTTTGTCGTTTCTCTTCAGGAATTTGCTAACAGTTTCATCTTCGTGGGAATGATGTAGAGTCCAGGGTAATGCTGAATAGATACTCCTGAATCGAATATTTATTGGATGGTGTAAGTTGAACCGGTGTTAACGATGCAATTGGTTAATACGAGTGAAATGTGTAAGATTGGAAGATAGTACGTTGCAATGATGACCTAATGTGCCCTTTACCTATAAATGACCAGGACATTTTTTTTTAGTTAGAATATAATTAACAAAAAGTGCCCGTTATTACGATATAGAAGTTGTTACTTATTACTGGATATATTTCCTGGGTTGTTGATAAGGGTTTATTTCGCAATTGACCGCTGTTACTGAAGAGCACAACTGAAATGTCCAAGGATAAACAATTAGCAAAAGCAAAAGAATCATTTCACAAAGCACTGGATCTGATTCAAAAGAAAGAGCGTGATAAGGCCAGGGTTGAACTAGAAGCCGCCTTGAAATGTGATGAAGCGTTTAGCATTACCCTTTTCGAAGATCAGATTGATGAATACTCCGAACTGAATAAACTATCCGATGCCATATTATTGGCCGATGTACTATCGCAGTTTAGAAAAAAAGACTTTGTTTTAGCCAATCGTCTGGGAAATTTTTATCGGCGGTTGGACAATGTCAAACAAGCCAATTTACTATATAAAAGGGCTATCTCTATCAACAAAAAATTTGAGACAGCCTATTTAAATCTGGCCGCTAGTATGGCTAAGACATCGCTTTACGATGATGAGATAAAACATTTTATTGAAACACATATTGATTTCAATCGGTTTTTTCTTCCTCAATCAACCTACCCCCGTGACAAAAAAATTATCGCTCACTTGACCGATGTGATGAATAAAAAATACCTTGTGTCAAGGGTTGATCGGATTCAGGAGCTGATACTGAAAAAAGCACTGACCCAACAAAAAACTGATTTTGACCAGGTGGATGATCTCATCAATAAGCTGAAAACTAAAATAGGAAGTGTTGAACGGTTTAAGGGTGATAACATCGATATTATTGAACTGCTGGGAGAAGCAATGAACCAGGATTGGAGTCAACTGGCATCCAGTGAAAAGGATCGGTTTTTATGGAATGTCTTAAACCTGGGACTCTATATTCTTAACCATTACAGCAATGAAGGCAGTATGTTGCCTGGTTATTCATTCAGGGGCAAACCGGGGAAAGACCTTCAACTGGCCATAGACGCTATCACCAAACTAAAACTGGAACAGTATCCATATCGATATATCGACATGATTATCGCCCTTTGTCATTTTCAATCGGGTAGTACGGATGAAGGTATTAACGAACTGAAGGCCATGTTAAAGCAGGATCCGAATGATCGATACTTGAACATCAACCT
This sequence comes from bacterium, assembly GCA_041556995.1. GTDB lineage: Bacteria > SAR324 > SAR324 > XYD2-FULL-50-16 > XYD2-FULL-50-16 > JAHJTV01. Next base: position 140,796 of record JBFFHJ010000005.1, on the reverse strand, counting down.
GGGATTGTTAAATTACCGTTTGGGGAATAAATTACTGTCGTATATCTACTTATTAAAAGGTACTTCTTTAGTGGAAGAACTGGGCGGTGCACGTCATCTTTCCGAGATTGTCTGCCTGGCGGAAGAAAAGCTTCAGGAAGGTGACTTGAAACAAGCCTTAAAGCTTTATCGTATAGCCTCTCTTGAAACAGATAATAGTGAATTACTTATGAATATTGGTCATATTTTGATCTCTCTACATCGTTACGACCAAGCTATACAACCTTTCAAGTCAGTTCTTCGCCAGAATCCTGATTCGGAAATGGCACAGCATAAGCTGAAAGAAATACAGGGACATCTGTGCTTTATCGCAGATGAGTTTTTTGAAAAAAGGGAATTTGTCAAAGCTGCGGAGTTTTACGAAAAAACCTTGGTAATTGATCGGACACCCCGGATTCTGAAAAAAGCGGCAGAAGCTTATAAAATGCAAGGAGACCTTAAAAAAGAACATGAACTGCAATCGGAATATCAAATAAAGGTAACCGAAGAGAAGGAGGTTGGCAGGCAGACAATGAAAAAACGCCATGTGGTTCATGGCCTGCAATGCATGAAGGAAAAAGAATATCAGAAAGCCATTCATCATTTCCACGAAGCATTTAGCCTGAAGCCGGACAAGGATACTTTTTTATACCTCTCGTTCCTCTACAAAAAATTCAATCAAAAAATTGCCCTCAAGGAACTGGTTAAACGCTGGCAACAAGAAAAGCAGCGATTAAACAGGCAAACGCTGTAAAACCTTCCAAACCAGTAATTGCTGTCCATCGATCTTCCTGGGCATATTGGTATTTGTATATCCATTTACATTTAGTCGATTTGATTGCAATTTCAAGGATGAAAAAGTAAATCAGGCTTAGCCATAGCGGTTTTTCCATTGATAAGTTACAGAAACATGAATTTAAGGTGCCGTTTTTTAAAACAATTTTCCAAAGAGCTAACTATTCAGCATTACTCCGGGCATTATGTCAATTAGTCAAGCTCTGCCATCTGTTATCCTGAGGAGGGATGACGAAGGATTTCTCAGGGCCAAAGGCAATTTATGACGTTTGGAAGATGAAGAAATCCAAGGGGAAATATTTTAACAACCGGCTTTTTTGATGATGAATGATATCGATTTTAAGGACATCAACGAAGTCTTGTTTGATAAATATATTCAAGTGTTTACATAAAAAACAAAGAAAAAGAGAGGTGTTGTATATATTGAGGATATGCTTTATTATCTATCATAAAAGAGCGAACATCTGGATGAGGAAAAAGCAATTGAACAACTTGGTTTCTCTACAGAATCTGAAGATCTAAATAGAGTTATTATGACATTAGCTGGAAAATGGGAATTAGAAGGATAACCTTAACTCAATTGAAACAAAATGATCAAAATTGGTGAATACAATATGTTGACGGTTGCACGCAAAGAAGGCCGTGCATTTATTCTTAAGACAGGAGGTGAAGAGATTCCGCTGGATCGTATTCCCAAAGAGATGGATATCGAAATCGGGGAAACTTTGGAAGTTTTTGTCTACACGAAAACAGATGGTACACCGGTGGCTACCATCTCCACACCATATGCAACAATCAACGAATTTGCCTGTATGACTGTAGTTGATATAAACCGTTTTGGTGCCTTTTTAGACTGGGGAATCGAGAAGGATCTGTTTGTTCATCGTAAAGAACAACAATATCAGATGAAAAAAGGAAAAAAATACCCGGTTTATGTATGTTTAGACAAGTCAGGTAGAAAAGTACAGGGGACCGGTCAAATTGAGCAATATTTCAACAATGATACATCAAAGTTAAAACAAGGTGATAAAGTTAACTTAATGATATACGCGATTACGGAAATCGGTATTATGGCAATTGTTAACAATCAATATTCGGGAATGCTTTACATCAATGAGTGTTTTGAAAAGGTAAAGATCGGTGATATCAAGCAAGGGTATATAAAAAAGATTAGACAAGACGGTAAAATCGATCTGACATTATATGCCCATATTGAAAAAACAATCTCTGATGCAAAAACAGGCATCTTGGAAAAACTGACAGCCTCAGGAGGATTCATGCCATATCATGACAAAAGTGATCCAGAGGAAATCAAATTAACTTTTAATATGAGCAAAAAGAACTTTAAAAAAGCCATTGGCGGCCTATATAAAGAACAGAAAATCGACCTTACCGGCAGGGGAATTAAATTAAAATAACGGATAAGCCGTAAAATCCATTTATCGTACTGCAATCGGCTCAGAATAGCCAAGTTCCATGTCCCATGGAAAGCGAATCCATGTGTCCTGGCTGACTTCGGTGACGTAAGTATCTACCATCGGTTTTCCGGCAGGTTTAGCATAAACAGTGGCAAAATGGGCTTTTGGTACTAAATCACGGACGATCTTTGCGGTGGTCCCGGTATCAACCAGATCGTCAATTAGTAAAAAACCTTCCCCGTCTCCCTCAAAGGTTTTTAGAATTTCCGAGTCCTCCTGGGATTGTTCATTGTATGTGTTTATACAAATTGTATCCACCAATCTGATCTCCAATTCCCGGGCAATAATAGCTGCCGGAACCATTCCTCCTCGTGTTATGGCAATAATTCCTTTCCACGGCCCCTGTTCAAGAAGTTTCCAGGCGAGTGCTTTTGCATGGCGATGGAGTTCCGCCCAGGATACAATAAAATCCTTTTGATATCTTGTATCTGTAATAGTGGTCATATCCTTTTAAGGGATAGCAGGATAAACAAGATGTTACTGTCCTGTTGATCCAAGATTAATTTCAAGTAAGAAAATAGACTTCAGCTTATGAATTGGAAAATCTTACCCAAAACTAAACCCTTTCGGCAAGTCATTTACGGGCGTGCCCGGCTCAACCCAGGAAAGATCCGTTATAGTGTAGGTTGGATTAACCGTTTTAAAAATCGGAACACCCCGTTTGCCGATTTTTGGTTTCCTGATATGATAGACAAATAACTCATTAGAATCATATCCATACCTTTAATTTCAGTGTTGGTATCATTTTTATTAATCTTCCAACAAAAATCAATGTTTTTTTATTTCTTCTATCAATTGCTTAGACACAGATTTTACAGTAAAAGCGAAGAAGGGGTTACTTAATTCATACTGTTTTTCTGTGAAAGTCAGGAGAGCCAATAACAGAAATAAGTGGTTGACAAAAAGGAGGATCTAATTAAAATAAAAATGACTGAGCGCTCGTTCAAAAAATCAGACCATCAATACTATCTTCAATATTTATCTTAGACAGAAGTGAAATAACGTCCCATTGATAATACTCATTGTCAGTCCATAAGAGTTTTCTTAGAATAAATCCAAGATACCAAGTGAGATTTCCGATTGAAGAAATAAAACAGTATACTTATGAAAAAGAATCCAATTGGAACAGAAGATGTGCCTACTCAAGTAAAGAATCCTGAGCTGGTTGAACAACGACGTTGCCAGATTGTCGAAGCGGCAGTGCCGCTTTTTATCGAACATGGATTTCACAAAGCCACCACCCGACAAATTGCAAAAGCGGCCAAGGTCTCTGTTGGATCAATGTATGAATATGTGGCGTCCAAGGAAGATATTCTTTACCTGGCTTGTTTATCGATTCATGATCAGGTCGAACAAGGAGTGGAGAACGCTCTTGCAAATGCTTCCAGCGGTCGGTCGGTATTACGGGGATTGATACATGAGTTTTTTATGGTATGTCATCGAATGAGTGACGAAATTTTGTTGATGTACCAGGTAACCAAGTCATTGCCTTCACAATGGCAGAAAAAAGTTCTGGCCAACGATATCCGTATCACAACCCTTCTGCAAGACGCTTTAAAACGGGCTGTTACTTCAGGCGATCTGCAAAAACTGACGGACAAAGAATGTGAATTAATGGCTCACAATATTACTGTTTTGGGGCATATGTGGACATTCAGACGTTGGCAACTGTCCCGTTGTTATAAAATCGACGAATATATTGAACTCCAAACAAACCTTATTTTGGGAATGTTTGAAGAATAGAATATGTTATTTTCAGATATCGAATCATACTATTCATCTCTAAATTATCCAGGGAGAAACAAATATGAATTACTCACACACATATTTAGATGGAACTCCATGTTCATTGCCCATAGGAAAAGTTGTCTGCGTCGCCAGGAATTATTACGAACACATTCGGGAACTAAATAATCCTGTACCAACCGAACCTATATTTTTTATCAAACCCACTACGGCATTACAGCCGATTGATAAGGCAATTGTTATTCCCGAGTACAGCCAGAATTGTCATCATGAAACCGAACTAGCTGTTTTAATTGGAGAACGATTATCAAAGGCGGATACGAAAGCCGCAAAGCAGGCCATTGTCGGTTATGGGATTGCCCTGGATTTAACCCTTAGGGATGTTCAACAAAAAATGAAAGATAAAGGTTATCCATGGGAAGTGGCCAAAGCCTTTGACGGTTCCTGCCCGATTTCTCCTTTTATCACTGTGGATAAATTTAAAAATTCGGAGGATATAATGGTGAAACTGTCGGTCAATGGAGAGGTGAGGCAGGAGGATAGCACGAAAATGATGATTAACAAAACGCTAGATCTGATAGCCTGCGCTTCCGGTTATTTTACGCTTCTACCGGGAGATGTATTGTTGACCGGAACACCTGCCGGGGTGGCCCAAATTAAATCAAAAGATAAGCTTGAATTGGAACTGGCTGGTTTATATAAGTTTCAAACATTTGTTCAATAGACATAATCCATTAAAAAGCTCTTCAATCAAAGCGAAAAAAAACAAGGGAGAAATTGTGTTTAAAACAATCTCTTTGGCAGCAGTAAAATATTCCGAGATTTAAATTTCCAATTCCAGGATCTTTTTTGCTGGAATGAGCGAATGAATAAAAAGCAATGGGGGGAAATCAATTGACAGCATGAGTTACCATTATTCCGGTTCGAAAGAGAGATGGTTCATGTTTTTTGGGCTTTTGTAAGTATGCTGCAATCGATTGAATAAAGATAACTACATAAAATGAAGAGATAAAAAAGATGACATTTCCTTTTTATTTGTGCTACTCTCGATCTTTGAGTTAAAAAAACTCGGAAGTGTTTTCCGGTTTGTTTCTGAACCGGTGTAAATCTGATTGAAAGTACCATTTGTGATTTAGATGGATGCTGGAAGTTAGGAAATATTTAATATTTAAATGGAGTATCCGTAATGATCGAAGGTACTGTAAAGTGGTTTAATGATAGTAAAGGTTACGGTTTTATTGAACAGGAAAATGGTGATGACGTATTTGTCCATCATTCCGCCATTAACGGTTCCGGTTTCAAATCGCTGCAAGAAGGCGATCGTGTTACCTTTGAAATTGAGCAGGGTCAGAAAGGACCGGCTGCTGCTGACGTTTCCTTGAAGTAATAAAATAGGATGATGTCACCGGATAAAGATGACATCAATCAAAAAAAAACCTCCCTTGGGGAGGTTTTTTGCTTTTGACGCCTTTTTTATCTCAAAGCCGGTTCTAAAAGAGGTGTCATTTTGGATTTTTCAGGTTGCTTTCGAACTCTGTTGCTTTCCGCTTCCCTCAAAATAACCGCAGCTTGGTTTTCTTCAAAACATGTGGTTGGCTCATACGTCCAACCGTCGGCTAATCTCTCTTCCTCCTTTTTTAACCTGGCAAATATGTGACGTCCTATTATGGGAGACAATAACCGGGTTTTTGCACCAAATGTCTTGTACAGGTCATCCAAAAGGGAATCGAGCTTTTTATATATTTTTTCATTACCAACATACCACTTTTTTGTCGCCCAAATAGCCCCGGCATAAGTTGATCTCAGCGGTCTTGTTTCCCAAGCGATACGATTTCGAATGCGTTTTTCCGGATGATTTTTGTAAGTATGCCAACCGTTGAGCAACACCCTGATCAACCTGGCCAGGCTGGGACCATTAACGTGAAAATCCTTATCAAACGCATCGATAATATAGTTCTCCTCTTCTCCATTTATGATGTGAGCATGTTTATAATTAAAACGGTATTGACCGTGGCTGTCTGCAACATTGAACTCTTTTTCAGAGAAGAGTTTTCCCTCTTCAAGAAGTTGCCGATGCAGGGGAGTTCCGGAAACAGGTGTGTAAAGCATGAATTGATGAAAAACGGAATCATGGGAGATCGCATAATCGATTATTTGATGGATATTATCGGGTGTATGGTTTTCCATGCCGATAATCGATGACCCTAAAACTCTAATTCCGGTTGACTGAAGTTCTTTTACCAGTTTTTTGGTATTGATCCCCTTCAACTTTCCATATTGACTTTCTTCTCCTTCCAAACCGATCCAGATCCAGGCAACTCCCAAGCCTGCTAACTGTTCCATTGTGTAGGTTTTTAAAACACGGGCGGAGCCAAATAAGGACAAGGCCCAGCTTTTTTGATTGACCTTCATAAGTTCCAGTAAATCCAATGCTCGTTTACGATGAAGCAAAAAATTCTCATCCATGACAAAAAAGGAGTGAACTTTCATGGTTTTTTCGATTTCACACATTACATCGAATAACTCCTGCCCTGTTTTATAAAAATTAACAAAATTTCCCTTTCCACCGAAAAAGGCTGAGGTTGAGCAAAAGTTGCATCCCAGGGGACAACCCACTGAAGGTACTAGAATCGCTGCTGTATCTTTCGGTTTATTCGTTACCGGCACTCCCAGTATTCTGGTACCGAATCCTGAAAGCATTTTGGGGTGTTTGACAGGTGCGTCTGCATCTTGATTCAAAAACCTTCTAAACCAGGCCACACCGTCGCCTTTAACAATATGGTCTGCGTCAATACTATTTTCAATATCTATTTTATTGGCAATATGTCCGCCGATAACAATGGTTGCATCGGGCTGAAATGTACGAATCAATTCGCACATTTTTTTAACTTTACCAAGATTTGGAACAATACCACTAATTCCGATGATATCATACGGGTTGTTCTGAATTATATCGATAAATCGTTCTAAATCGGGAAAATCTAAAAGAGAACAAGGTGCGTTGATATTCGTCTGAATCAGTTTTAAACCGAACGATCGGACGAACATTCGTAATGAAAATCCTCCTTGAGTTCGAGTAACCTGATTCTGATACAATTCCATCGGGTTGATTTTTCGACTACCGTAATCATCATCTTGTGCATAGGGACCAAATACGCTGGACAGCAAAATTCTTGCTTTTTGTCCGAGGGGATGGAGTGGATGTGTTGTTTCCATGTTTCTTCTCACAAAGGGGGATTATTTAAAAAATTGCGGAATAGCTTTGTCAAAAGTATACAACAAAAAAACCACTGATTGTTCAGGATGACAATTGTTTTACAAAGAAACCTCCAGTGGTTTTAGCTACTATCACCTTGTTTTTACGGCATGATTTGAGTTTAATTTAAAACTCTGTGATATAAGTTTTACAATTGTGAGACGGAAATACAGTAAGAGGTTAATAAACTGAAGTCAGCAATAAAAAACACAACCGACCGGAATCTTGTATCGCAAAATAAAATACAATAAAATAAAAAACAAAACTCATCAAAAGCATCAACGCTGCTTTCTTGACCATGTTATTTAAGATGATTATGATAGATATTTAACGAAACTTTTCTAAAGTTTGATCCGAATTAGAGTGACTCTGTAAAGTACCCTTCTGATTTTACTTATCTATCATAAATCCAACCTGAATTTCGTTGCCTGGTTTACAAAGATTTTTTGTAAACGGTTGAATGTAATTCTTAAAAAAAAGCAGTAACTTATAGTTTAATATGAGTAAAGCAATTGTCATATTTTCAGGTGGACAGGATTCCACAACTTGCCTGGGGTGGGCACAAAATCGTTACCAAGACGTCTTAGCACTTTCATTCATATATGGTCAGAAACACGAAGTGGAGATTCAACAGGCAAAAAAAATAGCCGCTGCTTTAAAAATACCGTTGAAGATCATTGATATATCTTTTTATTCAAAGATGGTGACATCGGCTCTATTGGGTGACGGAGATGTGAACAGCCAACACGAAAACAATGCGGATCTACCGGCTTCATATGTTCCCAATCGAAATGCGCTATTTATTTTACTGGCACATTCTTATGCCCAGACGATTAAAGCTGATACTCTGGTAACCGGGGTATGTCAAACCGATTATAGTGGATATCCTGATTGCCGCGAACAATTTATTCGCTCAATTGAATCATCCCTCAACCTTGGTTCGGAACAAAACATTAAACTGGTAACACCACTGATGCACCTGACCAAAGGAGAAACGTTTAAGTTAGCAGAGAAGGAGGGCATATTTGATTTGGTCGTCCAGGAATCTCATACCTGTTACAATGCTGAGACAAAAATGAATGAGTGGGGACGGGGATGCGATGATTGCCCTGCTTGCAAACTTCGAAAAAAAGGCTATTTAGATTATAAAAAACAACTTGGAGGATAAACATGGCCATCCCAGAAGGAAAAACCTTTCCCTTTGACGGACCGGAAAAGATTAAGACCGACTTCCTGGAAACCTTTGATTTTGACAGTCCGAATCAATACATTAAAACCGAAACCGATGAGTTTTCAGCCGTATGTCCATTTAGCGGTCTGCCGGATTATGCAACATTGATCATCGAGTATTATCCGCAGGGCGGAAAATGTGTGGAGCTGAAATCCCTGAAATATTATATGACCAGCTACCGCAATGTCGGTTTGTATCAAGAAGGTGTGACCAAACAGATTTACAAAGATCTGAAGAAACTACTGGAGACAAAACGAATTCGGATTACCACCGTTTATAATCCCAGGGGTGGATTTCATACTACCTGTGTTGAAGGAGATCTTTGAGGCATTTTTTTTACAGCTACCTTAAAAAAAGAAAAACTAACGTTATTATAACAGTTAATTAAGTAATGGATATAAAACTTTACAATACCTTAACCAATAAAAAAGAGGTTTTTAAACCTATTGAACGCGGCAACGTAAGGATCTATACTTGTGGCGTAACCGTCTATGATAACTGCCATTTGGGACATGCCAGGGGGGGGATCAATTTTGACGTAATGAGAAACGTGTTTAAAGCGGTAGGTTATAATGTCACGTATGTTAAAAATTATACGGATATTGATGACAAAATGATCAAACGCGCCAATGAGAGGGGGATTTCTATTGCCGAGCTGGCAAAAGAAAATATTGAATCTCACGATCGCGATATGCTGTCACTTGGAATTAACCCACCGGATATTGCCCCCAAAGCAACCGAATATATTCCTCAGATGATCGCGTTGACACAGGATTTAATAAATAAAGGATTCGCTTATGAAGTGGAAGGCAGCGTTTTCTTTAGAGTGCGGAAGTTTGACGAATATGGTAAATTGAGCGGGAAAAACATTGATGATTTAATGTCTGGAATACGGGTTGATGTGGATAATCAAAAAGAGGATGCACTTGATTTTGCTTTATGGAAAGCCACCAAACCCGATGAACCGAAGTGGGATAGCCCATGGGGACCGGGAAGACCGGGGTGGCACATTGAGTGTTCAGTTATGAGCAAGGAGCACTTAGGCGAGACGTTTGACATCCATGCCGGCGGCAGCGATTTGATATTTCCTCATCATGAAAATGAAATTGCACAATCTGAATGTGCCAATGGTAAGACCTATGCTAACTACTGGTTGCACAATGGGATGATTAAAATTGAAAAGCAGAAAATGTCCAAATCATTGGGCAATTTTGCCACAATTAGTGACTTGGTCAAAATTTATCACCCTGAACTGATACGTTTTTTTGTTTTATCGGCCCAATATCGACAATCCCTTGATTTTAGCAAAAATGCCCTGGTAAAAAGCGCTGAAGGATTGGACCGAATCTACGGAGCGCTGGAAAAATTTGAATCAACATCAAATAAAAAAGTGATCCCCCGGAAACAACCATCAAATCCGACTGTGGAAAACTATCGGCAACGCTTTCTGGATGCCATGTGCGACGATATGAATTCACCGCAAGCCATGGCAGTACTTTTTGACTTAACTCGGCAATTGAATACAACACCTCCCGAAGCCCCGGACGCCATATCAATGTACAACATGCTATTAGATTTGGGACAAATATTGGGTATTCTGACGGTTCCTGCGACTCAATGGTTTAAAACTCCGAGAATTAAGAAAGAGGAAGCCGACAACGACCAATTGAGTGATAAACATATCGATGAACTAATCCAGCAACGGGAAAAAGCCAGGATAGAAAAAAACTGGGAATTGGCCGATAAAATCAGAGATCAGCTTAAAGCAGCATCGATAGTTTTGGAAGATCGCGATGGTAAAACAGTTTGGCAGCGAAGCTAATGGTTATACAATGTCATTGAATTAAAATTTATTGTTCACTTATTGTCATTCTGAAGCCTGATCGATATTCAACAACAACTTACCTGCATGAAGGCCCTTCTATATCAAGTTGTTTGTAAAAAACTCAAGATGAGCTTAAGACGTCCTTTGAGATTCTCTGTCGTTCCTCCTCAGAATTTCGCCTCACTTTCTGGATGACAGATGGCAAAGCTAAACTTAGTGACATTGAATGGTTATATCTAACAACACGCCTAATATGAAAAATCCGAATGTTCTTTACGGCATAACACCCGTGCAACAATGCCTGCTGCATCAAAATCGCAGCATAAACCAGTTGTTTGTTAAGGCTGGAGGGGGATCAACGCGTATTAAGGAGATTATCAATCTGGCAAATAAAAATAAGGTTCCCGTCATCAAAGCAGATGCCCACAAACTGGCAGTTTTATCTAAAACAAAACAACATCAGGGGGTGGTACTCTCTTGCGGTGAACTCAAAACTCATGAGCTGGACGATTTTTTGGAGAATCTAATAAATCAAAAATATCGATTATTGATTGCTTTGGACCAGGTGGAAGATCCCCAAAATGTGGGAACAGTCATTCGATCCGCTGCTTTTTTAGGAGCTGATGGTATCATTACATTGAAAAAAAATTCAGCGCCACTTTCAGCCACCGTTTCTAAAGCGTCTGCTGGAGCACTCGAATTTTTTCCAGTAATTTCTGTAGCAAATCTTTCCGAATCGCTGCAAAAGCTCAAGAGAGAAGGATTTATGATAGTTGGAGCTGCCAGCGATGGTAACTCCATTGATTTTCAAGCATTACCGGATTTTAATGATGTTGTTCTGGTGATGGGAAATGAAGGCCGTGGATTACGGACGTTGACTCAAAAACGGTGTGAATATCTGGTTCATATCCCCGGAAAACACACAGTCGAGTCTTTAAATGTTTCTGCTGCGGCTGCCATACTGATTCAGTCACTGGCTAAATCTGTATAAACTGATTGAACTGGCATTGAATATACGGACACCGGCATGAATAAATGATAATATTATTATAAGATGTATCTGCGAGAACGAACGTCCTCAATTTTTAAAAAAGGATTTCAGCATGAACAAAAAAATTCTACTCATTAATGGACCGAATTTAAATTTGTTAGGAAAAAGGGAACCCGAAATTTATGGGCATCAGACATTAAAAGATATTGAGACGGATCTTGTGAAGCTATTTAGTGAGCAAGGATTTGAGCTGTTACCATTTCAGTCGAATCATGAAGGCAAAATAATTGATTTTATTCAGTCGAATCATGATGCGGATTATGCCATGATTAATCCGGGGGGATTAACCCATACCTCAGTATCATTGCGAGATGTATTGGCAGGAACGAACGTCCCGTTTATTGAAATTCATATTTCAAATATCCACGCCAGGGAAGAATTTCGACATCATTCGTATCTTTCGGCTATTGCTGATGGCGTGATTGTGGGATGTGGGATAAAAGGGTATTTTTTAGCAGCTGAACTTATATGTACCCGGTTGGATGGAACCAAGAAGTGAATAGTAAAACAGGACAAAAAAAGAAAAGTCAGGAATTTACCCGAATAACGGATTTTACGCGGGAAGAATTAGCTGATTGGGCCGTATCTATTGGACAGAAACCCTTTCGAGCCGTTCAGCTTTTTCAATGGCTTTATCTTCATAAAATAAACACTTGGGATGAAATGTTCAATTTATCAAAATCATTTCGTTCCAAGTTGGCCCAGAGTTTTTCTTTGGACAGAATACCTGTTATTGGGCAAAAAACCGCAGCGGACGGTACTGTAAAAATCCTGCAAGAATTAAACGACGGATACTGCATAGAGTCGGTTTTGCTTCCTCATAACGATCATTATACTGTTTGCATTTCCACGCAGGTTGGTTGTGCTATGGCTTGTAGATTTTGTATGACGGCCGATATGGGATTGAAGAGAAATCTTACTGCCGGCGAGATCGTCGATCAGGTTTTTAATCTGCAATCCCTGCTACCCGAGGGAGAGAATATCAGGAATATCGTATACATGGGAATGGGAGAACCGTTTCATAATTATGAAAATACCATTAAATCACTAACCATTTTTTTGGATACTCATGGCTTTAATTTTTCCTCCAGGCGCATAACCATCTCAACCAGTGGTATCATACCGGGGATAAAAAAGTTTGCCAATGAGGATGTGAAAGCCAATCTGGCAATTTCGTTAAACGGAGTTACCCAGGAAGCCCGAAAAAAGCTGATGCCGGTGAGTAAAAGATATTCCCTGGAAGAACTCATGCAGGTATGTCGGGAGTTTCCCAAGGATACAAGAAGTAGGATCACCTTTGAATACATCTTGATGAAAGACATCACCGATTCAAAAGCGTCTGCAAAAAAACTGGTTAAATTGTTACACGGTACAAAATCCAAAGTAAATTTAATACCGTATAATGAAAATCCACATTTCGATTTTAAAGCCCCTGGAAAAAGGACAGTTAAAGAATTTCAGCAATATCTTCTTGATCATGGAATCATCGCTACTTTGCGCATTTCGAAAGGGCAGGGTATTTCAGCGGCCTGTGGTCAATTAGCAACACAACACTTAAACCAAAAGATAAAATGAGTACTGTAACACGAGAAGAAGCATTGGAATGTGTCAGAAAATTGATTGAATATATCGGTGATGATCCGGAAAGAGAAGGTTTGATTGAAACTCCGGAAAGGGTCATCCGTTCTTATGAAGAGATTTTTAGCGGTTATCGACAAGATCCCAGGGAAATTTTGGAAAAACGGTTTTCATCGTATTCCGAGGAGATGGTCACCTTGTCGAATATAGAATTATATTCCACCTGTGAGCATCATATGCTGCCATTTATCGGGAAATGCCACATTGCATATTTACCCAATAAAAAAGTCATCGGGGTGAGTAAACTGGTTCGGATAATGGATGTGTTTGCCAGACGACTGCAAATTCAGGAAGAGTTAACTTATCAGATCGCCAATTCACTCCATAACGAAATTGATACTTTTGGTGTGGCGGTTTTAATTGAGGCGCAACATTTATGCATGACATCTCGTGGCGTCAATAAAAAACAATCAGCTTTAACCTCTACCGCCATGTTGGGCAGATTTAAAACCGACGAAAATCTGAAGCATGAATTCCTCAGGATCATCGGTAAATTGGGAACACCGGAGTAATAAGCCGATACCTTTCACTGTATTTTGTTCAGAGCTTCCAAATAGTAATTAAAAATACGATTATCCAAAATGGTATTAATGTCCATATTTTTGCTCAACAGGGCATTTCTACCAAAATTCAAGCTGCCGGTGATAAGCTCTTCAGTAATATAAACAACGTTTTCAGGCAGTTTAATATGGTGTATCAATCTGGATTTTAATCCTTCTTTGCTGAACCGGTCACCATGACCGGCCACCCACCAGCCCCAGTCTCCAAATGAAGGAACCAGATGATGGATTGGTAAAGCCGTCAATCCGGCCTCGTTCATTGTACGCCCAACGATCATAAAAACTTCCCTGGCCAAGGCGGGGGATGAGGATTGTTGGATGATCAAACCATCAAAAGCCAACCGATTTTTCATCAGGGAATAGAATTCCAGGGAATAAAGCTTGGCCAATTCCAAGTTGTTCGGATCGGGAAAGTCTATGATAATAATATCAAAAATTCCGGAAAAAGAATCCACAAAGTTATATGCGTCGATGTTGATGACGTGAACCGCCACATCATCGGTTTTTTTGTATCGCCGGAAAAAACCATGCCCATATTGTTTAAGATTAACTTTTTCCCCTTTTATTATTCCTTTGGGTTTTTTGGTAATAACCTTGGCATTGCTCAGACTCCCTTGATTTAATGCCAACAATTCAGGCAAGGTAATGGCTAATTTTGTCATAGCCGGGTCTATATCCACCAGGGTAATTGATTCAACATCTTTATATTTTAAAATTTCTCGAACCGCCATTCCATCACCACCACCCAAAACGAGAATCCTTTTTTTATTTGGTGATACTGACATAACAGTATGGACAAGGAATTCATGGTAAATAAACTCATCCGGACTGGCAAATTGCAAATGCCCGTTTATGTATAGATATATATCATTGGCTCGGTTTTTAGTGAGAACAATATGTTGATATGGCGATGTACTGGAATGAATAATCGGATCTTTGTAAAGTTTTTGTTCAGCGGTCAGGGTGATTTTTTTTCCGTTGATAATACCAATGGTCAGGATAATTAATGCCAACACGGCAAAGACCGGAATAATGCAGGGGTGCTCCATCCAGCGGTAAAACCACAGCCAGGTGAAAAGTGCGACAAACACATTGATAATGCCAAGAAAAAAGCTGATCTCCAGAACATTAAAAAACCTGGGTAAAATAAAAACCCAAATCAAAGCGCCTATAAAGGAGCCTATATAATCCATTTTCAGGATATGCCCCAGATTGTGCTTCAAACTGGGGACGGTTTTTTCATTTACTCGCGTTAATAACGGAATTTCCAGTCCGATCATTAAACCGATAATACAAATAAAGAAATAATGAACGAGAATAAAGTGTTCATGAAAATTGCCAAAAGCATACAATGTAACGCTTGGTCCAATCCCCCCCAGTAATCCTAATAGGACTTCCAAAAAGATAAAATTATCAACGTTGTATCGATCGGGAAGATACTTCTGTAGATCGGCGCCGACGCCCATAAAAAACATCATCAATCCAATGATAATCCCCCACTGTTTTACCGAATTACCTAAAATATCAGAAGCTAACCGACTGAAAGTGTATTCATAGCTGATTCCGCACATTCCGACAAACAGCATGGAAAGGCCAAGAACAACTACCAGAATTTTGGGATTGTGGGAAAATAATATAAACCCATTTTCGTTTTTTTGTTGATCCATTATACAAATCTATTGTGAAGAAATTCTTTATTGATACAAATAGTGGGGTGAAACATTGTTTTTTTATATAAAATAATTGTAACTTACATTTCAGGTTTTTTTTATAATACATCAATGATCGGGGATTTTTGGCTGATCAGTGAGCAGGTTCCTGTCATCCTGAGAAGGTACGATGAAGGATCTCTCAGGGCCAAAAGCAAGAGATATTGCTGATTACCTGGAAACATGTTTGCTTCAAGTCCTGTGAAACCAGTAACAAAAGATCTTTCTGAAAGCGCGGAAATTCTTCAGGTCACCAGGGACCTCATCAGAATGACACTGGTTCTAGATGAAATTTGACCAAATAAAGGTCAAATCCAAATCTGAAAATGTATGTTGTATCTACTTTTTTTCACTGATTAATGGAATGTTACAAATTGTTACAAACTGTTACATTTGATTAATGCTTTTATAATAAAATTAAATTTAGTATAGCGCCTTATTGATGGTCAAATATATTTTTTGTTTAATCGACTGTCAATGTTTTTTATCATTGCCCAAAAACCGATCGTCATTGCAGGGATTGCCCCTTTGTGCGACACTGCCCCATCGCCAACACTCTGCAATGACGATTGTTGATTTTAATCAACGATGTTTTCCTCGGTTTGATTGAAGTTGAAAATCCTTGGTCTATTCATAGAAAAAACTTGTTTGTGTTTTTTTTTGAACAGCACGTTCCTTCAAGCACAAAAATATTAATTCAGGAATTTAATTATTCCTATCAAATGATGCCAAGTGGTTTTGTCCTTTAAACAAGGCCCGGTCAGAGCGGACTCGAAGGTTAAGTTAATAACATCGGTTAGTTACTAAATCATCAAATCCTTGACAGAATGACTTGACAGAATCATTGTCGGCAAGAAATTACTTGCATATGGGGGTCCTTGAATAATTAATGAATATCCCAAAAGACAATGACGAATGAATATAGCATTTGTAATCAGTACAAAGATTTGGGGCGGCGTTAAAACATGGATGGTGGAATTCGGTGAGGCGCTGCAAAAACGAGGTCATCAGGTCTATTTCTTTTCAAATGATCAAAAGTTGACCGATGAGGTGAAATCCAATAATTGCCAAGCTTATTGTCTCCGATTTGGACCGGATTACAGCCCCGTGACCATTCGGTTTTTTTATAAAAAGTTTAAAGAACATGGCATCGATATCACCTGTATGAACATCCAAAAGGAACTCAGAACTGCGGGGTGGGCTGCCAAGTTATTAAAAATACCGGTTACCCAGCGTTTGGGATTACCCGGGGACATCAATTTTAAGTTAGATCAACGGTTTTCACAGAGATTTATCGTTGACGAATTGCTGGTTACCAGCCAGTGGATGAAAAAAGAAACTGCCCGGAGATTTCATTTTGTACCGGAGGAGAAAATTACCGTTATTTACAATACCAAACCGGTTGTCTGTTTACCGCGAAAAGAAAAACGGTCACCGGTCCGTTTTGTGATTACATCCCGATTGGCCATTGGCAAAGGGCATAAAGATTTGATCGATGCACTAAAATTGGTAAAAGAACAAGGATATAACGAATTTAAGTGCGATGCTTTCGGAAACGGTCCATTGGAAAAAGAGATCCGGCAACAAATTACAATGGCTGGCCTTGAAAATACATTGATTTTAAAAGGATTTTCTCGAAATTTGAAAGAAGAATTAAAACACTATGATTTTGGAATTTTAACATCTTCTCAAGAAGGCCTGGCTAACACGGTCAGTGAGTATATGTCAGTGGCGTTACCAGTAATTACTACAAACGGAGGGGCATTGCCGGAATTGGTTGATCATGAAAAAAACGGGTTTCTCTTTGAATACCAAAACGTCAAAGCCTTAAGCCAGTATATAATACGCTGTCTGGAAATGGATAACAAAACTTACGCCGTGTTTTCATCGCATTCACACAATACCGTGGCTCAGAAATTTAATATTGATGTCAATGTCAAAGCATTGGAAACATATTTTGCCGATTGTGTGGAAAAATACAGGTCATAACACTTCTATAATAATGTCCATGAAAAATACAAACATAAATTACTATATACATTGAAGCAATTGTGAAGAATGAATTTATTCTTATACATCCGGTTTTTGATATTGTATCATAATACCTTTAACCTTCGCGGCATTAGCACTAATACAAATCAGTTTTAAGTAAAAATATCAACACCCGGCCTTCAACTGTCCTCAAAAAGAGCATAGTTGTGATCGTTTAATAAATAAATTTCAAGGTAACATATTAAAATCATTATAATATTTGAAGGTACTTGTAATAAGAGGAAAATAAATGCTCGAAAAAATCAGTCGATTCAGTTGTCGCTTTCCCTGGTTAATATTCATTGTTGCCGGGTTAATAACAATTTTAGCGATGCAGCAAATCAAAGATAATGCCTATTTTGAAGCAGATCTGATTAAGTTTCTTCCCACCCACCTGTCGGCAGTGAAATCGGATGACTATTCCCATAAAAACTTTAATACAAAAGACACTGTTCTTATCGGAGTTGAAAAGAAGAATGGCAGCGTTTTAGATATCGATGTTTTAAGAAGCACTGAAAAGATCGTTCTGGAATTGAAGGATCTGAAAGCTTCCAAAACATTTTACAGTCAGCTGAAAGGAGAAACGGTTACATTGGTTCAATCTGTCGGTATCGATCCAGACGAAGTCATCTCCATTGCCAACCTGGAAGATCCCCTGCTGGATAAAGAAACCGGTTCGGTGGTTACAGGCAGTATCATCGAAAAACTGAAAAAGGATTATGGTATTCCTTCAAAACCTGGAAAAGAAGAACTACTGCCGGAAAACGATGAGGATTTGAAAAAAATTATTCCGGGACTCAAAAAGCGCGTCATGGAAGAGCGTATGTTTAAAGACAGCATTATGTCTTCTAATATGCATGCTTCCACCATAAGGGCTTCTACTCATAGAAAACAAGCATATAAGCGTCGCTATATTATTCTTGAATTATCCACTGCTCTTGATGAGAGTGCTTTGAAAAGTCGCTTCCAGGGAAAAAACAATGCTTTTCCTTTTGAGATTTATGGAAAAACTGTCAATGGTATTAACATAAATGATCAATACATTCAGAAGCACTCCAAAAAAATTCGCACAAAGCTAAAACCCTATCTGGAAAAGGAGTTGAGAGCCGTTTTTGAGGATGAGCCTGAACTAAAACGGCTGCTTGAAGATGAACTGACTGTCAGTAGTTTTACTGCCATTATGCAAACCATTGAACGAACAGACTTCTTTATGCATCCTGAAATTGGAACATGGCGAAGTTTTATAGACAGTTTATATGAGTTCACTTTAAAAAATATCGATCCGTTCAGTAGAGAAAATCTTGAATTTCATATTCACAATGTCAATGGAATGATTGACATGGCAGAAGTTTA
The DNA here is from genome assembly GCA_041556995.1 of bacterium. Lineage (GTDB taxonomy): Bacteria > SAR324 > SAR324 > XYD2-FULL-50-16 > XYD2-FULL-50-16 > JAHJTV01. The sequence goes on along the minus strand of JBFFHJ010000005.1, from coordinate 122,105 downwards.
TTACCTGATACGCGATGTTGTAAATAAATATACGCCGGAAGGCGTTTCAATATATGTTGCCGGTAATCCCGTTGTTATCGGAGTGTTATCGAAAATGATGAACGATGATATGCAGAGGCTGGTGCCTATTGCTATTTTGGTGATTTTATTAATGCTTTTTCTGAGTTTCAGGAGCGTTCGCGGAGTCATCATTCCGTTGGTGACAGTTGTGCTGGCGGTTGTCTGGACTTTAGGCTTAATGGCTTTTTTGAGGGTTCCCTTTACTATTTCAACATCGGGATTACCGATCATCATACTTGCCATCGGTACAGCATATAGCATCCATCTATTAAACCGATTTTACGAAGATGCCCAGACAAGCCAGGATAGACGTGTGGTGGTACAAACCGCTGTCAACCATGTTGGAAAAGCCATTGTTTTAGCCGCTGTAACAACCATTGCTGGTTTTTCCTCATTGGCTACAACTTCATTAACAACCATTCAACATTTTGGACAGTTTTCGGCTGTTGGTGTTGTTTTTGCCTTGTTGCTGACATTAACCTTAACCCCGGCCATGCTGGTACTTTGGAAAATACCAAAGAATAATCCATTGGCCAATAAAGGAAATCCCGATAAATTAGCCCCTACTGCAATGCTTCTGGAAAAATGCAGCCGATCGGTGATCAAACGTCCAGGCACTGTTTTAACCGTCATTCTCGGGATTATGGTTTTATCGGTTTTGTTAATGCGAAACAACTATTTTGAAGGATCTGTGATGGACACTTTCAAGGAGGATAATATCCTCTTCAAAAGTGATCGTTTTTTAAATAAAGAACTCACCGGTACTGGTGAAATCAACATGATTTTTTCCTTCAGGGACGAAGTAAACCTGGAAAATCCAGCCTTTCAAAAGAATCTTCAGGAACGGGTGGGTTATTTCACAGCAGCAACAGACAGCTTGATTGCTGATTATCCGGATAAAAAAGAGAGTCTGATCCTCGAATTAAGCCAGCAATTGAATATCAGTAGCGCCAACCTCCCCGAATCCAAAGATGAATTTTTCGCACAAATTCAATTATTTAAACATATGTTGAATGAAGAATATGTGGTTGAGCTATCCACAGAAGATGGTACTGATTCTTCGGATCAATTGGAAAGCGCCGCCGATAGTGATGAGTTGGATAGCACCGATAGTGATGAGTTGGATAGCCTGGGAGACGGTGGAGAAGGTGATCTTGACGGACTGGGTGAGGAATCGGATGAAGCATCCGAAGAGACGGAAGGACTGTTTGCCGACCTGTCGAAAGAACAGATAGCCGGACTGAAAGAATTAAACAAACGTATGGGTAAACCGGAAGACAGCTGGGAGGAAAACGCAAAAAGTATTTTATGGTTAAGAGAATCCAAAAACAGCCCAAAGGGTATTACCCTGCAACGAGAGTTTAATCTAATGAACGATATACTGGCTGTGGACATTAAACAACCAGTCGTACTACACAAATTGGAGGCATTTTATCAATTTTTGAAAAACATGGATCAACCCAGAATTGTTTATGATGGAAAAGTAGTGAAACCCAGCGGTATGGTGATTACACCGGTTGATTTTGTCAGGAAATTCTACAAAGTGTTTTATCATGATGATAAACCAGAGTTCAATCGACTACCGGATGTCGATCGGGATGGATTTACAGATAAAACCCTGACGAACCGCAGTATTATCGGTGTTGTGCTCAATCAGGCGCTGAATGCCGGACGGGATGATTTTGAAGCCATGATCAAACCTGATTTAAAGGAATTTCATGTTAAAATCATGATTAGGGACGGCTCTACTGTGGTAATCGATAATTATGTTAAAATTACCACCAAAAAATTCAACGAATTATTTCCTAAAGATGATCCATACATAGAATCAGTTATGGTCGGTGGTGGCGCGTATACCGGGATGCAATTGGCTCGATTAATCAGCGATTCTCAAACCCAAAGTATTCTACTTTCATTTCTGTTTGTATTTATCGTAACATTTTTTATATTCAAGTCATTAGGAGGTGGCTTTTACTCTTTAATACCCTTGACGTTTACCGTCATACTCAATTTCGGATTCATAGGACTGCTAGGAGGGAAAATCACCATGACAACCATGATGGTATCCTCAGTAGCCATTGGAATCGGTGTGGATTACACCATTCATTTTCTTGAACGGTTTAAAATCCAGCTTAGAGAAGGCGACAGCCTGACCGAGGCATATATCAATACCACCACATCGTCGGGCAGGGCAATTTTGGTTAACGCAGCAGCAGTTGCGTTGGGGTTTTTGGTATTCCTTATGTCAGCGTTTAATTCTCAAATCATGTTGGGGACACTGGTAGCCGCAACCATGTTTTTCAGCTCTTTTGGTGCACTAATCATGTTGCCGGTGGTCATCCTGAAAACCCGACCGAAGTTTCTTCGGAAGATTCAGTTGGAAAAGGTAAATGTACAAGAAGATGACCAACTTCCCAACTAACATTATCATAACGTTACAGACCATATACGTTTTAGCGGGATAATTAAGGGACCATTATTTGGATTGTGTACCCCATAAGAGCAGGAAGCACTCCCTTGTTATAGAATGTATGGTTTTAATAAACTTTCGGGGCAGAAGTGGGCAACAGTAACGGTAAGACAGGCGATACCCGGGAAAGAATACTGGAAGCCGCCTTAAATCTTTTTTCAGAAAATGGTTTTCACGCATCAACGACCAGAGCAATCGCACAAAGGGCAAATGTCAATGAAGTGACGCTCTTTCGGTTATTTAAAACCAAAATGGACTTGTTCGAAGAGATTCTTCGTCATGTCCAAAAAGTGGGCATTACTTCCGATCGATTAATCGGCTTGGATCTACCACCTGAAGAGTCCATTCGGGCGGTTACACTGTACCTGTTGGAAACCCTGGAAGAACATCCCAGGGAGTTCCGAATCATGTTTCATGCCGTTTTGGATCAAGTCGAAGGATTCGAAAAAGAGTTTGTCATGAAGAACCTGAATCCGGTTCTGGTATTTTTGCGTGAGGCATTCGGCCAATTGCAGGAGCAGGGACGTATCAACAAAACAAAGGACCCGGAATTATTAGCTTTATTTCTACTTTCAGGTGTGATTGGGCTGGATACCGGTAGGATACTGCTTAAGAGTTTTACTGATGATACCATTGATCGAAAAACCCTGTCTAATCAGATGGTTTCGTATTTTATTGACTAGCTGAAAGCTTTCCTCCAGCAGTTATGGCAATGATAATCCACTATTAATTCTTGTTGTCGGTTCTTCAGACAGGTAAATACTTGCAGACGCTGATAACAATGGATTTTCTCACTTACTAATCTGGCAGTAAACGATGAACCGGATAAGATGTAGGTAAAATCGAGAACACTGATTTCATTTAACATCATCATTAAATAGCATTTTAATGTTTTAATTTGGGAGAGAAAAATGAACGGAAAAGGACTAAAAAAACATAACATCTTTGGATGGATAAGTGTATTATGTTTGGTCATTGCTTCGACTGTTAATGCGGAAACTCCGGAGCAAAAAGGCAGGAAAATAATGGAGCAGGTGGATTCCCTTCCGGTCATGGAGAGGATGATCTCGGAAACAGTTTTATATATTTACGATACACAAGGTAAAAAAATATTCTCAAAAAAGTCCAGAAACGCCAACTTTACTACGGATTTCAGAGATAAGGACAAGCGCTTGAGACGTTCCCTCAGCTACTTTTACGCCCCGGCGGACGATAAAGGCAATGGTGCCCTAATGATTGAAATTGACGGTGATGACGATGATCAGTGGATCTATCTGAAAGGCCTTCGTAAACCCAAGCGTATCATTGGTTCCGATAAATCTTCATCTTTTATGGGCTCGGATTTTTCCAATGGTGATATGTCTGCCAGAGACATTGATGATTCCAATTATACCTGGCTCGCAACTGAAAAAGTAACCTTTAAAAATAAAAAACTAACGGTTGAAAAGATACAAAGCATCTTCAAAGACGATAAAATGAAAGATGACTACGGCTACAGCAAAAATATTGTCTGGATGCATGTCAATTCCGGACTGCCCTTAAAAATGGAGATGTATAATCTTAGTGGTCAATTATATAAAACAGCACACTTAAAATCATTCAGTGTGAAAAAAAACAGAGACGGTAAAAAGGTGTTTATTCCCACCGGTATGGAAATGAAAAATGTCATTAAAGGTACTAAAACCGTTATGGAGATGAAAAAGATCAAAACCGGGAAAGCCGCCGCCAAAATAAAACCTGACATTTTTAAAACGGATTATCTGACCCGTAAATGGTGGTAGCAAATAATCGAAAACTTGCCAATACGATGTCAAAACTGACATCAATTCCGCCCACATATTAAAATGTGTTGAAAATCTCAATGTGTACAACTTTCGAGCGAAGGTCGTAAGGAAATATCTCTTCGCTCGGAAACCATCCATCTTAATACCGAGCTTTTAACGTGATCAATATTACCAGTGAGAGAAAAAAGATGAAAAGATTATTTTGCTTAATAGCGCTTATTCTGCTTACTTTATCATATCAAATGCTTCTGGCAGAGGGATTGGATGACTTGGCCGAATTATCAGACGATTCATCCGAACAAATCGAAGCAGGTGAGGAAATGGATGACCTATCCGCAGAAGAGAACGCGATGGAAGAGGAATCAGAAATGGATGACCTATCCGCAGAAGAGGAAGAGGTGGAAGAGGAATCAAAAATCTCTATCAGTTTCGGCGGTTACTTGAAAGCAGTGGGATACTGGAATGAAGAACGTTATTCCGATGAGTTGTGGAAAGGTAAATATCTGCCTTTGAGTACAGCGCCACCTTCCGGCAATCCAATACCCAAAGATCAGAAAATTAATGGATTCAATAATATCGGTACTCGGATGCAGTTGAAAGTGGAAGGATTCTTAGGGGATGACGCCCGTTTGTTTTCAGCTTTTAACCTGAATTTTAATGAGGCCGAATCACTGCACGATTCAACCTTGCATTCCGACAACAGTTCTTCGACTGGCGGTGAACTTCGTATGGTGGAAGGTTTTATTGAAATATACAACGGTAGCCGCACCTGGAAAATCGGCCCTCAAATTGTGACCTGGAGTTTCCTGGAAGGTCTTGAAGTCCCCACGGATCGGGTGAACGCCCGGGATTATTCCTACAAAAGCACCGAATATGAAGATAGTAAACTGGCCAGTTATGGTGTGTTGCTCACCCAGAGCATTTTTGACAGTGCGTTTGAAATTATGTACATTCCGGTGGCCAAACACAATGTCAGCATGGAGTTCCAGGAATACTTTTATGTCGATGGTGAAAAGGAACAGGAAAAAAGGCCCAATAATGGCAAATGGGCATCCCGGTTTACCAGTTCATTGGGGAACCTGGATTATTCTTTGAATTATGTGGAAGGTCCGGGCCGTACAGCTGATTTGGTGCCGACGACTATTGTTTGGGCAACCCCCACAACAGCTGTGCTGGCAACTACTCAAAAAACATATACCAAAGTAAGAAGCCCCGGATTGGATCTTCAGTACAACTTCGGAAACTGGTTGGCCAAACTGTCTTATGTCCAATATATGACGGAAGATACGGATGGAGATGATCCATTCATCAAAAATAACTGGAGTAAATATGTCATTGGTGGTGAATTTACCATGTTCGGACAAACCGTAAACCTGTATGCCGGGCAAGAAAAGATTGAAAATTATAAGGAAGTTGGCTCGGAAGCGGCAACCAATTTCCTTCTGGGACAATTGAGGGAACAAACTGACTTTGTCTCCGGTCATATTAATGCTGGTTTCCTGACCGGTGATGCCTTAAACGTTGTAATTATGGCCGCCGGATACTGGGATAAAGACAGTGAACCCGTACAAAGCAATATCCGGGCAACCTTTAAGTACAAAATCGCCAACGGCCTGGAAGTCCTCTTCAGTCCCACCTACATGGATCTGCTGGATAACGTCTTTGTCGACTACCAAACCGAAGTTAAATATTCATTCTAATAAAATAATGATACCCATTGCAGAAATCTGTAACAGGTATCATTATTTTGGGACGACGTTCGTGTGGAAGGTTATTGAATATGTTTGGGACGGTACGAATTTATCGTACAATTTAAAAAAAAAACAATATTTAGAGTTTATGGAATATGAATAGTATTTGTGTATTTTGTGGATCGAACGCCGGTAGCCAGAACGCATATTTGGAATCGGCTGAAAAGCTGGGAACCATGTTGGCGGTAAGAAATATCCGGTTGGTATACGGCGGTGCCAATGTTGGATTAATGGGCATGGTGGCCAATGCCTGCATGAATAACGGGGGTGAGGTCATTGGGGTTATGCCGAGAAGCTTGGTGGAGGCTGAGGTTGCTCATCCTAATCTTAACGATCTCCGAGTAGTAGAAAGCATGCATGAACGTAAAGCCTTGATGGCCAAGCTTTCCGATGGTTTCATATCTTTACCCGGCGGAATTGGAACTTTGGAAGAGACATTTGAGATGTTCACTTGGGCACAATTGGGGATTCAAGGGAAACCCATCGGGTTGCTGAATATTCTTGGTTTTTATGATAAACTATTTGAATTTCTTCAACATGTTGTTAGACAGGATTTTTTAATGGCTGATCATTTAGATATGCTACTGATGGACGCTGATGTTCAAAACTTACTTGACAAATTGAAGCATTTTGTTCCCCAAAAAATAGAAAAATGGCGATCCAAAAAAAATCCAACCTTATAGTAACTCACATTTCTGGTTTTTCATCCTCCTCAATGACTGCGGATTCCTGGTTGGTCAATGAGCACGTTTCCTGCCATCCTGAGGAGTTCTTTTTGATGCCAGTCTTTCGAGTTCAGTGGTGAAGGATCTCTTTCAATAATTGAGATTCTTCGTGTCGCTACGGCTCCGTTCTGAACGACAAAGAGTAGAAATCAATGTAAATCTCGATTTACCAAATACCATGTCAAAAATTATTACCCTTACCACAGACTTCGGTACTCAGGATGGATTTGCAGGGGCCATGAAAGGGCGAATCTTATCCATTTGTCCAGATGCTGTCATAATGGATGTCACGCATGATATTCAACCGCAATCCATTCTTCAGGCATCCTGGAGTGTATTGCGGAGTACCCCTAATTTCCCCGAAGACAGTATTCACGTGGTGGTTGTCGATCCGGGAGTCGGATCGGAACGTCAACCATTAATGATGCGATCAAACAATCGTTGGTATATTGGCCCGGACAATGGCATATTCAGCCTGATTATACAACGATACGGTATTGATGCAGTTTATGGTATCCATACAAAAACAGACTGGTGGCATGCCCACAGTAGTTTCGATGGATTGGCTCTCTTTTCCCCCGTAGCAGCTTACCTGGCAAATGGCCTTGATCCCGCTAAAATTGGATCTCCTACTAAAAAAATTGTGCAACTTTTACCAAAACCACCCCAAAAAAAAGGTCTTCAGATCCTTGGTGAAGTCATTATGTTCGATCGATTTGGAAATGCTATTACCAACATCTCATTGGATGATTTAGCTAACTTACCATCGGATCGATTATTGATTAAAGCTGTGGAGCAGACTTTTCAATTGGTAGATTTTTATCAACAGGGAGTAAAAACGCCGTCTATTGCTATTATCAACAGCGACAACCAATTGGAATTGTCAGTTTATAAAAGCTCGGCAAAAGAAAAATATGGACTGAAAGTCGGGGATAAGGTGGTAATAGAGCAGTATTAAGTATGTTGCCCTCAAGTGATGCTGTCATTGGAAAGAACGTATTTTGCCCGTTGTTGCAAGATCATCAATCAAGTCTTTGAGAAACATAAAAATCACAAACCATCCATACTACAGGATACCATATTCAAAAGGATCACACAGATCGATTCCAATAACGCCGCTATTGTCCAAGAAGCCATAAAGTTCGGAATGGAGGTTCCTGTGACCGAAGTTCCGGCAAACCCGGTATTAGTTATCCGGAACTATTAACCGACGTCCGCCGTAATTGCTTAAGACATACAATTTCCGGTATCCTGCCGACTTGACAGTAAGAATCCGATTCCCTATCATCTGAAGATACGGCTGTCGAGGCACCAGCCTTAACAAAAACACCAAGGATATTACATGAATGAAATATACTGGGCTCTGCTCCTGCTCCTCAATTTTGGAGCCATCCTCTTCATATACCGTCTTTTCGGTAAAACCGGGCTTTATGCCTGGACTCCCATCGCTGTTATCATTGCCAATATACAGGTTTTAAAAACCATTGAGCTTTTTGGTATGGTTGCCACCCTGGGTAATATTGTTTACGCAACCAGCTTTCTGGCCACGGACATTTTGAGTGAAAACCACGGGGTAAAAGATGCTCGTAAAGCGGTTGCTATTGGTTTCTTTTCTTTGATTGTAATGACCGTGCTGATGAATGTTGCCCTGCTGTTTACGCCCCATAGCAGCGACTTTGCAAATGAAAGCCTTTCAACACTGTTCTCGATTATGCCCCGTATCGCAGTGGCCAGCCTGACAGCTTACCTGATATCCCAATTTCACGATATCAAGGCTTACCATTTCTGGAAGCAGAAATTCCCGGCCACTCGCCATATCTGGCTCAGAAACAATGCCAGTACCATGATCAGCCAACTGCTGGATTCTTTGATCTTCTCCTTTATTGCTTTTTATGGACTCTTTTCTTTTGACGTTTTTCTGGAGATATTGATTACCACGTATTTGTTGAAATGGCTGGTGGCAGCACTGGACACACCAATGATATACCTGGCAAAAAAGATGTATGCCCAGGGTAGCATCCCGGAATAATGGTCCCTTAAAAACTTTTAAAATTGACCTGAGTTTACTGAGGGATCGCTAAAAAATAACTTCACATAATCTGTTTACAAAAGCCCCAAAAACAATGGACATTTTGTAAACAGGATGTGAACTGATTTTTTTGCCGACCCTAAGATGGAAAATCAAAAAACCAGAATCGGAATCATAATTCCCAGCAGCTATTTTATCAAGGCAGCTCAGAACATTGTTCAACAGATGGAAGTTGATATTGAGTTGACCGTGGCAAGTGCTGCACGGCTTGAAGCTGTTCCAATTGGTCATCAGATGGAAATGGATGGCGTGGAAGTGATCGTCAGCAGACATGGAACGAGAAAGAACTTAAACATCCCGGTACTCTCGGTTCAGCTAACATCCCATTCTGGAAGCAACGAAAATCGGAATTTAAAACTTTGGATGATGGATAAATGGCTGAATAACACCCATATTTTAAATACTTCGTAAACAATGTTAGACAGTATCTATTGCTTTTGTCAGTTTCTGCTTTACTTCCGTAGCAAATGCATCCAGATCTTTGCGTCCCGTGATTTTTATCATGGTAGCCGGATCAATGGCGGCAATAACAGTTGATTGATCTTCGGGGTTTACATAGACTACTACGTTGCAAGGCAGTAGTAACCCGATATCTAATTCATCTTCCAGGGCTTGGAAAGCCAGATTCGGATTACAGGCTCCAAGGATGATATATTTGGTAAAATCCTTATCCAACTTCTTTTTCAAGGTTTGTTTGACATCAATTTCTGTTAATACCCCAAATCCCTCATTTTTAAGCGCTTCTATAATCTTGTTAACGGCATCTTCGTATTCATAATCAACCGTTTTTTTAATTCCGTATATTAAATCTCCAGTGGTCATTTTTCCTCCCTTGTGTTTTTTTAAGAATATTTGTAACTATTCAGCATAAAAAAGCATGGCCTATTGATTATTCTGGGAGCTTAAGGTGACCGGAAGAATCTCAACAATGACATAGAATCCAGGGCAATACTGAATAGGTAAGAATGATTTTTATAACTGAATGATATATCTGCAATATATCATTCAGCTAAACATCCCGGAAGCCATAACTGCAATAAACACATGAATCGAAACATTTATTGCCAGCAAAATCCCTGTTTTTTTATGTACACCCAAACGAACCCTGATAATCCGAAATCCTGTAAAAAGTTGAAAAGCGATAAGTATGAGATTAATAATCCCTGTAATCAGAATGATTGAAATACCTCCGATATTCATAATATTGTCGTTCTACAGGAAGTGAAAAACCCATTTACCTATTTTTCGGGTATATGAATAAACAAAATCTGGTTTTATTCCGACACCCGAATGATCTTTTTCGCAATCCCGGCACTGCCATGCATATTGCAGTTGGCTTCCGCTGTGATTTCGGTGTCTTCCTCAATAGTAATAGTCAGGGTTCTGGTAAAATTCTCGTTCTCGGGTTTACTGAAGTTACCAAATTCCCATCGTTTAATCTCCTCACCATTTATTTTTACATACATCCAATCCGTGTAATGTATGAAGTTATTACCTTTATGAGATACAAACAATTTAATGGTTACCTCCGATCCTTTGACAACCACATCGTCTGCTTCTATTCGCACAGACGTTTTGTTGGCAACCGCCGAATTTGAAAACATAAAACACCCCACAAATATTAAAAATGTAAGACTAACAAATTTTTGTATTGTTTTCATGGCTTTACTCCGTTGTCCAAATATTGAAACAAGCTCCTATAAATCATTATTATAGACTCAATCGTACATAAGAACAAAGGATAAGACAATTTTTTTTAAAGGCTGTCTTCAATCTTTTTTTAATGGAAAGCTGCTAAGGGTCGACTCAAAATAGAAGGTTTCTCATTCCGTGGAGAAATCCTGATGAAAAGACAAGCAACTTACAAAAAAAACATAAAATCGCTGAAGTAGCCGTTCCCTCCGGCTTATTCCAAAAACAATCCTGGAATCATTTGGCAGAATTCCCTGATCATCGGAATAAGATCAGCCGACATCTTTATTAACAATATTCAGCTGGAGTGATAAGAAATAATATTATATTTTGCCATTTTTCGATAAAGGGTCATCCTTGACCATTGCAACTGGCGTGCGGCTTTGCTTTTATTCCAGTTGGCAGTATAAAGAGCAGACATTAAACGATCTTTTTCCTTATATGGCAGTGACTCATGTTCTTTTAGACGTTTTTGGAATAAAACCGGTAGATCTGTAAACGTTATTTTTTTCAACGGCATATTTATAAAGGATGCCTCCATGATATTTTTTAATTCTCGTATATTTCCCGGCCAGTCATATTTAATTAGACTATTTAAAACTTCCGAACTGAAACCTTCTACATTTCGGCCGAATTTGATGTTAAGGTCCTGAAGAAAACGATTCATAATCAGTAAAATATCTTCTTTTCTTTCACGTAATGGGGGGAGATGAACACGAGCAACGTTCAATCTGTAATATAGATCTTCCCTGAATTTTCCCTTTTTAAGTAGATACTCCGGATCATGGTTTGTAGCTGCAATAAACCTGGCAGATACTGGAATAGAGTTCTTACCGCCAATATGATACACCTCTTTTTGTTCAAGGGCCCTTAGTATTTTGGCTTGTGCAAAAAGACTCATATCTCCTATTTCATCAAAAAACGCTGACCCGCCAGCCACTAATTCCAATTTTCCTTTTCGAGATGATACGGCCCCTGTAAACGCTCCTTTTTCATAACCAAACATTTCACTTTCTACAAGGTTTTCAGGAATGGCGGCACAGTTTATACAAATAAACGGATTTTCTTTCCTTGAGCTGTTTATATGAATCTGTTCCGCAACCAGTTCTTTTCCTGTACCGGTTTCCCCTGTAATAAAAACGTTACAATCTACTGCCGCTACTTTTAAAAGGTAGTCCTTAACGTGTTTTATCGGGTTACTTTTTCCAATAATGGTTTCATCGATTAATTGTTTTTTTTTTATTTCCTGAACTTCTTTAGTCTTGCACCCCAATGTCACACTGCACGGCAATGAGCTTTCTGAATTATTCTCCACGAGCGACTTTTGAATAATACGTTCCATTTTATAAATGAATTCACGGGTGAACCAAATAAGTCTAGATACGGTTTAAGAGATTTTTTACAATAACAGACATTTTTATCATGCTTTATTCTGGTCATATAACACCTGTGGCAACATCTTGATAAATAAGACAAAATTCTATTTATATTTCAACAATTCTAACAAAATAGCAAATTATTTTTCATTATTTTTATCTGGGTCATCTAACATCAGACCAGATAAGAATACCTGTTGATAGTGAATGAAGTATCAAATTGAAGAAAAATGCTGATAACGAGTCAACGATCCTGAAATATTCCAGCTTTTTCAGTAAAAACGTTTTTCCTGATCGCTCAATGAAAATAATAATTTAACTTTCTTGTCTTTTCAGAACGATTACATTCCAAGAATGGTAAAGATAAGAATCAGCTTTTTTCTCTGCTATTTCTTTATTCTTAGCAGCTACATCGCATTTGTATTCCACTTTGACCTCCTTAAATTGGAGTAGGATAAAAATTGTCTTTTGAAAACTACTCTCACTTTATTTATTGGCTTCTATATTTTGTTATGACCACACAACGGTTGCAGCATTGTTGGCGATAGGGCCGTCCAACACAGGAGAATCCGAACCTTTTCCTTTGCCTGAACCTGTATTTTGGGTTTTTCCTAAAATTTTATTGACTGTTTTTTTCCCTGTAGTTGCATAGTTAAATGTGACCCGAAAATCAACTTCCCATGACGTCCAGTTTAAATACTCAATATGATTTTTGGGTGTTTTTTTCCTTGTGATCATCCATGCTGTAAAAATATCCTTGCCATCATGATGACTCAGTTTACCCTTTTTATCAGGCGTTTTCCAAGATGCGGCTGTAGATGGTGTATCCCGCAATGAGACATTCAATGTTGAATTCGTTTTTTTAAATGCTAATCTGCCCGTTCCAATTGCATTGTTTGGATCGTACCAGGGAGCTCCGCCAGCCGCCAGGGCGTCTCGTACAGCACCCGGAAAAGTGACTCTCCGTGTTTTATATTTTTTTGAACCGATATAATGAGCCGTCCTACCGGTATGCTTAACTGTTTGTATAAAACCAGCTTCCCAATCCTTTGCCAGAGCATCTGTACCACCTTCGACTTTCGCCTCTCCCGATGGCGAATAACGCGCACTTCGAATTCTAGCCGAATTTGCATTTGGTGTAACCGTCAGGTTTCCACCTGTTCCTTTATTGAAAGATTGAGATGTGAATTTAAGGGCTGCTCGGTGTGGACATTCTGTCAGGAATCTTGTCAACCATGCCCTGGTCATGGTTCTCATTCTTGCGTCCCTGGCTTGCTGTTCCGGGTTATGTTCATCGGGATAAAATCCCAGGCAGGAATGCTTTAGAGCAGCGCCTCTTCCATAAGCTGGATTTGGAATAAGGATAGCGGCAGCAAGTAAGGGATTAAGTTTCCAACACAATGACGAACAGATTCGTCTCAGTGGAATATTCCAAGTGGTAAAATTATGGGAATAGGTATCTTGAAATCTATGAAGACCGGCACCGAAAGCTTTGAGGTCACAGTTATTTATAGCCTTATTCAAGTCATTGATGGCTGCACCTCTGCTTGGAAAGTGCAGCATATCTTTGCCACTGACCAGGGGATTGAGCAACTCCAACGGGGTCGAAATCCAGGGATGTCTCCAGCCGGTGTCAACCGCTTGATCCTCAAATGCCACTGTCGCAGCTTGTACTGGATCATAACCAACCTTTAGAGCGTCTTCCAGGGTCTTGTAATAATGGATATCTTCTGCATATCTTTGAACAACCGGCTGCTGCGATCTTTTACTGATATTCATGTTACTTCTCATGGCCAGGGAGTGACTTTTTACCTTCCCTTTTGCCATGGCGGTTTTTGGCTGTGATCGAATTTTCGGAACCAAATTGCCATTTGTTATCGACTTTTTTTGAATCCCAGAGGAACCGGCTCCAACCACAATACCTTTTATACACTGCCAAACAGCACTACCGGCACGTTTCAACCACTCCCATACCTGCAATAATGCACGGCCGATTTTTCCAGCCAGTCCTTTTATCCAATTCCAGGCTTCCAATAATCCCTTGCCGATTCTTACTGCAACTTCTTTAATCCATTCCCAGGCGGCAATGACTCCCCGGCCAATGGCCCGGCCGACACTTTTTATCCATTCCCAGGCAGCTAATGCTCCTCGACCGATAACTTTGCCGATTCCTTTAACCCATTCCCAGGCATCCATTATTCCCAGACCGATGGTACGTCCAACACCTTTTATCCAACTCCAGGCAGACATAAACCCTCTTCCAATGGATTGCCCGACCCCTTTGATCCAATCCCATGCTGCCCCCATCCCGCTGCCGATACTGCGACCAATACTTTTAACACCATTCCACACGCTACTTCCGACTGACTTAGCACCTTCCCAGAGATCATTCCAAAAACCACGTTGCACTTTGGGAGTTCCTGATAGATGCTGAGTAATCTCGGGTCTTAACAGAACAATGTTTTTATTTTGGCACTTTTTGGTTTGTATTGATGACGCACCTCCCTGTTGGACAACGTGAGTCAATTCATGACCCATCAACTTTTTACCTTCGGTTGTTTGTGGATTATAACGCCCGGCCCCAAAATAGATATTGGAACCTATGGTAAACGCCTGGGCATTTAATCGTCGGGACAGATGTGATGCTGTGGAATCCGTATGAATCTTTACTCTGCTGAAGTCCACCCCAAATCGGGGTTCAAAGAACTGTTTATCCTGGTTCGGTAGAGACTGTCCGCCTCCTTTACTGGCCAGAATCGAGCTTTCAAGGCTTGCTGAAGTGTCTGTTCTATCATCTGTATGGAAAGGTTCTTCATCTTTTTTCGAATTTTTCTGCAATGCCCCAGCCAGTTCGGATTGTTCTTCATCAAACTGTTTCCGAAAAAGTCTGGCATAACCCAATTTCTCTTCCTCTGTATTTTGTCTTTGTAACGGTTTTTCCTGAGCAAATTTTTCTTCTTCAATCTGAGTCTGGATGGTTTTAGGCTGAACTTCATCTTTTTCTTCTTCGGTTTGTTTTTGTACCTCATCCTCTTCATTTTGACATTGTAGACTTTTTGATTGTACCCATTCGTCTTCTTCGTCAGATTCCTCCTGTACCTTTTCCTCATCCTTTTGCCTTAGGACAATCTTAGAGCGTACCAAATCCTTGTCAACATCCACTTGTTTTTGCACAAGCGGAGTTATCGTGTCTGTAATCGGTTCTGTTTGAATCGGCTCGTCTTCCCTCCACGGGGAAGTTGGTTTTGACAGTCAACCAGGTTGGGCACGAATTAGCGGTTCTGGCATATTCATGATTTGTCCGGCGACACGGTCCGCTTCCTGTTCATATTTATCACCAGGTTTACCGATTTTTAATTTTGCCGAGAGCCTGCCGGATGCATATAATTTCTGAACACCACTATTACCAATACGCCTTTGTAACTGCAAAATTTGCCTTTTATGAGCAAGACGATGATTATATTCTGTCTTTCCGGCAGATACAGGTGATGTGTTACTCTTTGACTCTGTTGTCTGTGATGCTGTCGTTTTTTCACTCATTCTCTTGCTCCTTAAGTTGCTTAAGTTGGAGACACTGTTGATATATTGAAATCAAAGTTTGAAACATGAATTTTTTACATTGATCACATTTGGGTTTAAAATTAAAATTTTGATATTTCGATCATGTTACTCTTTACAAGCCATTCATATTTGATCCGCTTTATCGACTTCCTCGGCTTGTTTTTTCCGGTTCCTCCTTATTGCTTCTTTAATCATATTGACAAGTGTAAGCCCTTTTGCGGTTAATTTTTTATCTCCACTTCTTTGGGTTGTGGTTTTATATTTTGCTTTTACATCCGGCTGATGGACTTGCAGAGTCCAACCTGCCGTAAGAAGACCTCGTAAAACACCAATGGTTGTGGTTTTGTATTTTCCAAGCGAGGAAAGAATGAATGTGAACGTCCTGGAAAGCAAGGAAAGTCGATGTCTTTTTGCATCAGTTTTGGTAACTTGCTCAGTTTGAGCTCCTTGCGAAGAACTTTCCTGATTGTCCTGCTTTGGAGTGCCTTCGGTCGCATAAGCAGGAGCCGGGTATTCCCCTTTTTCATAATTTTCCTTAAATGTAAGCAACTGATTGTTTAATACTTTCGCACAATTTGGGCACGATGATCGATTAAGAACAATGGCTATTTTCTGCTTATTTTCCGCTGCTTTTTCAGGGGAATTGACACCTGCCTGTATATTTGAAGATGCTTTATTTAGTGCTCCTTCCCATACCGGACCTCGAACAAGTTTTTCCTCGGAATGAGGAAGAGAACGGTTTGTAATATCATTCTTTCCTTTCTTGCCTTTGTAGTTTACATTTTCGCCACCTTCAACAAGATTGGCATTAAATTGTTCTCTCCACTTAAGAACCTTATCAAGTTGGAATTTCAAATCCTTATTCGTTACATTGACCTTGTTCTTTTTCAGCTCATTAATAATCATTTGTTTTTCGTCATCCTTTAATCCTCCTGATGATGACATTGTGTCATCTGCCGTTTTCGGGTCATTAATACGGCTCTGTATCTTCCCATTAAGGGTAAGGATTGAATAGGTTTTGCTGAAATCGATAACCTTACCATCCTCTTTGGGCCTTCCTCCAGCTTTGCTGAGGAACTGCTTAACTTTAGCCAATTCCTGCTTTTCTATCGGTTGATCGCCATAAATAAGATCATCGAGACCAACAGTAAATGATTCTTCAGGACTTGCCGATGCTTTGATTTTTACCGGTATATTGGGGTTAGCATCAACCTTGATATATTTTAAGCCCATACCCTTATATTTTTTATGAATGACAGAGACTTTTTTCTTAAAATCATCTGTACTTCTAATTTTTTTGTTTTTAATACTCTGATTTATTTCTGCCAAAGCCTGCCCGGTGACTTTTCCGTCCTTATTTATTTTTTTATCTTTTCCTTTGCCAAATAGTTTTTTTGCCTTCTCCACGATCCAGTCAATGACCTTGTCCACTATTTTATCAATAGGTTTACGGATTTTTATAATAACATTTTTAATTTTTTTAGAGATACCACCGAGTCCTATAAGGCGTGCAAGAAAACTGAGGAGTACGGGAATGCTTCTTGCCATGATCTTTTCGATCCAGTTTGCCGCCTTTGAGATTTTTCCAAAGGCTATCGGTGCGATGGAATTAAAAATAGCCTGCACAACGGCTGCAATCTGTTTAGCCCTTTCAATAAAGAACATTACTGTGTTGTATATCCCAAGTGCAGCTTGAACGATGGCGCCTACAGGATTAAACATGGTAGCCAGTTTGGTTACGGCAGCCACCACAATTTTTGTTATAATCCAGTTCTTAATGGCATCGATAGCTGCTTTTTTGATCTCCCCAGCCTTTTCTTCTATCCTTTCCCAAAGCGCCATGGGGCCTTTTGTAACAAGCATTACAATGAAGCTCACCGTTTTTTCCATAAACGAGACAATCTGCTCTCCCTTGGGCCCGAGTTTCTTCACCACTTTTGATCGTATTCTTTGATAAGTAAGCCCTAATATCTGGAGGATCAGATATACAATGCCCTTTAAATCCCATTTTTGAGGAAGTTGAATGTCAGCCCCCTCCATAGTTCCCATAAGCCAGCCCATCAAGCCGGCTTTCAGGTGTTTCCAGATATTATCCTTGAATTGAAAAAAACCCTTTTTTAGCGCTTTAAAAAGATTGCCTATAAAGGCGATGGGATTTGATGCGATTTTAAGTATAACCTGCTTACCTTTATTCAGTATTCCCATGATTTTTTTCACAGGAGCGCCTACAAGGATCAAAAAACCTTCCAAGATCAATAACGGCATTTCAGTCAGCAGGCTCCATCCTATTTTTATAGCCTTTTTGTACAACGAACCAAGAAAATTCACAAACATACCCGCTGCTTTTCGCCATGTCAGGGGATTGATCGAAATTACCGACCAGATTTTTTTTATCGAACCAATAATAAACTTACTGGTCAGGTTGGCAGAATTAAACGAGTCTTTAACCATCTTCACCGCTTTGCCGACAATATTCGCCTTGATCAGTTGGTCATAAATCTTTTCTTTTCCAAGGAGAGAAAATACAGCCTGCAAAAGACCACCTTTGGATTTTACTTTATTACCGCTGATCGGATCTTTTCCTAAAAGAGATGCAACAAAACCATATCCGGGTACTGAACGCACCTGATCAGTAATAAAATCCTTGGCTTTTTGTAAAAAATCGAGTGCTTCTTTGGCTATTTTGGAGCCGAACTTTTTTACACCTTTCCAGGTTTTTTTTGCTTTTTCCTTAACCCAGTTCCAAATGCCCTGAACTTTTGGTTCTCTGGTTTGATGAAGGATAGGCTGGGACGAATTTTTTCGAGAAATTCCTGGATTCTGCTGAACCACATGAGTCAACTCGTGAGCAAGAAGATGTTTTCCGTGATTAGTTTCCGGTGAGTATTGGCCGGATTTAAAAACAATATCGTTACCAAGGGTAAATGCCCTTGCATTCATCGAACCTGCAAGCGTGTCCGCCCTGGTATCAGTATGAATTCGCACGTTGTGAAAATTACTGTCGAATCGATCTTCCATAAATTTCCGGGTAGTAACCGGAAGCGGATTTCCGCTGCCTTTGATGCTCCTTATGGAAGTTTCAGTTGATGACGATAGAGTGTGCTTTGAATCATTCTGTTTTTGAACAAACAATTTTGTCTGCGGAGATTCCTCCTCTTCTTTTTCCTCACGCTGGATGAACTGTTTTGCCTGAGGTTCATCCTCCTTAATTGTCTCCTGTTTCTGAATGTTTTCTTTCTCTTCCTGTTGTTGAACCAACTTTGCCTGAGGTGTCTGCTCTTCCTCGGGTTGGGTTGGTACTTCATTTTCTTCTACAGCTTGTTTTTGAACCAGGGGCGTTATTTTTTCGGCAAACGGTTTTATCTGAACTTCCTCTTCTTTCTCATCCTGCCTTTTAATAGCAGGTTCCGGCATGTTCATGACGCAGTTGGCGATGTTTTCTGCCTCCTTTTCATATTTGTCTCCAGACTTGCCAATTGTTAATTTTGCCTGTAGAACACCGTTATTATACATTTTCTGAACTGCCCGGTTGCCGTAGAGACTTTGGAGTTGTAAAAGTCGTACTTGAGGAGAAGGGTGAGGATGAAGCGGGTTTATACAGGTACTATCAGGCAAGCAACCGGTTTTTGTTTCATTTGTTCTCGATGTTGTGATTTGCCGGCTCATAAATCAATTTGTTTATAAAATATTGCAGTTGTACATTCTTTTATTACTTTCTTTTACCTGTTGCTGAAAATACGGATTCAACTCTTTATTGTCCAAATCCTTTCAAACCAGCCATTTTTCATTGTTGAAGCAACTGAATCCCCGACAGGGTACGGGTCGATGATCATATTCAGTGTATTGATAATTATTCCGGTTCATGTGAACGCAGTAGCCGGTAGAGTCATGGGCAATCTGATGAGTTCTCATTCAAGTTTTAATTAATTATCCAACCCCACTTTTGGTCTTTTCCGCCATTTCAACAATTTAGCCGCTCCATGCCACGCTTTGACTATTTTATGCCAAGCGTTTATTGACCGATAAGTATTTGTTTTACTGAGATGTCCCCAAAACAGACCGGTGGATACATTGATGATGTTTTCTCCCTCTCGACCTATGGGAAATCCGGGAAAATTTGTGTTTTTAATATATCCCCAGTCACCAGGAACCCAATCCTGATCATTAACATTATTATCCTTTACAATGTTTGAAAAGCCGCTGCCGGCCATCATTGTAATGTTTGTGGCGGCAGAACAGGCAAGGGAATATTTTTGCGGATTCTTATTTACATCCTCAAAAGCTTCCCTTCGGTTTACTCCTCGCTTAAGCCTGTATTTATTACCCACCGGTTTCCAGTATCTTGGGTTCATCTTAAAAGCCGCTCCTGCGCCAAACGTATATTTCTTCTTTGCCGCAAAATCTATAATGCCTTTTCTGGCATTTATATGCTTGAAGAAATTATTTACTGTTGAATTCGAACTATACCCTTTTATCTTAAAAACCCGAGGTGACTGCAACATATCTGAAATAATCTGGCTTTTTGTATTTTGATAACATGCGCCCGAACCAATGCTATAGGTACTATTACTTTTTGTTGCTGGGGGAATTTCGGAAGGAAAAAACTGATCCAGTGGAAAATTGTTTGTTTTTATCTTTCGCTGGAGTAACAGGCCTTTATTTTGCTGTACAACATGGGTCAGTTCATGGGCCAGGAGTTGTTTACCACCGTTGGTATCCGGTGAATATTGACCGGAGCCGAATACAACGTTTTTTCCAACAGTGAAGGCCTTTGCGTTTATGTCTCTTGCAAGGCGCACTGCGTGGCTATTCGTATGCACTCGCACACCACCAAAATCGGCTCCAAAACGCGATTCAAAGAAGTTGCGGGTTGATTCACCAAGGGGTTGTCCCCCTTTCCTGATTGAATTAATACCATTTTCGACATTGGATGAAACAGAACCGGTCTTATTACCAAGGCTCTTTCTCTGGGCTGTTTTCTCCTTTTCTTCTTCAGGTTGGTTTTGTACTTCTTCCTTTTCCTCCTGTTTCTGGAGCATCATGGCCTGTGCTGTTTTTTCTTCCTCTTCAGGTTGTTGCTGCACTTCCTCTTCCTCGGCCTGTGGCTGGATCATCTTTTCCTGGGACAGCTCTTCCTCCTCTGGTTGTTTTTGAATCTCTTCCTCTTTGGTTTGTCGCTGTAATAGTGAGCTTATTCTATCAGCCAAAGGTGAGGGGTGTACCTCTTCCTCTTTTTCCTGCCTGCTGATTTTCTGTTCAGGCATATTCATGACCTGATCGGCAACGTTGTCCGCTTCTCGCTCGTATTTATCGCCGGGTTTGCCGATTGTTAATTTGGCTTGTATGACGCCGGATTCATACAACCGTTGTAACGCGGCGTTACCATACTTTTTTTGGAGTTGGGCCACAAAACCCATTTTATTTTGCTTCGATGGATATGATTGACAGGTTCCTGAGTGTGAGACATTACTTGTGTATGTTTTATTTCGCCTTTTGGTCCAGATTTTTTTTTTCATGCTTCACCTCTATTTTATGGAACTGTAAAACGATACTTTATTTTCTCCTGTCAACAGGCTGTTGATATTTTAAAATTTTTATTAACATTATGCCCAGCATCAACTCATAATATAAACAAGCAGGACGCCAGCGCGTCGAACCTTTGGGAAATCCGGGCGGGTTTGGATTCACGAAGAATCCGGCTGTCCCCATCATTCCCTAACCACATTGAACGGTACGAATCTCCGCCATTTCCCGTTTTATCCACTGTGAATGGAACGGCGGCGTCCTGCCTGGACATTGCTGGTGATATCTTTACTTTTCTCATGTTTTCTTTCCGTTTTTGGGACATGAGAGAATTAAGGGCGGAGCAGAATTTTTCAAAAGATTTCTTAAAAAAGAAACACTTGCTACGTTTCCCCCTTAGGGTCGACTCAAAAATAACTTCCCATAATCTGTTTGCAAAAGTCCCAAAATCACAGGACATTTTGCAGACAGAATATGAATTAATTTTTGAGCCGACCCTTAATTCATTGCAAAGTCTCACCTATAATATACTAGAATTACATTATTTCGATTGGATTTTCAAAACAAGTTACCAAAATCCTACTGAATTAACAAGATTTTCGGTATATTACTCAACCTCTATGTTAAGTAAGGGATCGTTAAAAAATAATGTCCCATAGTCTGTTTGCAAAAGCCCTAAAAACACTGGACATTTTGCAAACAGAATGTGAATTAATTTTTGAGCCGACCCT
The DNA here is from genome assembly GCA_041556995.1 of bacterium. GTDB lineage: Bacteria > SAR324 > SAR324 > XYD2-FULL-50-16 > XYD2-FULL-50-16 > JAHJTV01. Next base: position 100,343 of record JBFFHJ010000005.1, on the reverse strand, counting down.
AACATTATTTATTTCCAGCTTTGAGAGATCATTCGTTACTGAATTCACAAGACTTGTAACGAAGGACTCTTCAGAATGACAGTTGACAGAGCCAAACTTAATGACATTGGCAACAGGTTATCCAACCGTTTGACCTCCGGCTTATCTCCAAACAGGACATCAGCGCTTCGAACCTTCGGATAATCCGAGTGGTCCGAATCCTTGACGAATTCGGGTGTCCCCATCATTCCCTAACCATATTTGATGGTACGGATCTCTGCCTTTTCCCGTTTTATCCATTGTAAATGGAACGGCGTCGTCCTGTCTGGACATGAGCTGGGTAATCCATTTTATTTTTATTTATTGTTTTCAGCCTCTCTTAAATTTGTATTAATTTGTGTCTTGTTTGTCTATTTTTTTGTTGTTTTCCTGATTGTTTTCTTTTTAGGGGGTGACGCTGGTTCCTCTCCCGGCAAAGTAAGATCTTCTTTTTTTACTTCAGGAAAACTCTTCTTGAATTCTTCTATCAACGTTGAAGCCTCCGCCTCTTTTAGCTCCTTCACGCCCTTCCCATCTGCCATGATTTCACTCTCTGTTCCCCCTATCATTACCTTATCCCTAAAATGATTCTGTGTGATCTTCCAAACCGTTTCCCGTACGGCTTGCGGATAAATAATTTCATTTTTTTTTCCGGTGTTATATTTCACCTGATAATATTTCATGTTCACCCCTGAAAGTGGTAATTAAATAGATTTTAGTATTTTGCTAACATTGTTGCTGCCGTAGTTTGTTACCCACATGTGCATGCCGTCAAAGGCAATATCAAAAGAATTCGTTCCCACCGGCAGGGTTGACACAACTTTATTGGTTTCAATGTCAATCTTGTTGACACTATTACTGCCATAATTAGTTACCCACATGTGTGTACCATCAAAGGCGATTCCCATGGGAGATTTTATCCCTGTAATGACCTCGATAGAGTTGTCAGCTGCATTTATTTTGGTGACGCTATTTAACGTAAAGTGAGGTATCCAGATATGTGTACCATCAAAGGCGATGTAATAAGGAGATGCTTCCACTGGGATGGTTGCTACTGTTGCATTTGTCGCGATATTCAGTTTGCTGACACTTTTATCGGCAGTATTTATTACCCAAATGTGTGTACCGTCAAAAACAACACCCCTTGGGTTTGTTCCCACTGAAAAATTTTCAATCGAGCTGCTGGCTACATTTATTTTACTGACATTATTGCTGGCATAATTACTTACCCACATGTGTGAACCGTCAAAAGCAAGATGAATAGGGCCGTCTCCAACAGTAAGGGTCTCTACAACCTCGTTAGTCGCTATATCAACCTTACTGACAGTATCACTGGAAAAGTTACATATCCAAATATGAGCACCGTCAAAGGCGACGCCATATGGACGGGAGCCTATTGATACAGTTTCCACAACTGCGTTGGTCGTTATGTCAATTTTGTCTAATCTATTATCGTAGTTACAGGCCACCCACATATGTTTACCGTCAAAAGCCACACCAATAGGATCTCTACCTACTGGCGTAGTAATAATGCGGCTCAACATAATCTGCCTCAATAAAGGCACCTTGTATGCCCTGTTTATATCGATCAGTTTTCCCGAAACGCTATCATCAAGCTGATCGATACCAACAACGTTAAAGCGTAACTGTCCCCCCGCAGTTATGGACTCATCCAATCGATTACCGAGATTTTCTTTTATACCTCTGGCATCAATGACTTCTGCTTCCAGATTGTCCAGTTTTTCAACAACTGCCGGGTCCATTGCTACATCAGGGTCTATTTTCTCTTTTGGAATGATACCGTCAATATTGTCGGGATCAAGATTGGTGATTTGTGATCCGTTAAGACTGCTAAAGTGGTTGGAAGTAAACCCCGGGATTTTTGAACTATCAGCGCCGTCATGGGTATGAGCAGTGGTATTATCAAAATACGCCTGCACTTCACTGTCGCGAGCGATTGTAGATGGAATTCTAGCCTCAGGAATGGTCCCGCTGGTAATCTGTGATCCATTTAAGTTTGTTAATGCCGACCCATCGAGGCTGTTAAAGTGGTTGGACGTAATGTTTGGTATTTTGGGACCATTACTCCCGTCATGGGTATGGCCTGTAGTACCGTCAAAGTAGGCCTGCACTTCACTATCGCGAGCAATTGTTGAGGGGATGCGATTTTCCGGTATTGTTCCGCTGGTAATCTGTGATCCATTTAAGTTTGTTAATGTTGAACCGTTTCCGATAAAATTTGTGGCGCTTACGTTGCCGTTGACTTCGAGTTTTTGGGTCAAAGTCGATGTGACACCTCCAATAGCCACATTACCCGAAGAAGAATCCACATAAAATCCAGATCCGTAAATAATGTCATATTCTATTGCGCCAAAACAAACCCTCCATCGTCCTGCTGTTTCATTCCACACCAACTGAGGATTTATATTGCTTTGCCTGTATATTTCAATACCACTTTTTATATTGGAGGTTTGGGTATCGTCTGATTTTTTATTGAGTAATAACATATCATCTTCAATAACAACATTCTGGGTATTCAGTGTTGCGTTTCCTTGAACAGTTAGATTACCGCCGACTGTCAGGTTACCGTCTATATCTGCTGTTCCATCGACCAGTAAGTTGTTATCGCCAGGATCCGAATCGCCGCCTACATGAAGACCGCCGTTTAACGATAACTTTGCTGACGGTGTTGAACTGCCAATACCAACGTTCCCCAGGTTTAATGGGTCCAGAAAAATGTCACGGTTTTCATCAATCGGTGATATCCACAAATCGGCTCCTCTCCATCCGACATCAACGGCATCCCCATCGGTCCTGAAACTTATTTCATGCTCAGTAGTATCTTCTTTGAGTCGGATTCTTCCTCCCCGGACATCCAGCTTTTCTTCGGGTTCCCTGGTTCCGATTCCCACTCTGCCGGTGGCGATATCCACCTTAAAATCCTTGCCATAAGCCAGGTCATATAAATCTCCAGATGCCCCATCAAATCCGACTTTCCATCGTTTTTCGTTGTCCGGTGTACTTTCATCCCCTTCATGCCAGAGCAATACTGCTTCAAGACCATATGAACCGCGATCTACTTCAATACCACTTTTAAAATCTTCGGGGGGATCAGTATCACTTTTATTAAGAGTGATGATATCGTCCTTTATCATGAGTTCTTTTTCAAAGTCACCTATCACATGAAGGTTGCCTTGGACAGTAAGGTCTTCATCAATTACCGCACTTCTGTTCACCGACAAATTGTCCACCACATGCAGATTACCTCCGACGGAAAGATTCTCGTTTATCGTGGCATTATTTTTAACCAACAACTCTTCGGTTGTTACCTGCTTGGCATCAAAACCGGCATAAATTCGGCCAGAATCAACGATACCGGCAGCAGAATCCATGATGTCCCCCTGACTATCCAGAACTACTTTGGCCAGGACGATTTTTTTTATGTCTTTCTGCTCAGACAATGCCGCTAGATCATTTCCTTCATAAGGATCGTTATTTTCACAATAAATAACCGGTTTTTCCCAGATATGAATCGGCGTTTCACCCCCTTTCGATGGTTCCTGGTTATCCAGAGTTTCTTCCGTACCGATGCAGACAAATATCTCTCCTGCTTCAAGGGGGACATCTTCATAATCATCCAGATTAATAATAAGATTTTCGTTTTCAATGGTCCACAGGTCGGAATCAAGACTTAAAACTATTTCTACGCCCTTTATTTGAGTGATATCTGTATTATCTTCGCTTTCTCTGATTAACGCAGCACCGGGTGTGATTTTCAGCTTTCTGTTATCGTGTCTTGCCACCTCTAGCCCGTCGATAATTCCAAAGCCATGAAAATAAGCATTATGATGATGACGCATCTCTTTATGATAGTTCTGCTCCGTCCCGAATTCTTCCTGGGTTAGAAATAAGCCATCAAAAAAATTCATTCTTTTTATTTTAGTGTCTGCCATAACTTCCCCTGAATCTTCTATAGTTAGATTTCAAATCCTTTAATTAGAGTACTTACTCCAACATCGCACCAATCTCTGACACCAACACGCATACCCGGCGCTCGTAATTTTTGGGTATAATAAGTGTGGGCCGGTTTTTCCAGATCGATAATAAAGGCCATCTCACGTTTCATGTTTGCGCCGACGATACGACTGACAGGTAAAAGTGTCTCTGCAACAACAATAAAATAATAGGGAGGTGCCTCGCCGACCACAGTACTCCGCCCCACCACAGAACCAAGTGCGTCGTAATTTTCCCTGGCAAGTAGATCGTTTATAGAAATTTTCTTAAAATCAACATCCTCTTCTTTTAATCCTTTCCGTTTCAGGTAGTCTGATTGCACTTTTTTCAAGCCCTCTGCATCTCCAATTACAAATGGTTTAATGAGTTCATTTATATGGAATCCACGTAGATCGTCCCCGAAATAAATATCAATAATCTGTCGCAATCCCTCTTTGGTTCCACGCAGATGGTAAAGCGGAGCAAGTTTTTTAATGAGATGCCGTTTTCTTCCCCTTTGTATTTCCTGAAAAGGGAAATGCTGAAGGGTTTCTTCCGGCGTGCTCCCGCTTTCCTCCTGTTTTTCAAAATTTTCAACCTCCCGACTTAAATCTAATGCCACCCAACCGGAAAGCCACTCCACAAAATCACGGGGGGTCGTATCAGGATCATAATACGCATGAATATATTGCAGTATTTCTACCGGCCCTTTAGCAGAAAGAATACTGTCCTCTTCCCCCTGTCCAAACAATCCATCTTCAAAGGCCTTCAGAAAATTACGCAAAAACTCATTATCCCCTCCTTCTACGTCACGCTGGTAAATGAGGGGCAGTAGATCAAAATAACTGATTCGTGTGTATGTGCTTGTAGACAATGGTTTTTATGTCCTTTTAATGGTTACTGTGCATTCCGGTTTAAAAAATTCATTTTCTTCCAAATTCACATAGCGGATATCACTTCCTCCATTGTTTTCACTTGATATGTAAAGCTCATGAACATGATCAACCCCGTTGATTCCTTCCAGGATCTGGTATACTTCCGAACAATACAAACTTCGCCCCAAGGGCCAACCATCGGATTGTGGACCGCCTGTTATGGGATCAAGAAATTGGTGCAGCATGCTCTCTGCTTCCGTCTTCGCCCGATCTTCATTAATCCCTTTCAAAAGAATTAATGAGGTTTTGATGTTTACTTCTTTAAATTTTGGAAAAACCGCGTGCACCCTTGTCGTAAGAATTCTTTTCGGGTCCAGATTAACTTCAACATGGTTGATGATAAGTTGTTTTAACGTTTCCAGTGTTGCAGCCTCAATAGCTTCAATTTGACTGCCATCTCCGACCAGTATCGATGCCATTTCAACACCTTTTTGAAATCCTTCTGAAATGCTGATTTTAAGACCTTCGTCCACACCCTGCTCTATGGTTTCAAGAATCTGTTCATCAATCTCGTTATTAATTTCCTGAGCCTTCAAATACTGGTCTTCAAATCGGATAACAAGAATAATTGTAATATGGCCCGGCCTTTTAGTACCAACGGCAGTCCACTCATAATTGCTATTACTAAAACAGATGGTCCTGAAAGCCTCATCCTTTCCAACAAGTTCTTTTATGGCTTTTGCTGAAAAATCCTCATAATCTGATACTGTCACCGCCCGGTATGCTTCCGAGACGTAGGTTATCGCCCTGAGTTTGGCAGCATCGAGATCTTCATCCTCATCGTTGCCGATGACCTCGGTTCCATCCGTAATAATGGTTCCACTCCGTTTATCCGGTCGGATGTAGAAATAATCAACAGCATGATCAATGTCTTCATAAAAGGGTATGTGTACTGTCAACCCGTTTTCCGACTTGATATCAGAGATTACCCGAGCGTCATTACCCGCAATGATAATATCACCTGTCTGTAATTCTCTTATAAAATCAGTGTCATCACCTAGAACATGTCGCCCACGGACCCGAACTTTATTAAACGGTGCACCACTTGTTGAATCATAATTTTCAGGTACGCTCGGGATACTGGTAAAAACAGCCGTAATGTCCTTTTCACCGTCACTCATGGAGGGCGAAAATGGCAGAAACATTTTTATAGTGAAATCAGACCCGGTATCTTCTTTTGATTGTATAATGCCGATTTCACTATTGTCAGCTATGATCATGTTTCCTATGGACAATGCAGCAAAGAATTCCTGGTTTATATTAAGAATCGTTTTTCCATCAATTTGAACCGGGGCCGGACACTTTTCGGGGTGAACACCCGAAACAATGGATGGACGTTCCAGATCTCGTTCCAAGGCATTCAGCAATGTCATGGAACTGTCAGAGATTAATTCTGCCACAAGCCTGATCTCTCCCCCGGCAACCACGATGTCGCCTTCACTGAACTCCTGTTGAAACAAAGTCGTTTGTTTCCTGGTTTCGCCGATCAATGACAGGTATTTCCAGTAGTTCTCTTCTGTAATTTTATCGGCCCGATAGATAACCGACTCAGTAACCCAGGCAAAAATCTCAAGCAATGCAATACCCGGATCTGATGGATTGTAATTGGTCCAACTCTTATTATAACGAGGGATCAATGAAATGGCTTCAGCCATTAAATCCTGGAATTTTCTGTCATCAATTATGGGTATCGGTACTGCCATTTGTGCTTTCCGTTCAGATATTGATTATTCGATGTCATTTAATAAAGGGATCGTTAAAAAATAATGTCACCTAATCTGTTTACAATAGTCCCAAAAACAATGGACATTTATTGGCCCATTACTTTTCCGACATATCCTTACCAAAACACCAGGCACAATAGTCATAAGATCCATCGTCGAGCTGGCCTTGTATTTCTTCAATAGAAACAACATATTTCATGTGTTTATACTTCATAAACTGCAAGCTGCATCCTTCCTTGATGTTTGATAAATCATGCACCTCGCCGGATCTGGTGTTTACGAGATAAAGATATTCAGTTTCTTCCATATCGTCGGCTTCTTCATCGGGCAGTAATTCCTCTTCCACTGGGTCTGCGTTTTCTAAATTTTCTTGCAGATTTGCTATAACATAATGATTGCCCGAATAGACGAGATAGTCTTTTTCCAGATAAATCGTTTCAATGGCATTGTTTATTCCGTTTACTGTTTCGGACAAGGTGTTTGATTGCCAGTCCCTGTGAACAACAACCATGCGATCACCGATTGCCGGGACGGCAATTTTAATGCCGGTTATTGTTTCACCTTTGGTGATCCTTTCTTTTAAATATGACCTGATTTTCATATTATCAGGCTTCAAATAGGTTTCAACTGTGGTTTCCCCGGCAGGAAAGTCGACTTCAGCTTCAACAGGTGAGCAGGTGATGAAACAATGACTGTTTTTTTCAGTTATTTTATCAATACAATCAAGCACGTATAGCCTTACAGTGTCGCTGCTGATTACCTCACCCGAATTATCTTTTACTTCATATTTGAGTTCAATACGGTCGCCTTCCATAAATCCAAGCACCCTGATCCTGCTTTTTTCAGTATCTTCAACAAATTCCTCGGCCAGTGCCATGGAAATCCCATCGCCATCAAAAAGAACCTTACTATGATCCGGAAAAGGAACCGATGCCTGTAACGCTTCGCTCACTTCGATCTCATATATCTGCTGAGCGGTTGTCAATGTGATTTCGTGGATATAATCGACCTTTTCAATCTCTTCCAGTGTCTCGTAAATTTCTGATTTATAAACATCTCTGCCGAATTCCCATCCCTTCCCGTCAGCGCCTCCTTCCAGGGGATGAAAAAACTGCATGAGTTTTTTAAAGCCAAGATTCTCAACTTCCTTTGCATCGCTGATTGATTTGACCGCCACTTTTGCTACCACATCCACCCGCAGATAGTTTGGTGGAATAAGGTTGATTTGCTGTAATGGTACTTGATCAGTTAAGCAGGATGGAGCTTTTTGAGATAGATAGGCAGATACTTCGCTGATCAACTCGGCTGAGGGCAACGGTTTAACATCCGAACTATATGGCACGACCATCATGGTTACCCATCCCGGCTTAAATTGTTTTTGGGGATTGGTAACAGAAAGCCCTTTAACCCTGGCTATCTTTGTTGACGCCTCCTGGATAAGCCACTCGTAGTCGGTCAATGTAACGGCCTTATTGCGATGTCGTAACGAACGCGGACCACGAATCCTGATCTGGTCAAGGTTTTCCACATCAGACCCACCCTCAGCATCCACCGGGTTAATGACGGAATCTACGTAAGGCACAGCCTTCCTCATTTTTGTCAGCAGATTTTTTTTAACATTACCGCGCGAGCCTCCGCCGTACATGTAAGGTAGAGCTTTGATATTATTTCTACCGGCCTGCGGGATCATACCCTTTTCCCCATCACCGAAGATGATGGTTCCGGTTTTTCTATCCAACAGATAATGCCTGCTATGAGGACCTGAAAACCAGAAATGGTTTACTTCATGCCAGCGTACCCAGGTTTCACTGATGTTTGAGTCTTTACTAGCGGCCAGGAATGCGTCCGAACCTTCTTCCGATTCAATTTTCTGTTTCTCTTCTGCGGTGATTTCTGACTCCCGAACATATAATTGCTGCCCGGGCAATATTGGAAAATTTGAAAATTTAAGCTGTTGACCCGGAGTGCCATTGCCTGATCCTAGCAATTCTTCATTGACGGTCACTTTATTTTGCGCCCAAACCACATTGGCATATATGCCCTTCAGTCGGGGCTCTTCAACATATTCTCCATATTCCAGACCTGCTCGAACCCAATAAAACATCTCATCAAAGCAAGCGCACTGACTGCTGCTTTCCGGTAACAGCATAGACACAATTCCACGCCTGGTAAGTTCTTTTGTTTCATCCTCCACTCCCAGTGGAGACCAATTAGTACCATCCCAATATTCCCATTTTAAACGGGGAGGCTCGATCACTTTATCCGAGCCGGGTGCAGCGTAAACTTCTGTTATGAGTGGGAAAAAAAGGTTTATCGGCAGATTTGACACGTTTTTATCAAATCCAAAATACACAGATGATACATCCCCATCCTGACCCGATTGAAAGGGGATTAAGTCATCTGTATTTTTGGAGTGATCCTGATAAAAAAAATTGTTATATGTTAAAATATCCTCGATTTTTTTCCCCTGATCATCGGGGCTATAAGCGAATGTTATCTTTTGGAGCAAAGGCGGGGCAAATGTTTCGTCAGATTCCAACGACCATACTGTTAATAAAATATCATCTCCATTCTGACTAAATGGAATTTCTTTGGCGGCATATTGCACATCCTTTCCGTAATCACCTCCAGTTAATCTAACCCGAATCCAGACATTGTTCTCACCATTGATTTCCATGCTCTTAATTTGTGGACAGGTAAAGGTAACCTCTCTGGTGGTTCCGACGGTAAAATGGACTGAATTATCGGTTAGATCCGGTATGACCTGCCAGACTGTACCGTCCCAATATTCCCAGGTTAAATTGATTGTATTCAGGTCCGACGGCACACCGACACTGGTGAAGGTTATTTCGATAGTTATTTCCGCACCGTGTTTTGCGAAGACCTGCTGGGATGCCAAATAAAAAGTATCGTTGTATTTGGGGCGTTCTCCAAAAGGATAAAAATCCTTGGTGACATCAAGAGACGTTTTGTTGCTGAATGCCAGTTCGGGATAGTATTTCTTATCCGCTTCGATATCTATGACAAGACAATTAACTGATTGCAGGTTTGAAACTGTTACCTCGTTGACAGGTACAGTTAATTCCGCAAAAATCCATCTGCCGGTCCGGCTTAATTCCTCACCACGCTGTTCTAAATAGCCTGTTATGTCTTTTTCCAGAATCGGTGGTACATTTTCAAAATAGATATCCCCACTTTGTAACAAATCGGCAACCAGGGGGTTGGTATTTGGAGCAACAGTCAATTCAACCGGTTCCTCGGATTCCTGCGAATAGGTATACCAGCGAACATTGCCTTTTTTGGGAGGAAAGGTGGTTGATAAGGTAGAAATGCTCTCTCCTATTACAACATCTTCAACAGTTGAGCTTATATCGATAACCGTTTTGAGTGTGACATGTTTGTTTTCCTCAAATGCAAACTGCTCACTGTGGCTGAAATAAATCCTATGTTTTATGAGCTCGGTACTGGATAACAGCAGTTCAATCCCATCCTGTCCTTCATCCAAAAGAACAGATGAGTGATTGCGCCATTTATCTTCAGATGGAATAACACTCACCACCCTGATCGGTTTAGCCTGGATTACATCAAGATCTTTAGTGGTTTCAAAAATTATGGGCTTTCCATCTGCGCTTTCTTCAGCAGCGATCTGGGTTCCAGCAGGCACTTTTACATATGAGGGCGCACCTTTGGCAAGCGCAAAGGAAAGGGCTGTTTTTGCCGGTTTCGGTGGCAATGGACCAACTCCCAGAGTATCTAAAAATGCAAGAAAATTTTTATCAGGAACCCTGTTAATATGTTTGATAATCACTTCCATTAATCGCGCATATATCTGGACCGAAATATCCGACCATTGGTCCGAAGCGATCTGGTTTATCTCACTCCAAATATCAGGACAATACTGTACCAGCGACATACGGATTTGTTCCGCCAGTTCTTTCTGTGTTCTGAGATCTATTTGAGGTGTCGTATTGCTCATTCTTTGCCTTCAAGATAAAAAGGATAAACCAGATTTGCCTTGCTGTTGGAGCTTTTTACTTCATATTCGATGTTAATGAGTAGCTTATTTCGTTCCTCCTCATCCGTTGATACATCTACTCCCAGAATATTTATTCTGGGTTCCCACCTGGTAAGTGCTTCCTCAACATGGTAGGAAATCATGGTTGTCGTTGCGGTATTATTCACCTCAAAAACAAGATCGTTAATATTGCAGCCAAAATCAGGCCGCATTATTCGTTCCCCTTTTGAGGTGCCAAGAATCAACATGATGGATTCGCTAATATTATCAATGCCTTCAGATAATGAAATACTATTATTATTTGATGTAATCGGGTATTTCCACCCACGTCCTAAAAAATCAGCTATTTGTGTCATTTATCCACCTATCATTACCGTACCGACGGCGATTACCTGTCCAACAGGCGCATCAGTAGGATCATTGCAGGTTTCAGCCATATCACCGTTTCGGGCTGCATCCTTGCCGTTAATTTTAACTGTCCCACTCCCCATTTTAATAGTTCCTTTATTGGAAGGAGGACTTTGGAAAGGTCCACCCTGGGGTATATGGGAAGGTGTATTCGTAGCGGTCGAATCCACCGTCGCTGCTGCCATCCCCATGATATTAACATTGCTGCTCAAACCACCGTCTATCATTCCAACAAACGGGTGTGGTAATGGAGTGGGCACAGGTCCTCCCGGTGATGGAATCATAATGATATGAGTATCTGTTGCTAAAACCTGATCACCTTCTTTTGCTGCCGGTTGTCCCATTTTTTTGATCTCCCGATTTTGTATTATTTAGAATCCTTTAGTGGACATGCAAGGTCCAATGTCATTTGGCTAAGCTCTGCCATCTGCCTTCCTGAGGAAGCATGGCAAAGGATTTTTCTAAAGCTTACCGTTGTAATAACACCTTCTAATTCAAATTTATGGTTGAACCTTTGGCATTCAGTTCTCCTGATGCTTCCATATCCAGATTGCCGCCTGATTCTATTATGGAATCACTGGCGGATTTTAGTTCCAGTTCATTAGCATCGATTAACACTTTACCGTTGGGTGCCAGGATTTCAATATCCTGATCCGATGCAATGGTGATTTTATTTTCCGCCGTATCGATGGTGATTAAGTTGTTTTCCGATTTGTCGATGATTTCAATTTTCTCTTTCCCGTCCTTATCATCGAACCTGACGATATGGCCACTTCTGGATTTGATGACCCGAATATTATTTTCACCATCAGCATTGTCGGCAGGAGGCTTATCTACACCATTCCATAAAGAGCCGATTACATACGGTCTGCTGATATCTCCGTACTCGAAAGCTACTAACACTTCATCTTCAACCTCCGGGAGAAAAAAGGCTCCCCTGTCCGATCCAGCCATAAACGAGACAATCCTGGCCCAATTGGACTCATCTTCACCGCTGATCCGGGGAAGTTTCACCTTTACCCGGCCAAGACCGTCCGGGTCTTCATTATTTGTAACAATACCAGTGACAACTCCCAGAATCGTCTGTTCTCTTTTTTCGGTTTGTTTGAACATCTCTACCAGATTCATATGCCGGTCCTCTTCACTTTAAAACTTGTGATGTAACTGCCGCCCATAGTAAATGAGTGTCTGGAGGAGGTTACATAATAAACACCACTGAATTTTTCTCCAATGCCCTTTATTTCGATGGTCTTTCCGGCTCGGACAAGTGGATTTCCAGGGATTTTGCCGTTGCCGGTCATAAATTGTTTGATCATACTGTTGTATTTTGCTTTACCTATATTTTCAGCATCTGTAGTATCAACTACTGCATAATCCACAATGGCAATGGGAGATGGGAATACTGCTTCAGATAATTCAAAGCCCGATTCACCACCTCCCATCTTGGAGCGTTCGCTTCCGGCTCCTGTAGTTGAGCTGATTTCTTCTTTATTATTGATGTCCCATCCCCGGACCTCGACCTCACTTCCTTCGGTGATTACGCGAAGGCGAGTGGTGAAACTTTCCAGGTCAATACCGTTTTCCAGGGTAATTTCGTGCGCCTTGTCTTCCTGCGATGGTTTGAACAGGAATGTTTTATCTTGCACTGTCATTTCATAGTCGATACGTTTTGCACGCGAATAGAGAAATTCATAGTTTGTCTGGTTATTCTGAAAAAGATAGGCATGGGTCGTCCCGGTGTCCTCTACATCTGGTGATAGTCCAACATCAGATACAACTGACGAAGCAATATCGCTATCCTTCATTTCCAAAAACGAGCGTCTGAACCTACCGAACCTGAGTTTATGAAGACGATCAAATCCCCTGATTTCCATCGACGTTTTAACGCCAAACGTCGGTTCCAAAGCGGTGATTTCCCCCACCATCATTTCTTCAGTTTTGTCCATACCCATAAAAATCTTTATTTCATCACCCAGCTTAAATGTTTCCAAATCAAGCCCCTGGAATGATTCATCCTCAAAATTAATTGTGTTAAAGGTAATTATAAACATGGAGGGGAGATTAATTTCATCCTCCACCATAACCCTTTCCACCGATTGGAATAAATCCTGGGACATTTCCGAACCATTTAAGGAAATTCTTACGGTCCCTCCGTTTATTTGTGATTCTTCCGCCATACCGTTGCTCTCAGCAGGTAAATATCAGTAAAGATCAGGAATAATTATGGTGTTTCCTATATCATTTTCCTGGGGGAAAGAGAGAGGGTCCAATATGTCATTGACCTCTGCAATTTTACGCCATTGGTTTACATCCAGAAGAGCAGAATGTGCAATAAGATCCAACCGGTCGCCGGGTTTAACTGTCCAGAGTTTTCGACAGGCTTCCAGTCCTAATTGTTTTTTTAAATCTTCCTGCGATTCAAAAGATGTAAAGGTTACTGTCAAATCAGCCCTGACCGGGACGCCGTTTGTATTAAAAAGAATAAATTTCTGGTCAACCTTGGTAATAACTCCTTTATAGGTAAATCCACCCCAGGCAAAAAGACAGATATTGGGCCGGTTTTTTTCTTTTCCACTGACGGCCGGTTTCAGTAAATTGGCAATTTTACTGGTTTCTTCCCTGACATCACTGTCTTCTTCATATGTGTCAAAAAAAAGTGTCACGGTTAATGGGCTTCTGCTCATCTTCTTAAATTGAAGCTTGCCCGATTTCGTTTTCTTGATTTCTGATTCTTCGGCAAAAGTATAACTCGTTGGATTATACATCACCTTTATCGGTTTTTTCCCGGCCTGCTTTTTCCCTTCTTTATCAAGAAGATGTATTTCCGCTTTTTCAGCCATTAGATCCACCCTCTTCTATCCTGCTCAATAAAAATTCTTTTTTCGAGCAGGTCGTATACTTTATCCGCCACCAGATTAATAGTATGGTGAGGCTCTTTCTGAAAATAGTCATGTACCATTTTTTCCCCGATCTCTTTGCTAAACGCAATTTCTGTTTGCAGTGACGCCGTATTATTATCTTGCACTTGCTCTACTATATTACTGTGAACCCGGTTGTCGGGAAACGACAAAGGTGGGAAGTTGTCATTTTCCGCACTTGTGTTGTGATCTCTCACTTTTGTCTGCTCAAACACCTTACTTTGCAGCTTCTTATGAACCAGGGTATTTGTCGGTATCCATTTGTTTTTTTGTTTTGTAAAATCAAGTTGATGCGTTTTTTTTATAGCCTTTTTTGAGATATTGCCACGTATCTGAGGTATCAAAAAAAATGGAGCCTCCTGATAGTGGCTTTTCTGAATTATAGAAGAGTATTGTGCAAAAAGGCTGGTAGACAGGGAGTTGATGGAATGGGTTCTATGGGCAACGCCCCTGGCATGTGATGTCTGACCGATTTGTTTATCTGTGTGAAAATAGTGGTTGGAAACATTGATGAAATGCTGAGAATTAACGCCCAAAGTACCGGCCTGAAACCAATTTTGGTTCCATACATGATTGCTATCCCTTTTATCTAAAGACATTTGAAATTCAGCAGTTTTGTTTGTTTTTTCAATCCTGCGGATAACATTTTGGACACTATGCCTTTTCAAAACCTTTTTTGCCGATCGGGACTTTAAGATAGTTGTCTCACTACCTCCAAAAATCGATTGTTCCCTCTCCCCTTTTTTAAAGGACGTTTTATGAACAAAGGTTTTTTCTGTTCTTACACGTCCCGGATCGATGTGATAGTTCCCACGCCTTTTCAATAGCTTATTTAAAGGCAGGGACATTAAAACTGTTGCCCCACCTCCCCCAAAACCAGATTGTATTTGCGGTTGGTCTGGCGCATACAGATTACTGTGAGGATTATACCTTTTGCCTTTTACTTTGCCCCCTATCGGAACCATACCAGTGAATACGCTTTTGCTCTTTTTGCTTCTCCTGTGAAACATTCCCTGTTCGTGTCTCCGGTAATTTGGATAATCTAAAAACGGATGCTTTGCAGAAAAGTTTACCTGCGTTACATGCGCTCGGTATTGTATTACTGTGCTTAACGGGAATTTTGGAACCTGCCTTGGTAAACCAGATTCGAAAAACGTCAGGGAAGTGGGGCGGACCATAGAGGCGGTATTCAATGGTTTTTCTTCTATTTTTTTCTGTCCTTTATATAAGAATATAGTCTTGATCTGCTGATTTATGCAAAACGTTTCAGGAACTTCTGGATCAGTTTTTGTTCTTTGACCCAATCTTCGTAAATATTGAGTTTTGCTTTGTTCTATCGTTCCTTTTGCAGATTTCTTCTGCCAGGAAACCGGCCAACGGGAATTTGAAACCATTTCAGATAAACCGCCTGACGTCGGTTCTGGCAGGCCAAAAATTCGCTTTAACAAATCAGATCCAGTATATATCCGGGGACTGGTTTTACCACAAAATGCTGATGTTTTTCCTGCCTGTAGTGTTTCCTGATTTAAATATAAGTTTCTAATCTGCTGATTTATCGTATGTGCTGTTTGAGTTGCTAATGGAGCATCTTGACTTTGGCACGATTCATCGGCATCTTGAAATATGTGATATATTCCTGATTTTAAAGCATTTTCATTAGAGTTAAATTTTTGTATCAAGTAACAAAATGATTGCCGATTGTCATGCATTCCATGGATATTATACTGTTTCCATTTGTAGTATCTAAACAAATTTCTTTCAATAAAAGATTTTAAAAACCTTTCATTGAACGCATTGCCGGTGACTGTCGGGAGAAGCCGATTGTCATCGGTATGTTTAGATTGGCACTGTCTATCGGGATCTTTGAACTTGTGTTCTGAAAGGGTTATTTGTCTGGTTTCAAACCGTTTTCCATTTTCTGGAAAACAGGAATTGGAAACAGGATATGATGTTCTGATCCGTCGAAGTTGAGATATATTATTGGTAAATTGAATCAGGGGGTTCAAAAACTTCTTTATTTGGAACAATATCTGTGCTTTATCACGAATTACCGTGTGATTTTCAAAAAATACCTTCTGAAGTGTGCTTCTTTCATTTTGGCTAGCAAATCGTTTTAAATACAAATAGTACAAAATGGGGCTTAGCAGTACCCTTACGGTAATACGGTGTCTGGCCAGGATATCTTCGTAAAAACAATGTGCAGGAATGCGCAATTCACCGGAAGTATGTAGCTCTGCCGTTAGTTTCAAATGCTTATTCCTGGAAATACCTTTTTTACTCATTTTTTCCCTGTTATCAATTCTTAATCATTGAACACCTCTTAATGCATGTTTCATTTTTGCATACCGTGGTGGACAAGAATAATAGATTCAACTGCAATACTTGCACTTTTTGCATTCAATGATGCCCCTTCCCATTTCACCGGATAGGCGCCTTGGAAATTCCAGCGTTTGACCTCCTCTCCCACTTCATCAAGAAGGCATACGCTAATGTCCCTACGCTCGATCGTTCCATAGATGACTTTATTATACCAATCCCAGAGGCTGTCATCAGAAAGACCTCGTTTTAGTGTTAAGTTTTGATATTTGGTGGTTTTAGGAAGCTTATATTCAAAAGTGTTTTCACCTCCTTCTTTGCGGGTTTCCACTTCCGTTTCCACGCTCAGACCACTTACATCGCTAAAGCCACCGGAGATCACTCCGCCGAGCTCGACACGAAATCGAAAGTTTAAATAGGGATCAAAATTTTCATACACGTTTTTATCAGCCATTTATGCTTCCTTCTTAATTGGACGCCAGCGAAACACCCTGATCTTCCGAACCGATTTTTTTATTAATGCTGCTTACCTCATCACACCACTTTTGCCTTTCCTGATGTTCCAAATTTAAAAGTGTTTCGTAATCCCAATGAAAGTGGTATGCGAGAAAGGCTACCTCCTCATAAATACGATTATGGGGGTAGCCTATGATTCCCCCGAAGTCTCCATCTCCATTTCAAAAACGTTCTCACATTTCGGGCAGACCGCCTTGATCATGTTATTCCCGTTAAAATTGATACGGTTATACATCTCCTGGAGATAGTTCAGATCAGCGGCAAACAGGTTTTCAACAACCTTGGGATTAATGGATTGAACATCACCCAGCCTGGTAATCACCCTGGAGAGTAAAATGATGGAAAGATAAGCCGGATTCTGTTGCACTCTTGGATCTTTTTGGGGTAGTACTTCATCTGCCGCTGTTGCCAGCCGCATTGTCCCTGTTTTATGGAGTGTGCCTCCCTCATCCGGGTATCCCAAAGGAAGTGTAAATTCATGTTCAGTTTGTAAAACCGCCATTTTGATTTCTCCTTATTATGTTACCCTTGTAATACCTTCATGAACGATTTCCAGGGTTTCTATAAGCACTTCATTGCCCTTGGCACTGAAATCGGAAGGATCATATTTTGTCGGCCAGGCCTGGACAATATCCCATCTCGACGCATCTTTACCTTCTTCATCCACCAGAATTAAAGAGATATTTTGCCGTGCATTTAAGGCCCCGGTTTCTTCAACACTTTTGTGCCATTTATATAAATCCAGATCGGTGGTTATTCCCTTTTTCAAGGTTATATTGCCGAACTTGGTGAGGCCGGAAAGTTTTCTTTGATGAGTGGGATCGGTTCCTTCACGATAGTCAACAGCATCGGTTGTCGTATCAGGGACAGTTGCTTCTGAAAAAGCAGCCGATAATATGCCGTCAACCTCTACTCTAAATCGAAAATTACGATATGGATCTACTCTGTCAGCCATTTTTTACTCCTTTCTGAAGGTACAGGTTTGTTATTTAAGTAATGTTTTTTGCTGAATCCTGATAATGACAAATTCAGCAGGTTTTACCGGTGCGACACCGACTTCTATAATTAACTGCCCGGCATCCCTCACTTCCGAAGGATTGTTTTCCTCATCCACCTTGACAAAAAATGCCTCGTCCGGGGTACTCCCGAAGAGGGCACCGCTCCTCCAAACCATTGTTAAAAAGGCGGTAATGTTTCTCTTAACAGATCCCCAAAGGCCAGGATCGTTGGGCTCAAAAACAACCCACTGTGTTCCCTCATCTATGGATTCCTCGATAAAAAGGAAAAGCCGTCTGACATTAACATAACGCCACTCTGCATTGGTTGAAACAGTTCTTGCTCCCCAAACACAAATACCAATTCCGGGGAATGACCGTATAACGTTGATGCCATTTGGATTTAATATGTCATGCTCACCTTTGGTTACAATCTTTTCAATCCCCATTGCCGAGTTCAGGTAACCTTCCGTAGTACCGGCCGGAGCTTTATGAACTCCCCGGGTAACATCGGAATTGGAATAGGTGCCTACAATGGCACCTGAAGGTGGAGTCAACTTGGTACTGCCGGTAAGTGGATCAGATGCTTTAATCCATGGATAATAAAGTGCGCCAAAGGTTGAATTGAACGCATTTTCTCCTGCCCAGGTGCCGGTTGCCTGTTTAAAATCCCGAACTACTGTGGGAGTCATTGCCATTCCACAATCAGCCACAAAAAAACAGTCGGCCCTGTTTTCACAGTACGTCATTGCCTGGATAATTACTTCCCGATCACCGGCTTTATCCGGGATGGCCACAATATTGATGTCATCCACCGTATCAAAAGCATGTAGACCGCTTTTTAAAGCCTCATCTCCGATAAAATCAGCATCTTCCATATTATCTTCTCCGCCTTCAAGCACAAAGGTCCCGTTTACCGGACGCAGATCGGAATCCAGATCATTGACAGTAATCCAGACTGAGGTGCCGTTTATGATCGTTTCTACATGATTTGGGTTGGGGTTGCTGTCAACATCAGTTTCCAACATGGTCAGGTTTTCAAATGTCTCTTTGACGACATCTGCCATTGCATCTCCCGACATTTCATTGTTTCTGACAATAAGATTAAAGTGGTTTGCATTTTCATCAGTTGCATCTGCTATCACAACCGAAACACTATTTCCATGTCTTCCGGCTGTCAGGGCTTCAACACCTAATGCATCACCACCGGTGGAGTCCTTCAAGTTATCCGTAATTGCTGCCGTAGCCTCGTCGGAAACAACCCTGACGACATAACATTTCGTACCGCCTTCATTGAAAAACTGAAATACACTATAAGCCAGGTATCCATTGGTAATAAACGTGCCGAAAGTCTGTACAAACTGCGTCCAATTGGTAATCAACGTGGCTTCATTAACAGGACCTTTTTCGGTGATTCCGACAAAAGCTCCTGTTGACGTACCAACGCCTGCAATAGGTTTGGTCCCCGATGACACCTCTTCCACATAAACTGCAGGTGATAAATATTCTGCCATGGCATTCCTCCTGTTATTTAAGCCTGTTTATTTGGACTTTTTTTTGGGTTCTAAATCTTTTTTTCCTTCTGAAACATTTGTTACTTTGCTCGATGCGGCTTCCAGTTTTCTGAAGGCCTTTCGGGCAAGCAGTTCCTGGAGCTGTGGAGATGATTGAATATCTTTATCAGTAGCTTTAAATGTACTTCTGGAGCCAATCGATACCAATTGTTTACCGATATAAATATCCACTTTCTGGTTCAGATAATTTTTAATATCTCCCATTTCATTGCCTCCTTTATGGGTTGGTTAATTAATGGCCTATTCATTCAGGCTCTAAATAAACATTCAGTTTATTCACATTACCCCTGATAATCTCAAATACAACTTCTTTTTCCTGAAAACCGGGTTTTTTCAAGATCACCTCAACATTCTCTTGCTCATTCTCCATCTCCTTAAAATAAAAAATAAACCGTCCCAATTCATCAGTAATAAATTCTTTTTCACTATCTTTTACATTCACGACAACACCAACGATTGCCACGTCACTACTATCCAGGACTCTTCCCCGCAAAAGTGTTGTGCCTTTGGGATAGGCGTAGAGAAGATTAGGTTCCAATTCCAAATCAATTGCAGGAAATAGAGGGTCCAAATCACCTGTTTGTATTACAATTGTTTGATTACAATAAAACTTATTGCTGATGGCAATCTGATATTCACCCGCCGGCATGTTAGTGACACAATAAAATCCAGATCTGTTCTTAATAAACTTGACTTCCCCCTCGTTAATCTTTACAACGCAGTTGCCTACGACTTTACTATTGGGACTAAAGGCGTCTTTGGGTTGTACGGCAAATAACAGTTTTGTTTTCCGCATGAGAAACCTTATGGATAATCTATCTGGGAAGAAGTAATAATCGTTTCTGCCCCTCTTGAAACATCTTCAATAACTTCAGACGGAATATGTACCGGTGTTATTATGTATGATTTAGAAAGCTTTAGAGCCTTATTAGGGAACGTAGACCAGAGCTTATTTAAATCATCCAGCGAAAGGGTATGAGGCTCAATTCGGATTTCATCGTTACCGCTCAGGCTCAATCCACCCTGTAAAATGTCTCCCCGTAATACTGCATTGTCATGAAAGGTCCGCATGAGTTGTTCCAAAACAATGATTTCCTTCTCACGATCCTGGGCATAGGGAACAAACAAAAAATACAGATCAAGTGTCAGGGGAGAATACTGTTTCTGTGTATAACCGGGATACGTAGGTTGAGTATTCCGCATATGAGTGTTCTCTATGATATGGTACAGAAACGCTGTCAGCCGGGTAGTAGTTGAGTTATCTATGTCTCCCGGGGAATCAAATATCACCGCCCCTTCATCACTCAAATCATCAATATTTTCTTTGATAAGTTGTTTCAGGGTATTACGTATGTCACGAAGGACGACCACATTTGCCATCAGATGCTCCACTCTTCAAACGTTTCCTCATAAGGTACAAAATCGGATTTTACAAAAGCTTTGCCGAGTTTTTCATATTCTCTTCTGGCTGCAAAAAGGATGTGTTTCATCTCAACACATTTATCTCTTTCAGCTGCCAGAAAAGCACTGGCCAAGGCTATATTTTTGATATTGCCGCCTGAGATGTTGAGCTTCTTAGATAAAAAACGATAATTTATCTCTCCGGAAACAGGGGTGTCGGCCGGATACATTTTCTGCCAGATTAATTCCCTGTGCTTCTCATCCGGAAAAGGGAATTCCACAGTAAACTGCATACGCCGCAGGAAAGCATCATCCATGTTTTTTCCAAGATTTGTTGACAGGATGACTACGCCGTTATGTTCCTCTATTCTTTGCAATAAATAATTTGTTTCAATATTTGCATAACGATCATGGGCATCCTTGACCTCACTACGCTTGCCAAACAGGGCATCCGCTTCATCAAAAAACAAGATGGCATTTCCTGCTGAGGTTGCATCAAATATTTTTTCAAGATTTTTCTCGGTCTCACCAATATATTTGCTGACGATTGACGAAAGGTCGGTTTTATAGAGATCCAGTTTCAGCTCATCAGCTAAAATTTCGGCGGTCATTGTCTTACCGGTGCCAGAGGGACCAGTGAACAAGATATTGAGACCTTTGCCCAGAGAAAGCTTTTTATCAAAACCCCAGTCAAAATAAACTTGATGTTTGTATTTTAAGTATCCACAAATCTCTTTTAAATGCTGTAGTTTGTCTTTGGACAAAACCAGATCATCCCATTTGTAGTGAAGAGTGACCTTTTTGGTAAAACTGGGAAGATTCTCAGGAGACTGAAAGCTGCATGCCTGAATAAGCGTATCCAAGTTTATTGTAGAATTATTGTATTTAAGGTTCAAATAATCGACCGCCTTGGCAATTTGATCTTCATTGAAAGCAAACCGACCGGCCACTGCATCTATATGAGCAGGATCGACAGCTGTTTGTTGTAATAAATCTGCCCAGACATGTCTTCTCTCAAAAAAGGTAGGGGTTTTCACTTCAATCGGACACCAGTATAAAAAAGAGTCATGATTTTCCGGAGCCCAGAAATTTCGGGCATCAATAAATACAAACCAGGTGAAATCGGTGATTGCTCTAAAAAAAAGCCTTTTTAATGACCTTATTCTTTCATCATCCTGAGAAAATAGATTTCCTCCCTGCAAAAAAAGTGTCGCCGAATTTAATACGGCATCACGAAACAATAGTTTTATTGTTTCCGCTACATCCGAATCAGACAAAATACTTTCTATATTTACTGTAAAAAGAGGAATTTCCAATTCACAACATAATGCTGTTACAACAGATTTTTTTTCTGCACCTGATTTTCCATAAAGCCAGAATATTAATCCACTGGGCTCACGTGAATAGCTATCGGCAAGGATTTTACGAATCTCGTTTTTTGCCTTGGCCTTGCTTCCCGACAGTTGATTAACAGTCAGAGGATAATCATACTTCACCATCCTCCTTAATAAAGGATGAATGATATCAACTCCAAATATGAAATTTTTAATCCCTTCATCAACTCTGAACCTGGTTGACAAAAATCCTTCCTCATCGTGATTATTCACAAAATATATCAAGTTGTAGGCACGAAGCGGGGCTTGTTCCGAAAAGTATTTGTGAACAGACAATGTTTTCTCACCATATGTGCCAAGAGCACTCAAAGCTAAATCTATCGACGGCGCTTTTTTATTCAGATCATCGTTAAAATACGCAAAAATCCGTTCATATTTTTTATCAATTTCCAGCGCCAAAGCCATGACGAGAACATCAATCTCAAATCGATCCAAGCTGATCTTTTCACTTATCATTTGTAAGGGAAAAACAGTCAATGTTTCCCGGCTAGATCCTTTCTCCAATAAATTGGCTTCAAGTTCTTTAATCTTATTGTTTAGAGTATCTTCCTGTTTCGGGGATGACAGATGCTCCCGTGATTTTATGTCTGTCTTCAATGATGCTCGAACTTCCTCTTCTGTTACAAAAAAACCGGCGGTGTTTTCATCAGCATTTCCAAAACGCTCTTCTACTTCCAAGTGCCGTAATATTTTAAGATCGAGAAGAAATAACTCATCAGAAAGGCAAGAAAATTCATTAAAACAAACATCTTGCAGATATTCATCAGATGAGGATGCCACACTTTCATTTAAGGCTGTTGAGTATGTCATACGAAAAAGCAGATCAATGACCTGACGTTTAATTTGACTCCATAAATTTTAAAAGAGACTGACCTAATATTTCGATGAAATTTTCTACATATTTTGGGGTTGTTACGATCCGAGTATGAAAATGTTCCTCGCTTTTATCGTCAAAATGCTGACCAAAATCGAGCACAAACTCATAAGCATTAAAGCCAACCTTAATAGTATTTGCATATACAGCTTCAAGTTCATCACTGTTATTAATATCTTTTGGGGATATACCTGCCCCTTTTGTCGGCATATTTATAACCTATTGATTGTTATTGTAATTTTGTGAACTAAACTTCTGGGATTTGTCGCAAGGTCGATGCCATTTTAAATGATAGAATCATTAAATTTTAACATGCTGATATAATGGAACTTTATTTTAAAATAGTATTGCTTGCAGGTATGTTTTTTTTGATTGTGTAACATTTTGACGTTACAGTTGCCCGACGATTAATCTGAAATTATTGGTAATATAAATGAACTGGCGGGTTATAACTGTACAAAAGGGGTGTCTAAAGAATATTACAGATGTTACACTTTGATGAGAGTGGAATAATGGTGGTCATCAAAGTGGAGAAATTATTTTTGAGGGATATTCACCAGCGGAGTTTTTTTATGAGAAAAGAACTGCTGAAAACATCAGTTTTTGTCAGCACAATGACATTTCCCAGTAAAATAATTCCGATTCCAACAATCGTGATAATACTAAATTCAAAATTTTCAAAGATAGATGAAAGCCCCAAGGAGACAATAGGAAATACAACGGTGCTATAAGCCGCTTTATCGGCACCAATTCTTCCCAGCAACGTTAAGTATGCACCGAACGCAATAATTGACCCAAAAATTGATAGATAAAGGAGAGAAGAGATGTATTGTAAGCTATAATCGAATGTCAAGGTTGCGTTGTTTAAAATCAAATGAGCGATCATTGTCATAATCGCTCCATATCCCATTGCATACACATTTGTCTGTAAAACAGGTAATCTGTGTTGCTGATTCCTCGCTGAAATAATGCTTCCCAATGAAGCGGAAAATGTTCCTAAAAACGCAAGAATCATCCCCCAAAAAAAATCTTTTGAGAATTCAACTTTTTGATATTCTTGATAAAAAATTAAGACAACCCCACTAATTCCAATCAAAGCGCCAATCATTACATTGTAACGAATCACTTTCTTCAAAAACAATGTTCCATTAAGAATATTCATCAACGTTATGGTTGAAAACACTACTGCAACAAGACCACTGACGACATATATTTCAGAATAATAGAGAAACCAAAAATTAAAACCAAATATAAAAATGCCCTGTAAAGCCATGAAAAAGTGTTCTTTCCAATTGAACCTTAAGTTCAATTTTAATGCTTTACAATAGAGAAAGAGAAGGATCGATGAGAGAAAAAAACGATAGGCTATTGAGAGAGTTGGTTCAACGATACCTAGCTGATATTTAATCGCCAACCATGTTGATCCCCAGATAATAACAATAATGATATAGAGAAAAATATTCATAAATAACGTAACATTTTAAAATTCAATTTGTGCGCCTGTCTCAGCCAAATCAATATTCTTTGGAATCGCTTGATCAGAAAGGATATGGGCAAAAAGATAATAAGCAGACAAATCAACATGCTCTGCTCTACTTTCAGGAGGAATAGAATTCAATTGTTTCTGTAAAACATACAACTCATTGAAAGCATTATAAAAGTCATTGAGTTCAATCAAATCTTTTAATCGAACTACAATTTTAGAGAAGGATTGGGTTGTATGATCAAGAGGTTGAATTCGATGATTCTCTAAAAACGTTTCATGCACTTTTTTAAATTTACCTACTTTATCAAACAATTGTTTTTTTAAAACAGCAACTTGATTTACTGGAGAAGCAACTAGTAAAGAGAAGTCCATTACTCCATCATCTGCTTCCCCAACTGCATTTGTTTCTTGAACACTTTGAACGACATAATTTGCCTTTGGTTTTAAAGGAATGTCATAGATATCAAAATATAACAAACGTGCAAAAACCAACGTTGAATTTATTTCTTCGTTCGATACTACCAGGGTTACTTGATTTTCCTGGCCTATTGCCATTATATCGTGCAGTAAGTTCGAAACATTCAGTTCGATTCGCTCACATGTTTTCTTAATTTGAGGATTTTCTGAAAGATCCGGAGCGTTTTTCTCAAAAAATCGCTTATGTGAGTAAGAAATCAAAGCGTTTCCTCGACTATTTGCGCAAGGGGTGTATGAGGCGATTTTGAAAGAACCGATATACTGGTCGGTAGACATCTTGGCCCATTTTCCTTCCTCAAGGCTTTTAAAATAGGCGGTTGAGGCTTCATTAACACTTAAATGGTCAAATCCTCCTGTTTTAATAGTCATACCGGATTTTACAATTGGAGGATTTGGCCATGTTTGAGGATCAGGAGATATCTGTTCTTCGATCAAAGAGAATCGAATGGGTAGTCCTATTTCTTTTGCAAATTGTAGATCCACTTGAGAATGTGCCGGATTGATCACAACAGCTCCTGTCCCAAATTCCGGTTTTACCCAATCTACAACCCAGATGGGGAGCAGATCCCCTGTTAATGGGTTTCGAACAAATTTACCGATAAATCTCGGCTTCTGACTTCGAGGGGAGGCTGTATCGTTTAACGGGTGGTCTTTATGGATCGCCACAAGACAAGCAGCAGGAAAGGGAGACCAATCTGTGATGAAAACATCCAGAGTTTCTTCACTATTTTCTATCGGTAAACTAAAAATCGCACCATTAGAATAACGGAATGCCTTTTTTTGCTTTTTTACAATATTAGCCTCCCATCCTTCAGAAGATTCGAAGAAAACTGACTTGCTTTCAAAAGAAGGGATATACAAAATATCAATTACTTCGTTCTCTTCCCTGAAATGAAAAGAAAGCCTGCTTTTATCCCATAGTTTCTGTAACACGGATAATGAGTCTTTTTTTTTGTCATGAGTCGATACTGCTTTTCCATTACGCAATAAATGTTTTCGTTGAAGAGCGTTTAAATAAGCCTGACAACGATTTTGACTCAAAGAATTATTTTGCGATGTAAGATTGATAAATTGGGTCATATACCTCTTCTTGTATTAAAGAAAATCAAATCTATGATGATAAAGCGGGATTAAGCGTCCTCACTACTTGCGATGCTCCTCCTTCCGAGATAATATCGGCATGGTCACATGTAATTTCATAAGAACAAAAGCCGTTTTGAGCAAGATTACTCCACTTACCTGTGTCGACTCCATGAGAAAGTCTCGCTTTATAATAATAAAGATTTGAACTCAAAGGATTTTTAGGGACATACTCACTCAATCGTTTTAACTGTGTCACAATTTTATAAATTGAGGTGTTTAATTTTCGTTTATTCAGCATTAAATGAGCAGGCATAGCGTTTAGTACTTCAGAAACTGTTGCTTCTTTTATTTTTTCGATCGAGCATTTACTGATATCAAAGTAGTATAGAACTTCATTTATTTCAATATCTTTTGTCAGTTTACTATCTCCTTGTAATAGATCCTCCTGGATCACCTGTTCTTTGATGAATAATTCTTGGTATGAAGATATGGCCTGGTGGATGACTGTTGTGAATCACAACGTTGATTTGCTAAAGATTGTTCTTCAAAAAAGAAGAAACAATCCAGATAACGATCGATGAAATAACAGGTGCGAGATTGTGGATATAGTATAGTTTGAGCTGTGTTTGAAGTACAAATGTCAACGCGAAAAAAAGTATAATTTTTTTGCTGGAAGAAGTGTGTTTTTTATTGACATACCCTTTAATGGATGCCCCCTTTTTCCTTTTTGACCCCTTTTCTTTTTAGAAACAAGGTGGTAACAGTTAAGCTGGGTTGTCTCCGCAATCTGGGCATGGATAACTATCTTTTCTATTTTAAATAGGATGTTTATAAAGAAAATTGAGCAATTTATTCGCTGGTCTTTCGTTATAGTTTGCAGTTATTCCTGACTATAAATAGCAGCTTAACTGTTACCCCCTTTTCTTTTAATGATTAATAAGGTTGCCAACTGGGTAAGCAAAAACTTTCAAGATCGAAGAGAACCGGAAATATTCATTTGAAAATAGGAACTATGAGCACCATAACCATTACCAAGATCATCCCTATCTCAATGGCATTTGAAGATCTTGGACTTGATTTTAGCGATTTTCTTTCTTCAGTTGGATTATCTCCTGACATCATGGAATCTCCCGACAACAAGATTACTGATGTCCAGCTGGTCAATATCATGCACAATGCCGTATTGGTGACCGGCGACAAATTTTTTGGTTTGCATGCGGGTGAAATTTTTGGCGGCTTATCGAATATTCTTGGCTACCTGCTTTTGAATTGTGCCTTCTTACAGGAAGCGATCGAAAAATACTGCCGCTATCAAAAAGTATATGATGAGAGTAATCGTATTAAGCTATTGGCTGAAAAAGATCTGGTTATGGTGAACCTGACGATGTCTAATAAAGACCATGATCTTGATCGGCAAGTCATAGACTTCAGATTGGCGGGGACATATAAATACTGCAAAGTTCTGACCGGCAAGGTGCAACCTTTGAAAGAAGTTCATTTTCGACATAAAAAGCCCGATGATATCACCGAGTATCAACGCGTTTTTAGTTGCCCGCTCCAATTTAACAGCAATAAAAACAGTCTTGTTTTTGAGAAAAAAGTATTGAAAACTCCAATTTTACAACCCAATAAGGATCTCAGAATTCTATTTGAACAATTTACATGTAACGTCATAGAGAAACAATTAACCGACGAATCTTACAGCCAGAAAGTGAAACAGGCGATTCTAGACCAAATCAACGGTGATGTCCCCAGCATCGATTTGGTTTCAAAAAATCTGAAAATCGGTACTCGAACCCTTCAGTTAAGACTTCGAGACGAAGGAACAACTTTCAGTGAATTACTGGATGAAATCAGGAAAGACCTGGCTATGGAATACCTGAAAGATCAGAAAATCACCATTGCTGAAGTTTCTTATATTTTGGGGTTTTCAGAACCCAGCGTCTTCCATCGGTGTTTCAAAAGATGGACCAATTCAACGCCAAGCTCTTATCGTACCTTGGCGGCGGCCTACCAGGCAGAATAAAAGTTTACCCGAATTATTCCCTTTATCATCCTCATCCTGGGTCCCGAATGGGGACTCTCCAAATTACCTTTCAGTTCTATTTTTTCGTCCAAAGCCAATCCTTTTCATCCTGTGCCATTGCGTCAACGTATACTGGTGTCTATTTTAATAAGGGATGGGCAATAAACCGTCTACTCTATTTAAGCAAGTTAATCACATGTAAACTTTTTAGGAGAAGAATCATGATCATTACTGAAAGCGAATTTGAAAACCTTTTTGATAATGTGACTTGCAGAAGGGTTGCTATTCCAACCACAGGTGAACAAGTATCACTGCCATTGGTGGCAAAGGACGGAATAATGATGGCGGCATTTTATACTGCGGATCGGGCCAAAGTTCTTAAACTCATACCCGAAAATCACTTTATCCCTCCAGCTTTACCCAACGATCAGACAGTCATTGGCTTTTTGGCCATTGAATATCCGACCATCAGGATAAATCATCCGGAAACCGATATTGGTGTCAATCCATATAATGAGATTCTTGTGGTAGTACCAGCTGTAATGGGTGATGCGTCGACAACTCCTCCCACCTTGGAGCAGATTGTTAACGAAGAAGTGGAGAACCTGGTCTATTACATCCACCATATCGCTGTTACGACACGTATGGCAAAACTCCTGGGAAATGAATTTCTGGGATATAACAAATTCATTTGTGATATTAAATTTGATGATAATGAAACTCAGCGTCAGTGCATCGTGGAAAACGATGGTGAAATGTTCTTTTCGCTGACGATTTCACCTAAACCAGACACTTTTGAATTGCATCGGGACGTGCCAACGGTCGTATCTTACAAAAACCTCTATAATCAGGAAAACGTATACAAGCTGACCTACAAGAACCAATCTAAAATTGCTTATTCAATGGAATCTTGCGCAACATTGAAGCTGGGGAACCATCCATTGGCCCAAATCCTTTCTGATTTGAATATTTCGGAAAATCCTTTTCAGGTTCGGTATGCACCTATTTTTCAGCTGGTTTCGGATGACAATAATCTTGAAATCATCGATCTTCAAAATTGATTTAATCGGAGATGAAGAATGCCAAATAACAGACAAACAACAAAACTGCGAATTCGTATAGCATTGATACTGAACCTTTTGGTCATGGCCCTTGGATTCATATTTGCGTTCAGGTATCTCAGTTCACCTGAATTGACGGTTTATCATTTAAATGCCATGGGGGTGTCCGATTGGGCTGCACTTGATTCGTCTTTTAAACCGATGCTAACCGTTTTCAAAAGAGTGGCGGGCATTGGCATGTCCACAGCCTCCATTGCAATGGGACTTATCCTGCTGTTTGGATTTAGAAAAGGGGAGGCCTGGTCAAGATGGGCTATCTTGATTATCTGCTTAGTGCATTACTTACCCCTTGTCGGTAATCAGTTATATCTGGAAGCGAATACTGAAACCAATTCGCCGGTTTTCACAACTTTGATTGGTGTTGGTATTGCATTGGCGGCGTTTTTTCTCTCATGGGGGATGAACCGACCGACAACGGATTCATAACATCCAAAGAAAGGAAATAAATGAACATGATCTTTGAGGAATCCAATATAAGCAGTTTACAGCTGAAAAACCGAATCATTCGTTCTGCCACCCATGAAGGTTATGGAGATCATAACGGTCGGCCGCAAAAAGGCCTGGTTGAACTGTACCAGGAACTGGCCAAGGGAGGTGCCGGTGCTATTATTACCGGCATCGTCGGTATTCAACAGAACGGTAAAGCATTGAGCAATATGAATATGATTGATACGGATGAGTTGATTGAAGATTACAGCCAAATTACTCGTCGGATTCATCAACTCGGGGTTCCCATTATCATGCAATTGGTCCATGCCGGTCGACAGACCAATCGCAAAACGTTAAATGGGGATGTTCCCATAGCTCCATCTTCCATCAGGGACAAAATGTATTTTAAGAGTAAACCCCGGATGATGACAGAAATCGATATTCAAGCCATGATCGAAAGTTTTGTCAATGCCATAGAGAGAGCCCAAAAAGCTGGTTTTGATGGTGTTCAGCTACACTGTGCCCATGGTTTTTTACTCTCTCAATTTTTATCACCCTATATGAATACCAGGAAAGATCGCTGGGGAGGTCATACCGAAAAACGAACTCAAATTATTTCCGAGATTTTTCGAAAAGCCCGAAAAAGGGTGGGAGCATTTCCGCTCCTGGTGAAATTGAACGGTTTTGATCACAGACCGTCCGGTATGAACAATGATGAGGCTGCCAGGATTGCGAAACTTCTGGAAGAAAATGGGTGTGACGCCATTGAGGTTTCTTGTGGCGTGATGGAAGACGGCTTCAGTACCATCAGGGTACACGATATACCGGTTAATCAGATTCTGGATTCAGTTCCTGATTTTAAAAATATGAATAGATTGTTAAAACGGATAATGGTCCCTTTGGTGCCTCGTTTAATGCCGAAGAAGGAACCGATTGTTAACTATAACCTTTCAGCTGCCCGGAATATTAAACAGGCGGTGTCCATCCCTGTCATTGCAGTCGGTGGAATAAGAGACATGGACACGATTAATCAGGTTATCGAAGGCGAGCAAGTCGACTATATTTCCATGGCAAGACCGTTCGTTATTGAACCGGATATTGTTAATCGTTTTAAAGATGGAAAACAAAAAGCTTCTCGATGCAAATCATGCGCATTGTGTTATCTGAAAACTGTAGAGAATCATTTACGATGTTATCACACACTGTCATGACCATCAGGTTACAACGAAGATGGGAAGATGAGAATGTGAGAAAATCATGATACTTGTATCGTTTTCCCGTATTTGCGGGTGATATTGATAGTTTTTAATATATAGCAATATTAATAAGATAAACTTATTTTTATATAAAGACTTAACTATTATCAATAGCTGACTCAAGCATTGGATAAAGAACAGGTGGGTAAAATGAAACAAAATGTAAAAGATGCTGTTAGCAGACAGAGAGATTATTTTTTGACCGGCATAACAAAAAATGTGGATTTCCGCAAAGAGATGTTAATAAAACTCAGGCAAGCGATTCGTCGGTTCCAGGCCCCGTTGTCCAAGGCTGTTTTTAAGGACTTGCGGAAATCCGAATTTGAGTTCTTGATGACCGAGGTTAGCCTGCTTTATGAAGAGTTGGATATTCATCATAAACATCTGACAAAATGGGCCAAACCTAAAAAAGTTGGCACTCCTTTCCTGCATTTTAAAGCCAAAAGTGCCGTACACCGGGAGCCCTTTGGGCAGGTTTTAATCGTATCTCCTTGGAATTACCCGTTCCACCTGACATTTATCCCTCTAATCGGGGCTATATCGGCAGGAAATACGGTCGTCCTAAAACCATCTCTGTTAACACCGAATACGTCACACGTGATGTCAGAGCTGATTACCGAAACCTTTCCGCCTGAATATATCACATTATTCCAAGGTAATCGAGAGATGAACGCTGTGCTGTTCCAGGCGGATTTTGATCTTATTTTTTATACTGGCAGTCCCACTGTTGGAAAAGTGGTTATGGAATCGGCAGCCAAAAATCTCACTCCGGTAATTCTGGAACTGGGGGGTAAAAATCCGTGTATTGTTGATAGAGATGCAAAAATCGATCTGGCGGCTAAACGAATCGTCTGGGGTAAATTCATGAATGCGGGGCAAACATGTACGGCCCCTGATTATCTGTTTGTCCATCGGGATGTAAAAGATCGCTTCATCCGAGCGGTTAAAAACAACCTCCAGAAAGCGTATGGCAATGATCCGCAAAAAAGTCAATTCTCACGGATTGTCAATAAAGACCATACTGCCAGACTTTCCAAATTAATTGAGAGCGGTACGATCGTCGCCGGCGGACAAGTAGATGTTGAAGATTGCTATTTAGCGCCGACAGTGATCGATAATGTATCACCAGAATCCCCGCTTATGCAGGAAGAGATATTCGGACCCATTATGCCGATAATGGATTTTCAACATATTGACACTGTCATTGACTATATCAGAAACCAGCCGAAACCGTTGGGGCTTTACCTGTTTACTGAAAATAAAAAACTTCAAAAAGAGGTAATAACCAAAACAGTATCCGGAGGTGTCACCATTAATGATGTGATCATGCATGCGGTCAATCTGAATCTTCCATTCGGTGGGGTTGGAGAAAGCGGTATGGGAGTCTATCATGGCAAGCACAGCTTCGATGCATTTTCCCATCAGAAGGGAATTCTAAACAAATCAACGCGGATTGACATTCCGATGCGATATCAACCATATACACGAGATAAACAACGTCTGATGAAGCTGTTTTTGAAGATGTAAGCGACCAGTTCGCGATTCACTTCCCTTTTGGATGCACCTATCTCGTCCACATGAAAAAATTCCCCTATTGGGGGAACCATTTTCATCCTCTTTCAAGGATTAGTGAGAGTGGAATAATGGTGGTATCAAAGTGAGGAAATTCTTTTTGAGAGATATTGGTTAACTGAAATGATTCATATAAAAATCATTTCAGTCTAGTGAATTAAAAATCGTATAATAATGATATGGAGAAATCCTGGTATTTGCCTGAACCGTCATCATCTTTTGATTCATAAGATGTTAAATCCGTTGACATGGTTATCTGCCCAGTTTTATAGTTAACCCCCATTCTTGTTGTCTGTATGTCACATGCAGGTGATGTCCAACCATTATCTTCAAACTCGGCAATTTCATCTTTTTTTATGCCGGCTGAAATAGAAAAGCTCTTTGTCGCCAGATATTCAGCTGATATTCCAAATCCGGTTCTTTTTCCATCAAGTGTATCCACTTGTTCCTCTTCATTAAGAATTTCGAATTCAGTGGCAAATTCATCCGTTTGATATCCAATTGCAAGCTTTACAGTTGTTCCATATCCAGCTGCTGTCTCAATATTGGAGTAATCACCATTATAATCTGTTTTTTTATTAACGGAAGGTAATAATAATGCTCCAACTGCTATTTCAGACGTAATTGCATGTCGATAATAAAGACCATACTCCATTAAAGAAATACTTGCCTCACCTGAAAGTTCAGGTGTCCCATTAGAACTAAAATAATAACCATTTGTAACTGTTGCTGTTCTTTTTATTGTAATATTGCTATTTGCTATAAAAAAACCAACAGTAGCAGCTTCATTAATATCATAGGTAAAATTGAAACCAATTTTTTTAGTATCATAGTCATAGGTTCGTTTATATCCGTCTACTTCATCACGATTTCCCCAATTGGTACTTTCATTCTTTTCATTGTCTTGTTCGAAGCCAAAACTCAAATATCCAGCATCCAATTTTAAATCAAGTGCTACTCCAATGTTTTTGCCGGTATAATCATATTCTACGTCACCTTCATACGTATCACTGTAAAGCTTTGATTCTGATGAACCGGTATGAGATGCTATATCCAGATAGACTCTCTTTTTCCCCGATTCCATTTCATAAGGCGCCCACGATATACCGGGACTAGACAAATTCCCTTTTGGCAAAAGAGGTCTGACAGCCAATTCCGCAAATGCGACCGATGCACTGTATATTGCGATTAAAGAAAACAAGATGGTTGTTATTGCAATTCTT
This sequence comes from bacterium, assembly GCA_041556995.1. Taxonomy (GTDB): domain Bacteria; phylum SAR324; class SAR324; order XYD2-FULL-50-16; family XYD2-FULL-50-16; genus JAHJTV01. The sequence goes on along the minus strand of JBFFHJ010000005.1, from coordinate 66,589 downwards.
TTAAACATGTGATCCCCAATAAATTTTCATGATTAACTTTTACTAATATTTTAATAAAAGCTTTAAATCTAATCTCAACTTTGGAGATTGTCAAATATTCTTTAAAATAATATTAAAATAGTTATAATAATAAGAGGTTATCTTTTGGAAAAGAATTTATAGAATAAAAATAATAAATTCAATAATATAGAAAAGATCGCTAAGGAAAAAGATGGAAAAAAGGATAAATAATATCAAAAAAAACAATGAATAACATTATTATCTTTGAAACGTTATGGTTTTTGCTTCCGGCAGATGGTTTTTCAAGAACGATCAGCTTTTAAATGCCGTTGATTGAACAACAGTGAAGGATTTTTAGAGTGCTTATGCATTGAGGATATTAAACTGATTCTCTTCAAATTCGCTTATCTTGCAGGTTTTTATCGAAACAAATCCCCCACTTCAAACAGATATGAGTCACTTGAATAATGCTTGTAAAACAATTTAAAACCGTATTATTGATAATGGAAATTGAATGCGTGGTCACCTTTTATAAAAAAGTAGTTCAATGCTCATTGAGGACTATTTTAAACATAAGATCAACTCTGTCTCTAATATTTATTTTGCCTGCAATAAAATATTAATATTATAGTCGATTTCTTAATTAAAACAGATTTACTTTAGTTTAAAGAGGTTAAAATAAATGCAAATTGTTTTTTTTCAAGTTGATTCTTGTTACCTTATTGTTTTTAATAAAAATATCTAATAAAGCTGTGTCTGAAATTTACAATTGAGAAATAATACTGATATTTTGAGAACTGGAATCATCCCTATTTTTTATGGTCGTAAACTTTATCATATGTTCCCCAGTTAGTACTCTTTTTGCTAGATGTTTTTTGTTGAATTCCAAAAATGATATATCCAATATCTAATTTTGAATCAAATGCTAAATTAATATTAGAACATTTATAGTCATCACCCTCATAATCGCCGGTATATGACAATATATCTCCATAAACTCTTCTCTCTCCTGTTTTATCAGATTATGAATTCGACTTTTGGTTACCTGGCTTTATACTGGACGTCCGTCTGGGGCTTGAGGTCGATATTTGAGAAAAATAATCCCTGTATAACTCTTTTAGTCGTACTTTTATGCCGGTTTTACTTTTTTACCCCACGAAAAACAGATACCTCCAACCTGCTCCGCCCCTCATAAGGAGAGTGATATAATCCCTGTAATGGTAAGAACTGCCTTACTCGATATCGGTTAGACAGAAATAAAGGTAAGTAGCCAGCGTAGTTATTAAAGTAAAACCAACGGAAATCATTACAGAATAATTCACTAAATCCGGGTTTCTATTCCATTCTACTGCACTCAAAAGGGTAGGAATCAACCAGGGATAGAAATATGAGTAAGTATCGTGATACGACAGGAATATATTCCCTATAACCGCAATAATGGAAAATACAATGGGAACAATGTAGTTCTTCGAGATGCACGCTGCCAGAACTCCTGTAATGATGCAAGGAGTCATCAATAACGCTCCTTTGAAATAATAAACCAAGGCAGTTGTCAATATCTCTGTGGTTAATCCTTCGGCCTGAAAAATAAAACCGATCAGCAATACGAATAGATACGATAATCCCGTTAAGAAAAACATGCTGAATAGTACAATCATAAGTTTGCCTGTCAGATAGCTGAATCTTGAAACAGGAATGGTTAAAATGGAAGCAATCGTGTTTTCCATATATTCACGATTGATGACGTAAGTGGCAATCAGGCTGAAAAGTAGAATATTAATCAGCAGAATTGAAAACATGTGATTTCTTGCAAAAACGTCTGAGAATAGAAATTTTCTATCTGCACCTTCTTTTGCCCACGTATAGTACACCAAGGTGGACATCACCGGGGAGACGAATGTGCCGGTTATGGCACAAATAAACATCCAGGAGCGTTTCAATTTATAGAACTCCATTAAAAACAAGTTGATCATTTATCCTCCTATTATTTAAATAACGGTATCTATTCAAAAAAACCTTTGAATACGACATCATTCCCGCAAAGGTGGGAATCTTTTAATATGAGCAAAGATATTATCCTATTGATTAGATCCCGTTTACACGGGGATGACGTGTGTTGTCGATTAAAATTCTTTTAAGTTACATTGTTTGATAAGGTGTTGAGCATATTTACAAGCACTGTATTTTTAACATTAGGGTAAGCTTGACTTGTTGGGACGCTGAATGGTTATAAAAAATAACGTTGATCTTTTTCAAGTTATTAGTTTTTCGTTTCTTTTTCCCTTAAAGTCACCGATTTACTCGGGAATTTGCCGTCCAGTTCTCCCGTTAATTGTAGAAAGTAATCTTCCAGATTGTCCTTGGATAGGCAGATTGAGCTAACACTGATATCGGACATAACTAAAGTGCTGTTTATTAGGGCCGCTCTATCCAAATCCTGGTAAATATGTATTTCCCCTTCAGGATAAACTTCATAATCATTGATCTTTAATTTTTGCTCCAGTACGAAGGCGGCTTTTTCTGGCTTGTCTGTTTTACAGAGAAGGCAATTTCTTGTGCGGTTGTTTAAATCTTTTAGAGATATTTCTTCCAGCAACTTTCCTTCATGGATAATGCCGACTTTGTGTGCTATTTGCTCAACTTCACTTAAAAGGTGGCTGGAAACAAACAACGTTTTGCCATGATCCCCGGCCAAACGGATAAGGAGGGATCTGATTTCCTTTATTCCGGCAGGGTCCAGTCCGTTTGTCGGTTCATCCATGATCAGAATATCCGGATCATGGAGAAGTGCTCTTGCCAAGCCCAATCGCTGTTTCATTCCTGTCGAAAATTTCCTGACGGTTTTTTTATCTGTATTCTTTAAATTGATAATATTGAGTACTTTTTCAATGGCATGTTTTTTTTGAACGCCAAGCAGCTTCATATAAAGTGCCAGGTTTTCACGGGCTGTTAGGTTTTCATAAAATCCGGGTGTGTCGAACATGGCTCCTATTCGACTTAATACTTGCTTTTTGTTATTACTAAAATCCAGTCCGTTAAATAAGATAGTTCCTCCAGTTTTATTGATTAATCCCAGCAACATTCGAATAGTTGTCGTTTTTCCTGCTCCGTTTCTTCCCAAAAATCCATAGATCCTGGATTTTGGAACGTGAAGGTTAATCATGTCGACGGCTTTTTGCTCTCCGAAAATACGGCTTAAATTTTTCGTATGTATCGCTAATTCCATGTTGTTCCGTTATCTTACTGTTTTGTTAAGTCTTGTTTGAAGATACAATCAATTGCCACAGATAATGCTGTCGATCCCAACTTTAAATCATCGAAATCTAAGTCCCCTTCTGTCATTCCCATCTTCGCGTAATGTCATTAAGTTAAGAAAAACAGCCCCAACCGTCATTCTTGCGGAGGCGGGAATCTGTTGGGAGAAACGTATAATTTCAGAAAGACTCCCGTCTCTGCATGAGTAACGGAAACGCTGCCACTCATGCTTTAACTTGATGACATTACGTCTTTGCGGGAGTGACAAATTCACTGATATTCAAGTTTTTGGAGGAGACTCGATTTCAATTGTCGAAGGCATCTAAACATTTATATTCACATTTTAGGGTTTTTTATCCTACTCCAATGACAGCGGATTCTTTGTTGGTCAGTGAGCAAGCTTCACATCATCCTGAGGAGGTACGGCGAAGGATCTCTTCAGGCCAAGAGCAATCGACTTTATTTAAAGCAAAACATATTATCTTGTTATCTTGAAAATGTTTTTTTTAATGTCGCTAAGGTTCCACTCAGAATGACAGGGGAAGGCTGATTGACTTAATTGAATTCTATTCCCCCATCAGAATGACACTGGTTTTTAAAAATTTGGCCCCATAAGGATCAAATCCAAATCCTAAAATGTATGATTTATAGATATTACCTTAAAATGAAAATTTGATTTTGGGGTGACGTTCTTCTTACGGGTATCTTACTTTTTTCTTACGGTTTATTGATGGACAGTGTGAAAACCGAACCTTTGACAGACAGGGGGGCGTATTGGACGGAAGCTTTGTTTTTGTTTGCTAATTCACCGACAATATATAACCCAAGCCCACTGGAATGTCTGGCCCCAGAGGATCTTTTTCTGCGAATAAATATTTCTATGGATTTTTCCAGGTTAATACCGTCACCTTTATCGGAAACCTTCATCTCCAGCGCATCTTTTTGGTTGATCAATGAAATACCGAGATATTTTCCTCGTGCTGCGTGAGTTAATACATTTTGCACAAGGTTCTCCAGAATTCTGATAAATGACAGCTTATCAAATTGTGCGATTGGATCTTTGCATTCCAGGTTGAGATCCAAATCAATGGACTGTTTTTCGATACCGGGAAGAAATCCGATCAGAGTTTCACGAATGAGTTCTGCCAAGTCAAGCCGTTCGGGTTGGATTTTCCAATCCGAACTCTGAATTTTTGCCAGATCGAAAAATTGATCCACTCTGCGGCTCAATTGGCGGGATTTTTTCACAATAATGTCGAAATAGTCCACATTAAATGACTTGCGTTCCTCGAATTCATCCCGAAGTGCATCCAGATAACCGATAACCGAAGTCAACGGGGTTCGAATGTCGTGCGAGATTTCCGCAAGAAACTCTTTCCGAATTCTATCGAACCGCTTTTGTTGAATTTCGAGATGCCTGTAATCCGTGATCATCTGATTGGCTAATTGTATTAACGGTTTCATTACTTCGGGCGGGGAAGTGACTCGAATCGATGAACGTGATCGTTGATTGTCGATTTGTTTATTTATTCTGCGGAAGGAGAACCGATATCTTAGCAGGAAAAAACTTGTTCCAAGGGAGTATAAAACCAGAATAATTAAGAAAACATCAATCATTTTTCTCCAGGCGATCGTTAAATTTGTATCCGATACCCCTTATGGTTTGAATGAATAGGGGGTTATTGGATTCTTTCTCAATCTTTTTTCTTAAACGTCGGACATGAACGCTGAGGGTGTTGTCGTCCAGGTAAGTATAATCGGCCCACACCTGGCTGATAATTTGTTGTTTTGTAAATACTTTTCCAGGGTGGTCGGCAAGTAAAACAAGTAAGTCAAACTCTATGACTGTCAAGTGGACCTCTTTGTCATTAGCTGTTACCTGATGTTTATCTCTGACGATTTTTAACCCGGGAAATTCCAGGATTGTCTGATGACTTTTTCTGTCAGTGGGACCCAAAAACAAATAGCGTCTTAAAAGCGCTTTCGTCCTAGCTATGCACTCATGAATGTCAAACGGCTTGGTCATATAGTCGTCGGCACCGATTCCCAAACCCAAAATTTTATCAGTATTTCCGTCTCTAGCCGTAAGAATCAGAATCGGGATGTTGCTTACTGACCGGATCTTACGGCAGACTTCCAGGCCGTCCGTATCTGGTAACATGAGATCGAGGATGAGCAGTGAAATTGAATTATCATCAAAGCATTTTATTCCTTCCTCACCGGTTGAAGCGGCAACTACGTCGTATCCTTCTTTTTTTAAGTACTCTGCAACCAAACTCGATATTTCAGGTTCATCTTCGATAATAAGAATTCTAGGGGGATTTAACATCGATTCATCCAATTGTTGAAGGGTGAGATAGCTCTACCGGAAAGATGTCCGTAAGAAAAAAAGGATACTCTTTAGTACCTTTAAATTATATTCTGCGGTTTTCAGGTAGAAAACAACTTCAGTACTTATCCAGTTTATCTGGGCCGGGTTAACAATTTTATCTTATTTTAAAACCGTTCATAATTCCAGGAACAGAATCAACCTTGGATGATAAGAATTCGATTTTTTGCCAAGGTATTCTTCCTGATTTTGGATCAAAAAAGACTCCATTTTTATCTGGACCCTTGATATTCAAGTCGTTCATTTTCTATTGTAACTCCAATTAAATGATTGAGCGAAATAGGTATTCCAGGTTTCGGCAAACTCCATGATGTGGTTCTCCATTTGGGTTGTTGAAGTATAGTTTTTTTTGGATAGCGATTTATTTTTGAGAATCGAAAACCAGATTTCTATGAGGTTCAACCATGAACTGTGGGTTGGCAAAAAGCAAAAAATGATTCGTTTATTGGTTGACTCAAGCCACTGTTTCCAGTCACGAGCTGTTTTTAGCTTTGGCAGCCTGATATTGCACAATTCCTTTACAGAATTCTTCTGTCGAATGGGAGGAGTAGTTGTCGAAAATATGCGACTTTTACAGGTATATATGTTTCTTTTTTTTCTGGCACGTGTTGTATCCCCGCTGGCAAATAAACCAACCGTGAGTGTCAGTATACTGTTTAACTATTTCTATCCGATTTAGAAGACCCTATCAAGAATTTACTATATGTTATTGTTTTTTTTATATTTTTTATCAAAATTGTCGTATTTTATGGATCACTTGGTAAAAAGAAGAGCATTCATGTTATCAAGTTATTTCCAGATATCGCTTAGGCTCCATTGAGATTCTTCAGATTGCCAGAGGCTCCCATCAGAATGACAAATAGGTCCCGTTTTTGTGCTGAATGATTGCTGTTAGTTTTAAAATATCTATAAATATGTCAATGGGGAAAATGGAGCAGACTATCCCTGCCCTTTACTCATAAATAAATAATGAACAGATTTCTCCATACTAAGTATGATTATCGGCATGGAGAGACAAAATCAAATTAAGCAAACACTATCGCAGTTGGGAGCCATTGAGTATATCAAAAGAATACTTGCCGCTTCTGATAGATTAAAAAGAACAGAAATTGCCGACTGGCTTTGTGATCATTTGGTAACCGAACCGATTTATTCAAGTCATCTACAAATCATAAATTGTGTTCTGTTGTTTTTATTTATTTTGTTTTTCCTGCAAGAATTTGATATCCTGTAGCCTAAAAACAAAAAGCAGAAAAGATAAATCATTTCTCAATAGCAAAGCCGGAAATATCGTGATGGAATTGCAGGCAAATGAAGGTATTCCAGGTGAAAGAAGTTTTCACGAAAACTTCATATGCAATATAAGCATATCAAAAGTTGTTGAATTAAAACGACACGATCCGCAGCATGAGTCGTAAAGGCGAACATTGTATCCATTTTTTTACTGAATCACATGAATGTTTAATAATCACTTATCTGCAAATCCTAACCGATAGTCTAATTTAAACCTCAACAGCTGTTTGGACTCGGAAAGAACTTGCCTTTTTCGTATCAGTTATAAAAAAACCGAGAGGTTGTCATGAAATGGAAAAACGTTAAACTTGGGAAAAAGATAATGATTGGTATTGGCAGTATGCTGGTCTTGATGCTGCTTGTCGGTGGCTGGAGTTTTTGGGGTATCAACGGAATTGTAAATGATGCTAAAGAGCTGTCGAATGGAAATGAGCTTGTCGGCATTTTATTGCAGAGAGAAGTGGATCATCTAAACTGGGCTGGTGCGGTGAATAAGCTTTTAACAGATGAACATGTTACCGAATTATCTGTACAGACAGATCCCCGTATGTGCAGTTTAGGCAAATGGTATTATGGAAAAGGGCGGGAAAAAGCCGAGGCTTTCCTGCCGGATCTTAAAGAACCCCTGAGTGCAATGGAAGAACCCCACCGAAGACTGCATGAATCGGCAATTAAAATTAATGAGGTATTCAAGGTAGCAGATCCTAAGTTACCCGCAATTCTGGCGAATAAAGAAGCGGATCACTTGAGCTGGTCGGAAAAAGTCCTGGGAGCCATACTTGGGAAAAAAACATCAGTTGGTGTTCAATTGGATCATACCTTATGTGCTTTTGGAAAGTTGTTGTTCGGTCAGGTTGGTGAAGAAATGAGAAAGTCTGATCCCGAACTGCGCAGATTACTGGATGAAATTAAGGAACCGCATCGCTTGTTACACACTTCCGGTAAAAAAATTGATGCGGCCCTATCCAAAGGAGATTTTGATAAAGCCTTTTCAATTTATCAGACGGAAACGGCCATTATTCTGCAAAAAACACGGGAGGGAATAAAGCAATTGCAGCACAGAACTCAGGAAAATCTGCTCGGAGTCATAAAGGCCCAAAGCATTTATGCTTCTGAGACACAGACAAATCTGGATAAAGTACAGGAATATTTGCATATAATGAACAATATAACCAAAGATAATGTCATTTCAGAAGACCTCATGTTGGGCAAAGCTGTTTCCACCAGAACAGTGGTAATTACGATCGTTATTCTGGCATTGCTAATTGGGATCATACTGGCATTCGTTATTTCCAGATCTATCGCCGGACCTATTTCCAAAGGAGTGGATTTTGCCAAAACGATCGCATCGGGAGATCTGACTGTCAAACTGGATCTTGATCAAACCGATGAAGTCGGACAACTGGCTGACGCTTTGAATGATATGGTTAGAAATTTAAATAATATTGTCGGGCAAATACGATCGGCCGTAGATAATGTCAGCAGCGGCAGTTCCCAACTCAGCTCGACTTCTCAGCAGCTGTCGCAGGGAGCAGCTGAACAGGCAGCCTCGATTGAAGAAACTACTTCATCCGTTGAGCAAATGAGCTCTAACATTAGGCAGAATGCAGATAATTCCAACCAGACTGAAAAAATTTCGTTAAAAGTATCTCAGGATGCAAAAGAAAGCGGGAAAGCTGTTCTTGAAGGGGTTATCGCCATGAAGGAGATCGCCAGTAAAATATCCATTATTGAAGAAATTGCCCGCCAGACCAATCTTCTGGCTTTGAATGCCGCTATTGAGGCCGCTCGGGCCGGTGAACACGGCAAAGGATTTGCTGTTGTAGCGGCTGAAGTCCGAAAACTGGCTGAAAGAAGTCAAATATCAGCAGGCGAGATTTCGGAACTCTCTTTATCCAGTGTTGATGTCGCAGAAAGAGCAGGAGATATGTTGGAAAAACTGGTGCCTGATATTCAAAAAACTGCTGAATTAGTTCAGGAGATCAGTGCTTCCAGTAATGAACAGAATTCCGGTGCGGAACAGATCAATAAAGCGATTCAGCAATTGGACCAGGTTATTCAGCAGAATGCTTCATCTTCGGAAGAAATGGCCTCTACGGCTGAAGAACTTTCTTCCCAAGCCATGCAACTTAAGAACTCCATTGATTACTTCAAAGTCGAAGGAACCGGCCGGTCGATGACAATCGGAAAAACAACATCTTATGCTCGGGCTGTAAACGTTCATCATACTCCCCATGCCACTCATGTCGCACCCAGATCAAAGTTTGCAATTAAAACTCAACCACGCGCCTTGGAAGATAAAAGTAGAATCAGCTCCGGTGTTGATCTGAATCTACATACCGATATGATGAATGAAAGCAAATTGGAATGGTAACTATTCAGCATAAATATGAATAACTGTTCAACAATATATCAAAGCTTTACGTCATTCCTGCCAAGGCGGGATTCTTTTTCAGACTTTTTTTAGAATTTGTCCCGCTTTTTCAAGGGTATCATTGTTTTTAGCAAAACAGAATCTTAGAACTTTGTGATCGTCTTTACCATGATAAAAAACCGATGGAGGAATAGAAGCAATGCCGAATTTGGTGGTCAACCAACGGGAAAAGTCAAGATCTGCCTCACTTGACAATTCCGAATAATCCAGCATGACAAAATAAGTTCCCTTACATGGTAAGGCCTTGAAACCAGATCCTTTGATGGCTGCTAAAAACAGATCACGTTTTTTTTGATAAAAACCTGGAAGGTTGAGGTACGCCTCTTTTTTTTCGAGATATTCGGCATAGGCATATTGAACCGGTGTGTAGGAAGCAAAGGTTAAATATTGATGCACTCGTTGAAACTCCATCGACAGATCCTTGGGGGCAATACAATATCCGGTTTTCCAACCGGTGGTATGATAGGTCTTTCCAAAGGAACTAATCACAAAACTCCTTTCAGCCAATTCGGGGAAACGTAGCATACTGTTGTGGCACTGACCGTCAAAAACGATATGTTCGTATACCTCATCACTGATAATTAAAATACCGGTGTCGTTGACTATTTCACATAAGGCGGTTATGTCGTTGTTGTCCAGTATTGTCCCGGTGGGATTGTGTGGAGAGTTTAGGATTAATGCTCTGGTTTTATTGGTAATAGCCCCCCTTACCTGGTCCCAATCAATGGTATAATCAGGATATTTCAATTGCATGTAAACCGGTATCCCGCCGCTAAGTCTGATGGCAGGTTCGTATGAATCGTAGGCTGGTTCGAAAATGATCACCTCGTCGCTGGGACGAACAATGGCTGTTATGGCTGCATATAACGCCTCGGTCGCACCCGAAGTGACAGTAATCTCTGTGCCCGGATCGACAACTGCATCATAAAGTTCCAGACTTTTTTCAGCGATCTTCTTTCTTAGTTCGGGTATACCAGACATGGGAGCATATTGGTTTTTGCCAAGCTTCATATACTTTGACACAAGATTGATTAACTCGGGATGGGCATCAAACTCGGGAAACCCCTGGGAAAGATTAAGGGCGCCGTGATCGGCGGCCAATTTGGACATAACAGTAAAAATAGTAACGCCGACATTTGGTAATTTGGAAGTAATTTTCATAATGTCATTTACATGGATTGATGTGTTATCTGAGTGTTTTAATAATGAGTAAAACAATTGTTGTTCGGATGCTATTTGGGTTTATTGATCTTTCCCTGCCATTTTGAATACACTTCATTGATTTTTTCCTGTACCATTTTCCTGGCAACTCTTCTATTGCGATAGTCCGCCAATAGAGAATCATAGGGCGTTTCTGAGTGTCGTATGTGGGCAATTACAGCAAGCTCAATCATCTTATCACTCAGCTTTTTTGCTTCTGCCGTACGACCAACTCTCCCACTGTATTTTAAGCAAGCATGATTTGCGATTGATCCGGCCACTTTTTGTGGACACTCTGGAAACAATTGCATGATTCGATTTGTAAAATTCTCGATATACTGTTTATCCAGCTTTTCTCGACGCTCTGCGTCTCGTTCTCTTCGTACGGCTCTTATTTCAGCATCCTCCAAACACTCAACTTCAGCTTTTTCCAATGCTTGGAGTTCTGCCAATACTCCTTGTCGTTCATTTCTTTTCCTGGCCTTGCTGAATCGATAAACGATTGCTGATAAAGTTGAATGCTTCCTTGCCCTTCTGGTAAGTGCAGCATCCCCAGCCGGTAAATAAACCAGATGATCCAAGTCGGCACAGGTTAGACACAGTATTTCATTCTTTTCAGTAAAAACAATCAGATCTCTTTTTTCAACTTTCTCTTTGCATTCATTGCAAGCAGACTCTTTGTATGAAACAAACACTCTTAATTCTTCACTTTTGTCAGTTTCTTTCTTCTTTTCTTTTTTCATCTTTAAAAATTAATCAGAACCTAACTTTAGGATAATCGGAACACCAACCCTCACTTCTGCACAAACATTGTGCAATCTCCACCTTGACCTTGAAACATCTTATTTCTTTATCGGTATTCATCTTTTTTATTAAATCATTCTGTATAAAGTAAATTTAACGCTTTTTATTAATTCGTCAACTGATACTGGAACCAATTGGCATCAGATTGGATGTTTATCAAATATCCTGCCCTCCCGGAAAATTGTAACGAGGATTCAGTAAGTATGAATTGGACTTACATATTGTTTTAATAGATTTTTCTATTTCCCTCGTTACATTTGCTCGGGAATTCAGGAAATAAATATGGAAGAGAAGACGTGAAAAATTTTCAGGGTATTTTTTCCAGTAAAATTCGTTGGTTGTACACGAATTTTACTGGTCTCAAAGAAGTGAGAAAGGATAAATATTGGATGTGAGATTAATATATGGACAGTGTTGTGGCTGAATCGAAAATGTGCAGGTGATTCAGATGAAAACTCAGGTTGATATTCTCTTTGGGCTGGATGATTGTTCTTTCTTTGCAGATGCCGGTCAGTTTTATGCCCGAGACATTCAAATGCATATGGGTTTCATTGCCCAAAGGTTCCGTCACCTCTACCATTCCATCAAATTTCCAGTTATCAGGAACTTGTGTGTCGTTAGATAAAGAAATATCATCGGGGCGCAATCCCATGGTAACGTTCATCCCTTCCTTGATTTTGGCATCTTGTTTTTCCGGTATGGGTAAAGATAATCCGCCTAGCTCAATGTACAATTGTGAGTTTTTCTTTAAAATTTTACCTTCTATCAGGTTCATGGGGGGACTTCCGATAAAACCTGCCACAAATGTATTTTGAGGATTTTCAAAAAGTTCTATGGGACTGCCCACTTGTTCGATGAAACCGTCTTTTAAAACAACAATCCTGTCTCCCAGAGTCATAGCTTCTGTCTGGTCATGAGTTACATAAATGATGGTATTCTTTAATCTCTGGTGGAGTTCCTTAATTTCCACCCGCATCTGTGTCCGCAGTTTGGCATCCAGATTGGACAGGGGTTCGTCGAACAGGAAAATTTCCGGATCTCGAACAATGGCCCGTCCCATGGCAACCCTTTGCCTTTGTCCGCCTGACAGGGCGGAAGGTTTTCTATCCAGCAGCTTACTGATATTTAGAATTTTAGCGGCAGCATGGACCCTTTCTTTAATTTCTTTTTTGGGGACCTTGCTAAGTTTTAATCCAAAGGACATGTTATCAAAAATATTCATATGCGGATATAGGGCATAATTCTGGAAAACCATGGCAATACCGCGATCCTTTGGGCGCATATTATTAACCACTTTATCTCCTATCATGATCGTTCCATCACTGATTTCCTCAAGACCAGCCACCAGCCTCAAAGTTGTAGATTTACCACATCCGGATGGCCCAACCAGTACGATGAACTCGCCATGCTTTATTTCAAGACTTATTTTATGAAGTACTTCAATTTGTCCATACTGTTTAACAACATTTTTCAGTGTTACATCTGCCATTATTTTCTCCAACGGGTTATTGACTTTTGTTGACAAAAAACAATATAGTGTTTTTTGCCAACAAAAGTCAAACTGAATTTTGCTATTGCCAACAAACATAAGTAACGGTACTGTATGTATGTAGTTCATTCTTAAGGTGTTTAAAAAAACCAATGAAGATAAAAAAGAAAACATATAGTAACCTTCAAAACCGAACCATCAACAAAATTCTGGATATAATCAATTTGGAAAAAAGTGATGATTTTCCTGCGGAATCGGAGCTTTCGGAAAAATTTGGAGTGAGCAGAACCATTGTTAGAAAAGCTATTGATGTTCTGGTTGAAAAGAAAATCATTCGAAAAAACAATAGAAAAAAAGAGATTGTCAGACCGGTGACTCCGGATGATTACCTGCCGGTTGATCAGGAAGAGTTATCCGCCGAAGATCAGATTTATCGTTTTTTTCTGGAACAGATAAAAAATGGTGATATCCGACCCGGTACTAATTTTTCGACCCTTCAATTGGCCGAAGAATCCGGTTATAACAGAACAACCATCCGAGATTTTTTGTACTATTTCAGCCGTTTTGGACTGATAAAAAAAGCACCTCGAAAAAACTGGTGTATGGTTAAGATTGACCGAGAGTATATTAACGAGCTGATTGATGTAAAAAAAACACTTGAGTTGGATGCCCTGGATAGTTTGATGATGCTTTCGCATGATACTGATATTTTTGATAAGTTAAAGGAGATTGCAGAGGAACTTGCTACTATTCCGGGCATTGAAGAAGGGCAATGCAACCAGATTTCCAATCTTGAGTCCGATTTTTTTAAAACAGTGATTGAAGTAAAAAAGAACCGGTTCACTGACGATTTTTATACCAGATTAGTTTTCATCTGTTCCATCATAGATTTTTATTGTCTGACCGATGGGGCCGATGTTGTCGCAAACCGTCAAAGTTTGATTGTTTCGTTATCGGAGCATCTCTTTAATAAAGAAAGAGAAATGGTCATCGAATTGGTAAATAATTATTATACACAAATAGCTGAAATCTATATTGAAGCCATGGAACTGTTGGATTTTCCATAGTAGTGACCGGGGACGTTGTTGATAAGTTTAAGTGGTTGGTTAGTGTTTCAATATATCAACAACGTCCCCGGTTACTAATTTACGTTTGACTCTTTTATCATATAAAAGATAGGAGTAGAATGATTAATTATTTAAAAAAATAAAGGAAGACATACTTTGAGACGAAAATCCAGACTAGATACTAAAATCATTGACGGATACATCCCCGATTCTTTTCCTGGATTTCTAATGGCGGAAGAGGTGAAAGCCCTGGTGGGGACTCTGAGAGTTTCAGTGGAGGAATTGATTGTTCAGTTATTACCTAAAGCAGCCATTCGGGCAATTGTCCCGGTATCCGGTTTTAAAGTAGGGGCCATCAGCCGGGGTGTTAGCGGCAACTTGTATTTTGGAGCAAATATAGAGTTTATTGGTGAGCCATTGAGTTCCACCGTTCATGCGGAACAGGCGTCTATAGCCAATGCCATGGCCAAAGGGGAAAGAGGTATAAAAGCCATTACTGTCAACGCACTTCCGTGTGGTTTATGTCGCCAGTTTTTGAATGAATTGAATACAGCTGATGAGTTGAAGTTCAACCTTCCCGAGCAACAATCAATTTATTTAAAAGATCTTTTGTCTCATGGTTTTGGCCCACAAAATCTAAATATCCACACTTGCTTGATGGATCACCAGATACATGCCATTGAGCTGGAAAAACCGGCGACAGATGATGTCACACAAAAAGCACTACAAGCTGCACAATCTTCATATGCTCCTTATTCAAACTGTTATGCAGGTGTTGCCCTGGAAGCTAAAAATGGAGAGATATTTACCGGTGCTTATATTGAAAATGCGGCATATAATCCCAGCCTGATGCCGATGCAGGCTGCAATCGCCAATTTTACCCAGACGGGAAAGGGGTACAGCGAGATTGTTAATGCTGTTTTAGTATCTATTAAGGGTAAAAAAGTGGATTTAGCCGGCTCTTCAAAAAGGCTATTAAAATCAATATCATCAATGCCTCTAAACATAGTTTACGGTAGTATATCAAGTCAGGAAGCATAGCGACTGATCTACAATTGTTATAATATAATCTTCCAAACTCCATTCTGTGATATTAACGGTATGAATAACCCAAAATTTTTAAGGAGTCTTCGATTCATCGTTTCCTCAAAAAAAGAAGTACAGCCAGTTTTTATCCCATTGTAGCCTCTTTCCGTATTTATATTTTAAGCCAAATCATAACGATCTATTACAAAACAGATAACTTGCTTGGCAGTAAAAACTTTCACTAATTGTTTGATACGAGTTACCACATGAAACTGAACAGCGAATCGGATATTACTGGCATACAATATCTTAAAGTCATCATTATAAATAAGTACCTCTTTGGATTCCTGTTTTCCCCCAGCAGTTTCATGATGTTATCTAAGGAATCCAATTTAAAATTGGAACCCGCTGCAATTGCAGGTACTATGGTCTCATTTCGTTCAGGATCAATAAAGTACATGAGCTTTTTCCACATTGCCTGCTAAAACTTGATATGTTAATTGATGTTAGTAACTTTTTACAGACTATTATTAAATCCGGGACTTATCATTTTCAACACAAAGACCCCTGACGTAATCAAATCATCAATATTCACCTAAAAAACCAGAAGGGTTCCAAATATTAATTGACTAATATGCGTAAAACCGGTAGTTTATGCCAAATAGAATGAGCTTTTGTTTCCTTTTTTATGAGATATTCTTTTGTTTTCAAAACATCTCAAATAAAGACATCCAATAAAAAAACCAACCGCATAACTCCCACCAGTGCCTTGAATGCGATTTATTTTTTTTTGATTAACTAAATCATGCACCTAAAGCGATTATACTGCATTTCGGTCACGTTTGGCTGTGTAACAGTATTTACAGTCCTGTTTTCATTTACATCTTCCGGTAGTCCCTTGGTTTTAACTTCAAAGGAAAATTCTTATGTTCTGGGCA
This sequence comes from bacterium, assembly GCA_041556995.1. GTDB lineage: Bacteria > SAR324 > SAR324 > XYD2-FULL-50-16 > XYD2-FULL-50-16 > JAHJTV01. Next base: position 50,694 of record JBFFHJ010000005.1, on the reverse strand, counting down.
CTCATATGAAAATACTGGAGGATGCCACAAGTCAATGGACAATTGACGATGTGGCTTCCTACGAATTTATCGATAAATTTAAGCCAGTTAAGGGTGACACAGCCAATTTGGGTACTTCCGATTCCGTGTTTTGGATTAAGTTTACATTGCTAGATCAATCTGACCGGAAGACAAACGAATGGTATATGGAGTATAGTTATCCTTTGATTGATTATTTAAGTTTATACAAACCGGATGACAGGGGGCAGTTTCATATTAAAAAAAGTGGTGATTTGGTTGCTTTTAAACATCGGGATGTCTGGCATCGAAATTTTGTTTTTAAATTAACAACAAAACATAATCAGCCCAAGACATTTTACCTGCGTGTCAAATCAAAAGGACTCATTAGAGTCCCTATTTATATCTGGTCACCCGGCGCTTTCATCAACAAACTTCCAGGGCATTTGATCGCGTTTGGCGTTTATGTCGGTATCTGCTTTGCTATGGTGTTTTACAATTTTTTTCTCCTGGTATCGACGCGTGAAAAGATGTTTTTTTACCTCTCTGTTACTATCGTTGGTTTTGTTGTTGTATTGATGTATCTGGAAGGCTATTTATTCCAGTATATTTGGCCCAATACGCCGCAAATTAATGATATTGTCCTGATATCCGTCCCTTTTACTGTTTTATTTGGATTATTTTTTACCAAATCGTGTATCAGTGTGCCAACGTTTGGAAATTTTACACTGAGCAGGGAATCGTCGGATTTAAAGTTCTCACATCTTAATTTACGAAAGAAAAACGGCGGCTTTTTCACCTTGGACAATCTAATGTCCGGCATTATTGGATTGAATTTGGCGTTTATTTTACTTTTTTTTTGGATTCCATATGGTGTAAGAAGCGATATAATTATCTCCATTGTTCCGGTCATGATACTTATTATCCCCATTGCCGGATTCATTCGCCTGAGAAAAAGCACTCGAGTGGCCCAGTTTTTTATGATAGGCTTTTGCCTTCACTGTATCGGATGGTCAGGACTATTGGCCTTGCTAGCCGGTCTGTTGACACCAAATCTGTTTACCCTCTATTCGGCACATATTGGAAGTTCACTAGGATTAATTCTCTTATCCTTGGGATTGGGTGACAAAATTAATACTGAGCGCCAAGAAAAAATAACAGCTCAGTTAAAAGCTGTGGAGTATCTTGAGAAAGCTAACCAAGTAAAAGGCGAATCTTTGGCCAGAATCTGGAAAACTGAAGAGGCACTGCGAAATAGTGAAATTAAATTCAGAGAGATGGCGGCGCTACTACCTCAATCCATATTTGAAATAGACACCGATTTTAATATTACTTACACCAACCAGTGCGGTTTTGAGATGAGTGGTTATAGTAAAGAAGATCTGGAAAGAGGTTTCAACGTAAAACAGCTGATCAAATCTGAAGATTGGGAAGCAGTTAAACATTTTCTGTTGGATAGCATGAACAATATGGAGAGAAAGGTCTACGAATATTCCATCATATGTAAAAATGGTACTAGGATACCGCTTCTTATGTATTGTAGTCCTATCATGCAAAATAACAAGCCTATCGGTTTAAGATGCGTAGGTGTTGATATAACCGAGCGAAAACGGGTTGAAAAGGAGTTGAATCTGGCCAAAAAAGAAGCTGAAGAAGCAAATGTAAATAAATCGGAATTTTTGGCTTACGTCAGCCATGAAATTCGAACCCCGTTACATGGCATAATGGGGTTTGCAAGGTTGGGAATCGAAATGGCAAAGAAGGGGGTGAAAGGGAAATCAGAAGAATACTTTGCATTGGTTCATGAAAGCGGGGGTAGAATCCTGGGGATGCTCAACGAATTGCTGGATTTGTCAAAGCTGGAAGCAGGTAAAGTTGAATATATTTTTCAACCCAAAAGTGTTTCTGTTCTTTTAAAGTCCGTGATTAAAGAGTTTGAAGCTTTGTTAAAAGAAAAAAAACTAAAGATTGACTTTAAGGAACCCGATTTTGCTGATATCGTCGTTTTGGATGAGGAAAAGATTATGCAGGTGATGCGAAACCTCATATCAAATGCCATTAAGTTCTCACATAACGGTGACCCTATCATTGTTTTAGTGGATGACCAAAAAAGGAATCTGGTGGTTTCAATAGTTGATAGGGGGATTGGTATTCCCGATGATAAACTCAAAAATATATTTGACAAGTTTGTTCAGGTCACCATATCAGATAAAAATATCAAAGGGACAGGGCTGGGTTTGCCCATCTGTCAGAAAATTATTTCCGATCATCAGGGCGAGATCTGGGCCAAGAATAACCCGGAAGGTGGTTCCATCTTTCGTTTTTATCTACCTAAAAAATCATAATTTTAATAATTATTTCTGGATCAATTTACTTATTTGGCAGATGAAGGTGGGTTCACCATATCATCCGTTGATATAAGATTTTACTTCGTTTTTCAGCCAACCAACCCATTCTTCAATGCCTTCACCTGTTTTGCTGGATACCTCGAAGATTTTTATATTGGGATTTAGACTCATTGCCCTCTCTTTGGCGGCCTTTACATTAAAATCCGAAAGTGCCAGGTAATCGGTTTTGTGGATAATCATCACGTCAGACACCGTGAACATCAATGGATATTTTAATGGTTTATCGTCTCCTTCCGGAACGCTTAAAATCATCACATTTTTAGTGGCACCGGTATCGAATTCGGCAGGACACACCAAGTTGCCGACATTTTCAATAATCACCAGGTCCAATTCATCAAGATTCAATGCTTCCAAACCCTGCGACACCATATTGGAATCCAGATGGCAGAAACCACCGGTACGGAGTTGAATCGCCTTGATACCTTGAGCGGCTACTTTTTCTGCATCTACTTTTGAATCAATGTCTGCTTCCATCACTCCCACCTTGATGTCGTCTTTGATTTGTTCGATGGTTTTGATGATAAAGGTCGTTTTCCCGGCTCCCGGTGATGACATGAGATTCATTAAAAACGATTTCTCACGTTTTAACCTGGCCCTCAGTTCATCAGCCTTGGCTGCGTTATCTGACATGATGTCTTCCTTAACCTCAATTAACCTGACTTCGTCCATTATATTACCTCCATATCTTTGATGTAGTATTCTTTGCCTGATGTTAAGGTACATTTTTTATTGTTGCATTCGGGGCACTGGATCTCTTTTATTTCTTTTATATCAATCTGAAAAGAAAAATCACAAGCGTCACATTTCATGATGACCGGGGAATGCTCTATTTTAAGTTTAGCTTCTGCGGCCACTGTTTCTTTTGCCAGATAGCTGAAGTAATGCTGTATCCACTCATCTTCCAAATCACTGAGTTCACCGACACGTAAGTTTATACTGATGACTTTTTTGACATTGTTACGTTTGGTGTGTGCAATTACAATATCAAGAATGCGTTCAGTTACTGGGAGTTCGTGCATTAGACACCTTATTATGTTGTGTTTTGAATCAAGTCGAATTAAATAAGCTGTTTCCAATAGTGTTTTTTTCCTGGAAACAGGTTGAGATGCTAATTCCGTATAAAATTATAAAACTCCCTTTGATTTTAGTGTTTCAATGGCATCGGTATTAAATCCCCATTCCGATAAAGCGGAATCATTGTGTTGTCCCGGACCGGGAGGAGGTCCTTGAATTTCCGGTTTGGTGCGGCTGAACCGAGGGGCTGGGGCCGGTTGTATGACTCCTTCCACTTCGACAAATGTCTTACGCTCGATATTATGGGGGTGCTTGACAGCTTCTTCCATGGATAAAACGGGAGCGAAACACACATCCGTTCCTTCCATGAGATCGCACCATTCATCCCGTGTTTTTGTTTTAAAAATGTCAGCGGTTTTTTTCTTCAATTCAGGCCACTTATTTCTATCCATTTGATTATTAAAATCGGGGTCATCGATTCCGGCTATTTTTAGTAATAAAGTATAAAATTGTGGTTCGATAGATCCGAGGGATATCCATTTTCCATCCGATGTCTCATAGGTATCATAAAAATGAGCACCGCCATCCAGAAGATTGGTGCCTTTTTGATCCGTCCATACTCCCGCAGCCATTAGACCAAAAAAGATATTCATTAGCGTTGCCGAACCGTCCACCATGGCAGCGTCCACCACCTGCCCCTGCCCTGATTTCTGAGCTTCGTATACACCGCACATGATCCCAAAGGCTAGCAACATGCCACCACCACCAAAATCTCCCAACAGGTTTAGCGGAGGTACTGGATTTTCACCGTTGCGTCCAATGGCGTGCAGGGCACCGGAAAGGGATATGTAATTAATGTCATGCCCGGCCGCTTGAGCCATGGGACCTTCCTGCCCCCAGCCGGTCATACGACCGTAAGTAAGTTTCGGATTGCGCTGATAGCATACATTTGGTCCTAACCCCAATCGCTCCATAACACCGGGCCGGAAACCTTCGATTAATGCATCTGCTTTTTCCACCAGTTTTAACACAACTTCAATGCCTTCCGGATTTTTTAGATCAACGGCAATAGAGCGTCGGCTTCGGTGCAAAACATTGTATTTATTAGCAGTCAAATCCCAATTGTCGACTTTGCGATCAACACGAATGATATTAGCTCCCATGTCCGCCAACATCTGAGCGCAAAACGGTCCCGGGCCGATACTTCCAATCTCAATAATTTTCATTCCCTTGAGCGGTCCCATACTTATTCTCCTGATTATTTGAATGTTAAATAATGATATTTTCCCCCTCTGTTGTTTCTTCAATGTTACAGTACATCTGTTTTTTATACTTATTTAAAATAGTTTCAAATATAGATTAGGTGGAGCAAACCAATGACTATGTTATTAAGTTAAGACCAATTGACCACCAGTTGTCATTCTGGAGCCCAAGCGACATGATGAATCTCCGTGACTTCTCGTTAATCCTTCATTACTGAATTCGCAAGACTCGCTGTAAAGAACTATCCAGGATAACAAAAAGGCCTTTTGTTTTTAACTCTGATAGATCCTCCGTCGCAAGCTTTTTTTATGAACACAAATTAATGTCTAAAAAATTACAGATATTTAAATATTTTGAGAAGAGCATGGATAGGACTCCCACCATTCCAAGCTGCGTCATAATAGAAAGATCTTTGATTTTTAGCTTTGTTTACGGACTTGATCGAGAGTCCCGTTTTTTACATTCTGAATTTGCCGAGAATAGGCCGGCAAATATACTGGAAGAATCCTTTGGTGCCCATGTAGGGGCACCCTACAGTCTGTTCGTTGTTCCAACCAACTTATATAACCTCAAAATGACAGTTAAATTGACAAAATCAGCCAACAGAACAATGAGTTGAGCTTAACAATATTGGATTCTACGTGTTCGCTGAAAGAATGTTAAATTTCTCTACCTATATCAAACCCGTTATGCACAGCGTCAAAGGCCAATCCGATTTGCTTGGCATCTCCCACTGTCTGGACAGGAATTCCCAGTTTTTCAATGGTAGTTTGTAACGCGTTTTCAGAAACTGAACCCACGGCCATCACAACCGTATCCGCCGGAATTTCTTCTGTTTTGTCCCCATATTCAACCTTGACACTTTTATCTGTTATTTCAAGAGCCTTGGTTTCACTTCGAGTTGTGACACCAAAACGGGACAGATCACTCATCATTACCCAACGGGTGGATCTTCCAATATCCTGTCCAACTTTTTCCAGCATTTCAAGTACGGTTACTTCTTTAGTACCCTGAACAGCCAGTTCTAGCAAATCTTCCGGGGTTTCAACTCCATGCAGCAGCAGGAATTTTAATACATCTCCCGACATGGTTCCTTTTTCTGCCAGAAACAGGGCAACTTCCACCCCAACGGCACCACCACCGATGATGACAACTTTTTTACCAGTGTTTACTTTGTCTAGGAGAACATCCCATGCTTGAACAACATTTGGGCCATCGCTTCCGGGAATGGGTAATTGCATTTGTTTGGCACCGGTGGCCAGGATAACATGGTCGGGTTTTTCTCTTTTGATCAGAGCTTCGTCAACAATCTGTTTTAAAACAATTTTTATCTCTTTTATTCGACATTGAACAGCCAGATCCTTTGCTAATTCTGCAAACTCTTCACGTCCCGGAGGGGCTGCTGCCAAATACAATTGTCCACCTAATTTTTCATCTTTATCATATAAGGTGACAGAGTGTCCTTTCTCAGCGGCTGCCAGAGCAGCGCTCATACCTGCGGCTCCCCCCCCGATGACCATAACTTTTTTAGGCGTTTGCGTTTTTTGTATTGCGGTCTCTTTTTCCCTTCCTGCTCTTGGATTACAGAGACACTGAACGTATTTCATTTCAAACAGATGATCAAAGCATCCTTGGGCACAAGCGATGCAATGAACAATCTCATTTTCCCGATTGGTTTTTATTTTCTCCGGCAGATATGGATCGGCGATAAGGGGGCGTCCCATGGCAACCATATCACAAAGACCATCAGCGATCATTTCCCTGGCAGTTTTGGGATCATTGATCCGATGGCTGGAGATAACCGGAATATTCACCTGGTCCTTGATACCTTTTGATAAATAACCGAATACGCCGCGAGGGACAGAGGTAACAATTTGTGGAATCCTGGCTTCATGCCATCCTACATTGATATTCAGAGCATCCACACCAGCTTTTTCCAGCTCCTTGGCAAATAGTTGCAGTTGTTTTCGTCCTATACCACCAGGCATGAGATCGTTTCCGTTGATACGGAATAACAATGGATAATCACTACCCACTGCTTTTTTAATAGCCCGCGCAACATCCAACCCGAATCGCATCCTGTTATCGAATGATCCTCCCCATTGGTCAGTCCTTTCATTGGTTAATGGAGAAAGAAACGAGCTGATCAGATAACCTGTTCCAGCCAATACCTCAACAGCGTCATAACCGGCTTTTTTTACCCTCAAAGCAGCTTGAGCAAAATTTTCAATAATTTCCAGAATTTCTACATGCTCTAATGCCCGTGGTACTTCCCGTGTCATTTTAGCCTGAATGGCTGAGGGAGCAACGGCTTGTTCACCGATCATAAAGGAAAAACTATTTTTCCCACCGTGATTTATTTGTACAGCGGCCAGGGATCCATTGTCCTTTATGGCTTTGGCCAGTCGTTCCAATCCCGGTAAATATTCATCCTTGTGGGCACCAATATGGCTGGATGCTCCGGACAGTTTATCAATTGTGGCAAATCCCACAACAATCATTCCAGCACCGCCGCGTGCTCTTTCAGAATAAAAATCCACCAACTGATCAGTGACTTTGTAGTCAATGGCCATATTTAGATGCATGGCCGGTAAAAAAATCCGATTTTTTATTTCAAGATTGTTAATTTTAATCGGTTCGAGAATGGGATCTTTCATGTTGGTCCTTTTTTTATTTCAAGATCGTTAATTTTAATCGGTTCGAGAATGGGATCTTTTGTGTTGGTTATTGTCTAATATATTATTTTTACTGAATCGTGCATTATGTCGTTTGAGCCAACTTCATGTTACTGAGTGGGTCATTATAATTTGATGTTCATCCTCGTTTCGAGGAAAGAAGAAGTGAGACTCGGTGTTTATAACTCTTTGTGGCTTATTAATACATATTTTAGGGTTTGGATTTGACCTTTACCTGGTCAGATGTTATCAAAAACCAGTGTCATTCTGATGGGAGCCCTGGCAATCTGAAGAATCTCCATGCGTTCAAAGAGATCTTTTGTTACTGACTTGACAGTACTTGAAACAGACATGTATCCATGTAATCAGCAAGATCTCTTGTTTTCAGCCCTGAGAGATCCTTCGTAGAATACTTTGTCGTTCCTTCTCAGGACTTCGCCTCACCCTCTGGATAATTGGAAACCTGCTTACTGATCGACCAGGAATCCGTGGTCATTGGGGTAGGATAAAAAACCCTAAAATGTGAGTATTAAGCCAAAGATCCACCATCACAAACAATTTGAGTACCGGTAGTGAACGACGATGCATCGGACACCAGGTATAAAACGGCTCCTGCCATTTCATCCGGCTCAGCATGCCTTCCCATGGGAATTCCCTTAATGGCGTATTCGTAGATATCCTTATTATCAAAAAGAGTCCCGGCAAATTTGGTTTTGGTAAGCCCCGGTAGTAAAGCGTTAACTCGAATATTCCATGCTGCCAGTTCTTTGGCATAAGCTCGAGTCATGGAAACCATGCCTGCCTTGGTAATTGAATAAACCCCTTGCATGGGTTCAGGTGATACAGCTGTTACTGAAGCTACGTTCACGATGGCTCCCCCTCCTGATTTAGCCATCAGTTTTGCTGCGTATTTAATCATAAAAAACGGCCCTTTGAGATTAACACCCAGGGTTTTATCCCAAACCGACTCTTCAACATCTGTCATGTTGCCGAAAAAAGGATTGGTGGCTGCATTATTGATCAAAATGTCCAGCTTTCCGAATTTTTCCTCCACCTGTTGGAATAGTTGATCAATTTGATCCATATATCCCATATTACATGCAATAGCTTCTGCCTGACCTCCCTTTTTTTTGATACTCTCCACAACTTCCTGCAATGCTTCAATTTTCCGGCTGACAACAATGCACTGAGCGCCCTGTTCAGCCAATGTGTGGGCAATGGATTCGCCAATTCCTCTGCTGGCCCCGGTAATTATCGCCACTTTGCCTTTTAATGAAAAATCTACCATGTTCATCTCCCGTTTGGGTCAACCATCTATTTTAAATCCTTAAATGGATACGACCGTTAAAAGTAAGTTCCCTCTTATTTTCCTTTTATTCTGTGCGTTTGATTACTATATCGTTTTATATTTTTGGGAGTTAGGGTGTCAAGATAAAACGAGCATTTGTTCTTTTTTTTGAGATCTACTCCTTATTCTATCAAAAATCAAAAATCAATTAAAAATAGAACGTTCGCTCGAATTATCTTGACACTCATCTGATGAAGAGCATATAAATCGAATGATAAAGGAAAAACGTGATTCGACTGACGCTTTATAAAATATTTTTTATTAAAATGATCATGGATACCATTGATAATACGGTGTCTAAAATCGCTGTTGGCATGAGTTTTAGTGGATCAACAGTTGAAACGGGTCGTTGGAACAGTAAAATGTGAAAAAGGAATGTTAAAATCTATCGAAGAAAGTTCGCTGCACAAAATTGCAAAACCTGACAGTATTGCATTTTATGGAGCCTCTTCCAGAGCTTCAACCATGGGGTCGATTATTATGACCTCTCTTCTGGATTCTGGTTTTAAGGGAGCAATTTATCCTGTACATCCCACCGAAAAAACCATTAAAGGGCTGCTAGTATATCAAAATGTGGAAGAATTGCCCGAAGTTCCGGATCTAGTCATTATCGTACTCCCTACCAAAATAGTGTGCTCAACGCTGGAAGCCTGTGGAAAGATGGGAATTAAACAGGCAATAATCATATCCGGAGGATTTAAAGAGGTTGGCGGAGATGGTATAAAATTGGAAAAACAACTTATATCCATTTCACAGACCTATGGTATACGAGTACTGGGGCCGAACTGCCTGGGCATTACTAATACACATCATCATCTGAATTCTACTCCGTTTCCTATTGAAGGCAGTCCCGGGGCAATAGGTCTGGTTTCGCAAAGTGGAAGCTTCGTCACCCAGATGTTGAATTACTTGTCCCGCCTTGAACTAGGCTTTAGTACAGCATTCAGTGTTGGTAATGAAGCCGACCTTGATATGGTTGATTGTATGGAGTATTTAGCCGCCTGTCCTGAAACAAAAGTGATTGCTTTGTACATTGAAGGCATTAAAAGGGGGGAAGCTTTTATCAAAGCGGCTAAATCGATATCCACGAAAAAACCGATTGTGGCGTTTTATGTGGGCGGTTCGGATAGTGGTCGTAAGGCTGCTTTTTCGCATACCGGTGCTCTCTCCGGTCCGGATCAACTGTATGATGGTATGTTTCGTCAATGTGGCGTTATTCGAGCCCATTCGATTACTCAATTATTCGATTATTGTTGGGGATTGATTGAGATGCCCGAACCTACCGGGAATAGAATTGTTATTCAAACCCATTCTGGCGGTCCGGGAGCATCGGCAGCAGATGCCTGTGGAAGAGCGGATTTGGATCTTCCTACACTGGCTGAGGATACACTTGAAAAACTGACTGCTTTTTTACCTCAAACGGCAAGCGCTGCAAATCCGGTGGATCTTACTTTTACTCGGGATATCAAACAATTTCTCTTTGAAATTCCAGAGGTTTTATTGCAGGATAAGAACACGGATATCTTATTGATTTATCTACTTTTGCCAGAAGAAACGTTTAAATCCAGAATGATGAATGATGGATTTTCCGAAAAGGAAGCGGAGAAAAAAATTGTTGAGATGATCGACGTTGGTGCACCCATATTCGCGGCGCTTAAGGAAAAGTACGGAAAACCGGTGGTTGGTTTTACCTACCGAAGTTTACAGGAAAAAATGGTACATAAGATGATCAATCTTGGTATTCCTGTTTATCAGGACCCAACAAGGGCGGTGAATGCCATAAGGGGCGTGGTGGACTATTATGAATTAAAAAATGGGCTCGAAAAAGAGTAAAAAAACCATAATTTAGTTAAAAACAGAACTGCTGAGAGGACATTCAAAAAGGAGATATTATGACACACCAAGGACGTTTGGAAGGAAAAGTTGCGATAATAACAGGTGCTGCCAGTGGTATTGGAAAAGCCACAGCGGTGTTGTTCGCCAGGGAAGGAGCAAAAGTTGTGGTGAGCGATGTTAGCGAGGATGCACTAAAAGCATTGACAGATGAATTAAAATCTAAGGGCGGTGATGTCCTGTTAAAAAAAACCGATGTGACGAATGAAAGTGAGGTGGAAGATTTGATCAAATTTACCCTGGAGCAGTTCTCGCAGATAGATATTGTGTGCAACAATGCTGGTATTATAGGGGATGCCAACAATTTTAAATTGACCAATCAGAATGGTGATGATTGGGTTAATGTGTACAGTGTAAATGTCCTGGGGGCCGTTTATATGGTGAAGTATGTGGCGCAGCACATGCAGGAACGACAGAGTGGCTCCATTGTTAATACTGCTTCTGTTGCAGGGATACGATCTGGAGCCGGCCCCAATGCATACAGTGCCAGTAAAGCGGCTCTAATCAATTTTACGCAAACCGCAGCTTGTGATCTGGGAGCCAGTAATGTAAGAGTTAACGCTGTCTGCCCCGGATTAGTCAAAACCGGTATGACCAAATCTGTTTTTGAATATGCCAAAGAAAAGGGAAGAGAAGAAAAACTGGGAAGCCGATGTGAATTGCGACGATATGGTGTGCCGGAAGAGATCGCCAATGCCATTCTTTTTCTCGCCAGTGACGAAGCCAGCTACATTACAGGACAAGCGTTGCCGGTAGATGGTGGAAACACAGCTTCATTGAACCTGCCCGGCATGAAATTCTAGTTGGACAAAGTTGGATAGACAGCCTGAATTATTGAATAGGAATCCAAAAGTTCTGTTAATAATACCAATAGGAAGAACCGCCGATTTCACAGGTGACACCGATTATTATCTGTGAGATCCGGTTTTTATTATATTTCCAGAATTGTTGATTGACCTGTTAATCAACAAAATGTTTACGGGAAATATTGACGGTCAATCCGTCGCTTTTTGTCAGGCATTTACCCAAAGCTTCCATTTTGGGTAGTTCGTAGCAGAAGAAATACAATAGCGTATTTAATTTGCCGGTATAAAAGCAAATTTCCGTTTCCGATAAATCTCCCGCAAACTTTTTTTGTGCCGCAATCCCCTGAATCAGCCATTGCCAGGCAATACAGAAAATACCGAAAAACTCCAGATACAAAGTTGCATCTGCTAAAAACAATTCCATCTTGTTTTGATCCACATGTTTCCGGAGAAAATCGGTTACGTCATTTAACAGGGATAAGGCATTTTTCAGTTTGATAGCTGATGGTTTTAACTGGGTGATATTTTCCGCTTCAGAAATGGTTTTTTCCACTTCCTTTTGTAACAGTGCTAATGCTTTTCCGTCCTGCTTTATAATTTTTCGGCCCAAAAGATCAATTCCTTGAATTCCGGTTGTACCTCCATGAATGGGATGAATGCGTGAATTTCTAAAATGCTGCTCAACAGGGAACTCGTCACAATATCCGTAACCGCCGAAACACTGAATTGCTAGACTGGTGGATTGCACTCCCATTTCAGCCGGATAGGATTTGGCTACTGGAATTAACAGATCGAGCAACACTTTATGCTTTTCTTTCTCTTGTCCTTCGCTGACTCGAATCAGGTCGTATAATTTTGCAGTGTACAAACATAGGGATAACGCACCTTCGGCGACACTGCGCTGAAAAAGCAGCATTCGTTTGACATCGGCATATTCTATGATGGGAACACTATTATTTGAGTTTGTTTTTTCAATACTTTTTCCCTGTTTACGTTCCCCGGTATATTCCAACGCACTGTAATAGGCAGCAGCAGCCCCGGCGGCGGCTAATACACCTGCCCCCAAGCGAGTTTCATTGATCATCCCGAACATTTGCGTCAAACCTTTATTGGGTTCGCCTAATAAGTATCCCCGACAATTTTTGTTATCCCCCAAACTAAGCTGTGCTACAGGACATCCCCGGTATCCCATTTTGTGATATGTTCCAGAACAAACAACATCATTTGGTTCCAGATTACCGTTTTTATCAATCCGCTGTTTGGGAACCAGAAACAGGGAAATACTATCTTCTCCTGTTATCTTGGCCAGCATAATATGGACAATATTATCCACAGCGTCATGCTCACCAGCCGAGATGAATACTTTTTGCCCCTGAATGCTGTAAACGCCGTTTTCGATTTCTTCGGCAGTGGTAGTAATATCAAAAGTCGAGCTACCTGCGGCAGGTTCGGTCATGGCCATGGTTCCCTGCCATTTTCCAGAAAAAAGATGAGGCAGATATGTTTGTTTCATCTGAATTGAACCATAGGATAGAATCATTTGGGCTGCGGCTGTCGTGAAGGCTGGATAGGCTGCCAATGAGAAATTAGCTGACCCGGCAATAAAGAGGTTAGTGTAAACCAGGGTGGCAGGGAATTGCTGACCATCATCTTCAAACGGAAAGCCGGTAGCGATCCAGCCTCCTTCTCCAAGCACTTTCAGATATTTTTTTACTGTGGGATAAACCTTGATAGTATTATCTATAAATTCCGGCTGCTGGCTATCCATTTCCGCAAAAGCTGGATGCATCAGGTCCTTTGCTATTTGAAGCGATGTATCCAGCAGCATTACAAAGGTTTCGCGACTATGATCCTCAAAGTAGGGATACTGGCATAAGGATTCCAGATCCAGAACATCAAATAGAAGAAAATTGAGCTGTTTTAAACTAACAAATTTTTTCGTCATGGTTTTCTCCTATAATTGGATTGATCCAGAATATACAATACCGGAAACTATAACCACAGATTTCACAGTTGATACAGAGTAATAAAAGCTGTAACCAGATATTTCATCGTCTTTTTTAACTTTTAAAAATGAATCATCATTATTTTTATGGATATTCGTGGCAACGATATAAAATTTTTACCTGTATAATCCTAGATTAAGTTACAGGTGCCGACTGAAGCCAATAAACGTTAGGCGGTCCAACGTGCCGTCGAAGGATTAGCCAATACCCATGTGACATATACCAAACAAAAAACGTAATGATTACAGGATAAAATTAAATCCAGCATCTGAGGAAATTTGTTGTTAGTGATAAAATATTTTGTATCCTTATGGATTGAGTTATCTCGATGTTTGATTTTGCAATTAAAGAATAAATACGATAAATTGAAAAAATCAACAGCAGAACTGAAAACTACTTGACGGAAGGGCATTAGTTGAGAGCATTCTCGGTTTACCGGGAATGAGGTGAAATGTAAAAGCAATTCAATGATGGTTGGTTTTTTGTTTTGAATTGCTTTTGTTATAATAAAAAGCTATGGGGAAATGCCTTACCAAAGTCTATGGCTTACGGGGGTAACCGGGAGCGATACCATCCTTGATATCTGCTTTATATTATCCCGGTTAAATAGGCATTTTATCCCCATAGCTGGTACTTCGATCTAAACCTTCTCAATCAACATCGCGTTAGCATTTCCAAAACTGCCGCATAGAGTGCCAAACCTTATTTGGCGTTCGGATAATCAATCTTCATTCAATTTGCAATGTAACAACAATGCGCGTTCCAGATTGTCCCAAAGGATGATCCAAAGCCTTAGCACCACCCCATGTGTTTACTTTATATATTTTTTTACAGAAGACTAATCAACCTGTCAAGGTATATCGAACGTTCGTTATATTTTTTTTATAAATTTACTCAATAACTCACATTTTAGGTTTTATTATACTATCCCAATAACGCGGATTATCAGCTGTTCAGTAAGTAAGTTTCTGTCATTCTGAGAGTGAGACAAAGTTCTGAGGAGGGAAGATAAAGGATCTCTCAGGGGCAAAAATAAAGCAAGAAATGTTGCTGATTACCTGGAAATATATTTGCTCAAGTCCTATGAAGCCAACAACAAAAGATCTCTTTGAAAGTTTGGAGATTCTTCAGGTCGCCAGGGCTCAATGGCTTTCACTTAAGCAATCGTAGAAATAATAACCGTTATAGCATGATTTGATTGATTGCGGTTAGATTAAGAAGTGAAAAATGTGACTTTGCAGACTGTCAAAATTTAGTATTATCGACTTTTTGTGTTTCTAATGTATTGTTATAAAAAAGTATGATATCAAATAAATGTCTTTGCGCCAGGGTTCCAATCAGAATGACACTGGTTTTTGATAAAACCTGGACAAATAAAGGTCAAATCCAAATTCTAAAATGTGTTGAACAAGCTATTATAAATCAATAAATTGGGGAATCATCAGTAATTTGCTAAAAAAAGCGGTCTTTACCACTTTATTAGCCTGACCATCACAGAGCAGATAAAATAGTCCTTTCGAGGACTTGAACAATACTGATTAAGGTCGCAAATCGTTCGTCTTTGGTTTGCCCATGATAGTATCGGTAGTAAATCTGTTGGGCAATAGTGGCCACCCTGAACATGTTGCAGCATTGATAAAAGGTGAAATCACCAATGGAAATGTCTCGCTGATGTCCATAATATGAAATGATTTCCTCTCTGGACAAGGCACCTTCGATATGACTGGGCATTAGTCGAATCAGTTGTAACTCTTCCGAATCAGAGCTGTCCGTCCAGTATGCCATCGAACCGCCCAGATCCATAAGTGGATCACCGATGGTTGCCATTTCCCAGTCGAGTACACCGATAATTTTGACTGGGTTGTTGGGGTCAAGAACAACGTTGTCGAATTTATAGTCATTATGAATCAGGCTTGGTTGGGAACAATCAGTCGGCTGGTTTTCATCCAACCATTCCATAACTTTCTCAAAGTCCGGTGCGTCTGGAGTTCGGGCAGCTCTATATCGCTTGCTCCATCCCTCTACTTGCCGCTTGATATATCCCTTCGGATTTCCCAGGGTGTTCAGCCCGATTTTTTTATAGTCTAAGGAATGTAGTTTGATTAGTACATCATACATATTGAAACACAATTCCCGCATCTCACTAGGAGAAAACGAAAGCCCACTTGGCAGCTCTTTTCTCAAGATGATGCCTTCAATTCGATCCATCACATAAAAAGGTGTACCAATAATGGATTCATCTTCAGAATATGCCAACGGTTCAGGGCAATAGGGAAAATATTTGTGCAAGGCTGACAGAATTCGATATTCTCGACTCATATCATGAGCTGTTTTAGCTTTAGTGCCGAAAGGGGGACGTCTCAATACTAATTTCCTGTCACCAACTTCAATCAGGTATGTCAGGTTGGAAAAGCCGGCGGGGTATTGTTTGACCACTAAATTACCCGAAAGATCTTTAATTGAATCTTTTAAAAATGTTTCAATCGATTTTAGGTCAAATTCTTCACCTTCTCTAATAGTGGTTGCCTTATCAATCACAGTCATGGTTTGCTTTATTATGGAAATGGTTGACGTCTTTTCATCCAGTAATAGGGCTTTGGCTGTTATTTAGTGTATTGTTTTAAAATATGACGGGCTACTGCGGATTTATGAACTTCGTCAGCACCGTCGTATATCCGTCCAGCTCTCTCATGTCGCCACATATAACCGATAATGGTATCATCGGTCATCCCTAATCCACCATGAATTTGAATGGCAGTATCCAAAACTTCCTGCATCACATTAGCCACGGTAAATTTAATCAGTGAAATTTCGGTGCGTGCTTTTTTAGTGCCAACATTTTCAATTTTCCAGGCTGCATCCAGAATCATCAGTCTGGCACGTTGAATTTCCGCAGCACATTCGGCGATTTTGGCCTGAATAATTTGTTTTGTAGCTAACGGTTTATCCTGGGAAATCATTCTGGATTGGGCGTGACGGCACATTAAGTCAAAAGCTCTGTTGCTGGTGCCGATCCAGCGCATGCAGTGATGAATCCTACCTGGCCCCAGTCTATCCTGGGCAATGACAAATCCTTCACCTTCCGGTCCCAACAGGTTTTCTCTGGGAACACGACAGGATTGATATAAAATCTCTCCATGACTGAAAAAATCTTCGCCGGTATCACCCATGATGGGAATATTCCGCACCAGGTTAAATCCTTGTGTGTTGCAGGGAACGAGGATCATGCTGGCTCGTTTGTGTGGGGATTCCGCTTCGGGGTTGGTAACTGCCATCACAATGGCAAATTCCGCTCCGTCAGCACCGGTTGTAAACCATTTATGGCCGTTAATAACATAATCATCGCCATCTTTTTCGGCTGTACAATCCAGCAGCACCGGATTCGATCCCGGGAGATCCACCTCAGTCATTGAAAAACAGCTTCGGATTTTCCCTTCAACCAGTGGTCGCAGGTATTTTTCCTTTTGGGTATCCGTTCCATATTTATGCAAGATTTCAATATTCCCTGCATCCGGGGCCTGACAGCCAAAAACAAAATGTCCCAAAGGAGTTCTGCCCAAAGCCTCGGAAACCAAGGCATGGTCAAGAAGATTCAGTCCCATGCCGCTGAATTTGACCGGATGATTGGGCGCCCAAAGCTCCATCTGCTTCACTATTTTTCTTTTTTCTTCGATAACCGGCAGTAGTTCTCTGAATGGTTTTGACAGGAAATCCGGTTCCAAAGGAATGATTTCTCTATCGATGAATTCGTTAATCATCCCAATCACCGTTTGCATTCTGTCCGATACTGTAAAATCCATTTTTTTCTCCCTAATTGGCCAGGAATAACTTAATCCATTGTCTAGCCGATTTCTTTTTTAAAAAGATAAAAAGATTCAATAAATTCAATAACAAATTCGGCGTATTCATCGACGGTTACATTGCGTTTGGCATATTTCCATCGTTTTAAATACCAATCCTGAAGCATGGCTTTTATGACGCTTGCTGCCAATTGATGGTTTCGCTGTTTAAAAACATTTTCTTTATCACCTTCTATTAAAATGTCCAAAATAATTTGTTCTGTGTACAACTCCGATCGTTTATAAAATTCTCGCTCTTCGCGACTTAAGCTTTTAGCTTCCATATAGGCGAAGTAAAACCATTGTTGAACAATCTCACTGAGATACAGGTGGGTTTTAATCATGATCCTGAGTTTGGTTTCCGGATCAACGATATTCTTAAAGGACCGTTTCAGAAGTTTTTGAATATAGTTGTTACCAACCCGTTGCAGAGTATTTAGTAGCTCCTCTTTACTTCTGAAATAGGAATATAACGCTCCCATACTGAGACCGGATTCCTGGCTAAGATCACGCATACTCATGCCCTGAAACCCTTTTCTGACGCTGATCCTAAAAGTAGCGTCGAAAATTTTTTCCAGATTTTTAACAACGGTTTTCTCTTTTTTTATCTGGATGGTATTTCTATTTTCAAGAAATGCCGCTCGGCAGAAATCCTCTTTTCCAACTTCTATTTGCCGTTTAAACACTTCAAAATTGTAATGGTTATCCAATTCTTCCATCATTTAAAACTAATAAGATAATAATCTTTAAAGATCTCCCAAATTGATTATGGGTTTGGTTTATATTGCATATTTTCTTAATATTTGACGCGATACAGACGATTTATGGACCTCATCAGCCCCGTCATAAATTCTGGCTCCTCTTTCATGGCTCCAAAGATAAGACAACACCGTATCATTGGTCATTCCCAGGCCACCATGTATCTGAATGGCGGTATCCAAGACTTTTTGCAGTGTATTAGCCACAGTAAATTTTGCGGTGGATATTTCCACTCTCGCCTCTTTGGTTCCCACATTATCGATTTGCCAGCCGGCGTGTAGTACCATTAAACGGGCTCCTTGGATTTCTGCCGCACATTCAGCGATCCAACTCTGGACAATTTGTTTGGATGCCAGGTTTTTTCCTTCCGATATCATCCGGCTTTGTGCACGTTTACACATCATTTCAAAAGCTCGATTGCAGATACCGATCCAGCGCATACAGTGATGTATTCTTCCCGGTCCCAGCCTGTCCTGAGCAATTACAAAACCGTGACCTTCCTGACCCAACAGATTTGATTGAGGCACCCGACAAGACTGGTATAATACTTCACCATGACTAAAATAACCGGCACCGGCTTCTCCCATAACCGGGATGTTTCTTACCAGGTTGAATCCCGGTGTATCGGTGGGTACAATGATCATGCTGGCATTGTGATAGGGAGATTCTGCTTCGGGATTGGTGACGGCCATTACAATGGCAAATTTGGCCCCATCAGCTGACGAGGTAAACCATTTGTGTCCATTGATAACATAGTCATCACCGTCTTTTTCAGCTGTTGTTTCAAGTAAGATAGGATTTGAACCGGGCATATCGGGTTCTGTCATGGAGAAACAACTGCGGATTTTGCCATCTACTAATGGTCGGAGATACTGCTCTGTTTGCTCTGGTGTGCCGTATTTGTGCAGGATTTCAATATTTCCAGCATCGGGAGCCTGACAACCAAAAACCAGATGTCCAAGAACGCAACGCCCCAGAGCTTCTGAAACCAGGGCGTGATCCATCAGCCCTAATCCCATTCCACCCAGTTCTTTGGGATGATTGGGAGCCCAGAGTTCCATCTGCTTAACCTTCTCTCTTTTTTCCTGAATGATGGTTTCAAACTCTTTGCCGCCCTTGTTTTGGCTAAAGTATTCCATTTCCAAGGGTATCAGTTCCTTGTCCACAAATTCGTTCATCATGCCAAGTATGGTTTGCATCTTATCGGGAATTGAAAAGTCCATATCACCTCCATTGTCTGTTGGAATCTACCAATGAGTTACCTGTTTATCCACAATTATAAATTTTGTTGTAAGTGTCTGCCACAGAACGTTATTAGAGACCTGAAGTCCAAGGTTGAATGCTAAAATGTTTTGTAATATATTGAAATAATTAACAGTAAAGTTAATTATTCTGTTTAGTAATTCTAGACATTTTTTGTTTCCAATCTCTTGAATCCCATATTCATGTCAAAAATTTTCTCTGTCAAGAAAAATCGAACAAATGCTCGATTTTTCTTGACAGAGTGCTTCAAAGCTAACAATAACAAGTAAGAGAAGAGATAAAACACTTTTTTTAAACTATTTCCGAATAGACAATGAAGATTTTAGTATGCGTCAAAGAAGTTCCCGAGTTTGATGTGGAAGCACCCGCTCGAATTGATAAGACAACCCATTGGTCACAAACGGATCAATTGACTCGATTTGTAATGAACCGATTCGATGAATACGCTGTTGAAGAAGCGCTACTCATTAAGAAGGCATTCCCCGATACCACGATTGACGCCATAACAGTGGGGCCGGAAAGAGCTGCTTTGGTCGTCAGAAGGGCATTGGGCATGGGAGTGGATAATGGCATTCACATTGTAACGGAGCAGCCTGGGTACTTGAATCCATTCGACATTTCGTCATGGATAGCTACCCATGTAAAAGAAAAACAATATGATCTGATTTTAACCGGCGTTATGTCAGAAGATGCCATGCAGGGGCAGGTTAGTGTAATGACAGCCGAATATCTGTCTCTACCGTGTGCAACATCGGTTATGAAGGAGAGGGTTTTTCCTGATCGAAATGTTGTGCTGGTAGAAAGAGAAATTGAGGGGGGATTCAGGGATGTGTTAGAGATAACACTTCCCTGTTTATTGACCATCCAGAGTGGTATTAATCAGCCACGTTACCCGGTATTATCCAAGATGCTTAGAGCAAAAAAGGCAACATTGGAAGTGATTGCCGCCGATGCATTGGTATCTTTGACCATCAGTCAGAGTGTGGTACGAGCCGGATATCCCCAAAAACAAAGAAATGGAGAGGTTTTGGAAGGCAGCACCGTTGAAAAAGCGGAAAGGTTGATTCAAATACTCCATGAAAAGTCGCTTTTGGTGATTTGATAAAATCACCCGGCAATTTTATTCGATTATTTTACCCGAAAAAGAATCGCTGAATCCGATAAAAAGATAACGTATCCAATGGAAAAAAAAATAATTTTGGTGGTCGAACACTTTCAGGGAGCTATTAAACCGATTTCGTATGAATTGTCCGCATGCGCCCTGGTGTTGAAGGAGCTTGAAGATGCTGATATTACTGCGGTCATTTTAGGGGAGGAGATTGACTCCCTGGCCGAAGAATTTAGCCGTAAAACAGGCATTAATATCTTGGCATTCAATATTGAACGACTGATTTCATATAATTTTGAAGTGTATAGACAAGCTCTTTCAGAATTACTAACCGAATCGGAATTCAGCTATTGCTGCATTGCTCACTCATCCCAAGGTTCTGATTTTGCGCCTGCATTAGCGGTCAAGCTTCAAGCAGCTTGTATTACGGGAGTAGAAAATGTTTTTCGAGAAAATGAACAAATTCTTTGTTCCAGAAGTATTAATGGTGGAAAAATCATCACTGATATGCAATGTGGAAGGGGATCAGCTATATTAACCATTCAACCCGGTTCGTTTCAATTCAACGAAAATGAATCACCCATTCCTGGAAAGGTGGAGCGGAGGACTGTTAATTGTGCCGGTAACAGGATCAAAAATATAGAGATAAAATCCAGCCAGGATAAAAATTCGGCACTATCGGAAGCGGCTGTTGTTGTGGCGGTTGGGCGAGGTATCGGTAAAGAGGAAAACGTGAAGATTATTTACCGGTTAGCCGAGCTTTTTGCCAGGGCAGTTGTAGGTGGTTCCCGTCCTCTATGCGATCTTGGCTGGTTAAAATACAATCAGCAGATCGGTGTGACCGGTAACACAGTTTCTCCGGATCTTTACCTGGCTTGTGGTATTTCGGGGGCGTCTCAACACATTTCGGGAATGAAGGGATCGCGTTTTATTGTTTCCATCAATGTTGATCCTAATGCGGCCATTTTTAATGTATCCGATGTTTGTGTTGTTGAGGATCTTAATACGTTTATACCTGCTTTGATTGATGCATATGATAAAAAAAGCCGGAAGGATACGGAATAGAAACTAAATAAGACTGATATTCCAGTCACATCGCGGTAGAAACGTTGGTATAAATATGACAGCTTTTAACCGTTTTGGCAGCAATGGGAGCCAATATTCATGGGGGTATTATTCTGTCAGGCGCCTTTTGGGAGGAGAAATTTCGACTAAGGGTCTGCTAATAAGTTAGTTCACATTCTGTTTACAAGATGTCCATTGTTTTTGGGACTTTTGTAAACAGATTATGTGAAGTTATTTTTTAACGATCCCTAAACCGCAGAACCAATCAAAATAACATCAGTATTGCAGCTTACCGTTGTCAAAAATAATGACGTTTGTTGGAAATGGTTTGAACAATGTTAAGATGGTTTATCATTCAAGCAGAAAGCTTCGATGAAACTGGTGACTTGGGCAGCGTATTCATCGACCGATATTTTTAATTTGGCATATTTCCATCGTTTTAAATACCAGTCGCTTAACATCGATTTTATCAAAGCAGCCGTTAGAAGATGTTGTCCAGGTTTAAAAGTCCCGAGTTCTTCACCCTTAAGTAACATGTCTGCTATGATCTTATCACTGTGGAGTTCGTGTTCAACGGCTATTTTCCGTTCCGATTTATTCAAGTTTTTGCCTTCCATATAGGTGAAGAAAAACCAAGGTCGC
Source organism: bacterium (assembly GCA_041556995.1). Classification (GTDB taxonomy): domain Bacteria; phylum SAR324; class SAR324; order XYD2-FULL-50-16; family XYD2-FULL-50-16; genus JAHJTV01. The sequence goes on along the minus strand of JBFFHJ010000005.1, from coordinate 28,608 downwards.
ATGGCTTCACTCATAAAAAGGTGTGTTTTGATCAGCCGCCTCAGGTTCTCCAGAGGTGCTGCGTTTTCTATAATGCAATCCTCCAGGATTTTCTGAAAACTATCCCGGCCATTACGTTGCAGCATAACCAGTAAATTCTCTTTACTGGTGAAATATGCGTACAATGCTCCCATGCTCAAATTGGTTTCAACACTGAGATCCCGCATGCTCATGGCATGAAAACCTTTTTCATTACCTATTTTTAAGGTTGCCTCAAAAATTCTCTGTAGGTTCTTGGCGACTGTTTTTTCCTTTTTTACCCGAATATCTTTGCGATTCTCGGTTACAGCTTCCTGCGCATTGTTTTTTTTATAATATTGAATATTTTTTTGAAAAGTTGAATAGTCCATTTGTAAACTGCTAATTTCTTGAATCCAAAACAGAAAAATACCAAGTACGGGTGCCCTAATCATCAGTGGGATTCCGTTTCCTGGAGCACCGTGTTTGATAGGTCACTTGTTTTTAAACGATGGACCATCATCCGGTGGTGTATTGTAACATTTTTAAAAACGTTTTCGGGATGTTTTGCTTAGATCCAAATTATAGTTAATCCCCATGTGTTTTATACAAATTCCCAGGTTAAACTGTCAATAACAAATCGAGCGTTCGTTCGTTTTATTGTTATATATATCTAAAAATAAAAGGTTTTAATTTGATGTAATGTAAAATAAGACAATATGCAATGAGTATAAAAACCTATGAAATCGCTTGACTTTTGACCTTTATTTGGCATAACCTTCCATCATTTGATGGGCAATAATAATCGATCAGTCAAGGTGAAAAGTATGTTAAAAACCAAACTTACAGAAATGTTGGGAATAGAGCATCCTATTATTGCCGGCACAATGATGAGCATCAGCACTGCTGATTTTGTAGCTGCCATTTCAAATGCAGGTGGTTTGGGAATACTAGCTTCAGCGATTTATAAGTCTAAAGAGGAATTCGAGGAGGCCATTGATAGAATTAAAGAATCAACCGACAAACCGTTTGCAGTGAATATAAATCTTTTCCCGGGAATGGGACTTATTGACAATAATATCTACCTGGATGTCATGTTGGATAAGGGTGTTGAAATTGTAGAAACGTCGGGGCATTCTGCACCGGAAGATTTGTGTTCCCGGTTTAGAGAAGGCGGTATGAAATGGATACATAAATGTGTTGGAGTTCGATATGCGCGTAAAGCAAGAAGCCTGGGAGCCGATGCAGTGACGGTAGTTGGATATGAAAATGGGGGAGCCACTGGGAAATTGGACATTGGAACAATGGTGTTGATTCCAACAGTTGTAGACGCTATGGATATACCTGTTATCGGCGGTGGCGGTATATCAGACGGTCGTGGGGTATTGGCAGTGTTGTCGTTAGGTGCCGAAGCTGTAATTATTGGTTCTCGCCTTCTTTTAACAAAGGAATGCCCGATTCATGACAATATAAAACAAGCTTTGTTGAATGCTACCGAACTGGATACTCGGCTGGTAATGCGTTCCATCGGTGCAACACATAGAGTGTGGAACAATAAAGCAGCTCAAAAGTGCGCGGAAGTTGAAGATGCCGGTGGTGATTTGGAGGCTGTATTAAATGTGGTATCCGGTGACAAAACCAGGGCCATGTATTCAGGAGGAGATATCGGTGTTGGAATTATCTCATGTGGACAGGGAATTGGATTGATTCACAGTATTCCGACGGTGAAAGAGTTATTTGATCAGATTATTAAGCAGGCCGAAGATTCTTTTAAAAGTATTATAATCCAACAGGTGAAATGATAATGGAGTGTATTGATCCGATTCTATATACCCATAGAGCCTTAAACCAGGAAAATACAGCGATCGGTGGACATTATGTAATTACTAAAGAGGTCCGTTTGCCCTTTGAAACAGAAGAGATCCTGTACCTCGTCGGATATGGTATTTTAGATACAACTTGTTGTGGTACGGGAGGTTGTGCTTATGCCATGGTTTATGGTTATATCGATAAATGGAAAAACGGTAAAGATCAGGATAATTTGATCACTTCAGATATCATTCCCATTCGTAACGATTCATTAAAAAAAAGAATTAGTGACGTCATTAAAACATGTGAAACCGTCACTCAAGTAAATTTTATGTGAATCCTCGTTTTCTACATATCTTGATTAACGCAAAGAGATGATTCCTCCTTGTTTTCCTATCTTCTTATTATGTACCGCATTACTGACTGCCCGATACCGATTTAAGATGTTAAATGCTAAATAACACTGGATTGAGCTAGAATTTTTCGGACAAATTGGTAAAAGCAATCGTTGATATTTATAGGTGATATCATTTCGAAGATTTAATCCATTCAAAGATCAATGAAAATCCAGGAGGGGACTTCAATTTGTTCCATTCCATTAAGTCTGGTTTCCAGTTAAAAAACTGGATTGTTAAGAAACTAAGAATTTGTATTGACAATTCCGGGATTTTTCCTAGAATCCATTTATGACTGTTTTGCCCATATTTTTCAGGTGTGCATTGTGTTATAACATCAGTCGGCTTTATCCATTGGCAGAACATTATTCATCAAGTTCTTCAAAAAGCAGAATTATTTGACTCAAGGGAGTTGTATTATAGGTGAAAATGTATTATTTCAGTTAATTAAAACAAATTATCTCATATGGTTTTTCCAGTAATCGGAAAACCTTCTTTTTATCAATGAGATTCCTTGTTATTTTATCTAATCGAAGTAAGATGTGTGTGATTGTTTTAGATAGTGAAGACTTACTTGATGACAAAAGGATGGAAACATTTTAATATAATTAAGTAAAGTGGGAGGAAAAACAGTAAAATTCTGCGGATTTGTGATATGGAAATAACTTGGTGGGGAGCCGCCGGTTTTCGTGTAAAAACAGGGAAAGTGGTTTTTTTGATCGATCCATACCTTTCGAGAAATAAGATTGCTCGGCCGAAACAGTATTTAAAGCCGGAAGAGATTATTGAAGGTGAGCTGATCTTCATTTCCCATGGGCATTTTGATCATCTTCTGGACGTACCGTTAATTGCAAAAAATGCTCAATCAACGGTTTATTGTTCTGTGCAATCCAGCCAAACTTTGAGAGAAAAGGGGTTGGACAAAAAACAAATACACGAAGTACCGCTTGATGGATACGTCATTGATTTTTATGGCAACCAGGCTCAAGCCTTTTTTAGCCAGCATGTAGTGTTTGACAGGAAATTAATATTAAAGACACTAATGCGTATGAATATCAGATTGTTTCAATTGCTGCCGCTGTTTAAGGAATATCCTGTTGGTCAGGTTCTCAGTTGGCGATTCAAAGTAGAAGGCAAAATTGTTCATTACTTCGGTAGTGGCGGGTCACCACCCGAAGAGATGGAAAAACTGGCCAGCCAACCTACCGATATCCTTCTCATACCGCTGCAAGGGCATGGCGATATATGCAATATCGCACTTGAATACGTTCATGTGATGCAGCCCAAAATTGTTATTCCGCATCACCAGGATGACTTTTTCCCCCCTGTTTCAGCATCTGTAGATATTACTCCTTTTATAAAAAGTGTGGAACGAGAATGTTCAAATACTGAGGTAAAAGTGCTGGAACTCAATGAGACCATCATATTGTAACTAATTATAAAACGAAAGACACATGCAATTTTATGTGAGATTAGAGGAGGTTTCAATGGCTCCGCTGTATATGGTAAACAGGTGAATACTTCGAACATCAAAATATACATTGGCAGAAGAAAGAATCAACAAAGGAGAGTAGTATGAGTATCGAATACATTTATACAAAATACAATAACAAGGATTATGATGTTGGAGAGTTACGTGTGATAGTAGGTTGCACACAATGCAGATACGTGGAACTTTGCCAGGCTGAAAGCAACACGTTGGACAGTATTTTTGACTTTTTTATCGGATAAAAGGAGAGATATGGTTCAACCAGATAAAAGTCGTTTTTCCGGTTGCCTGATAGGTCAATGCTTGGGGGATGCTTTGGGATTTATTGTGGAAGGTTATCCGCCCGATGTTTGCAAACAGTATGTGGAAGAGTCCATGAGAACAGGGAAAATGGTCAATCAGTCCCGGGGACCTTTTGCATTTGGCCAGTATTCAGACGATTCCCAATTAGCGCGAGAGTTGTTGCAAAGTTATATGCATTGGAAAAAATTCAGTCCTACAGACTATGCTAAAAGAATTGCCTCCATTTTTGTTGAAAACCGTATTGTCGGTCGCGGACAATCCACAGAAGAAGCTGCCTTCAGGCTGGCAGAAGGTATGTCGTGGAAAAAAGCCGGATCACCACCTCCGTCCGCTGGGAATGGAAGTGCCATGCGCGTTGGTCCAATTGGGCTTCTTCATTACCAGGATCGGGAAAAAATGATCAAGTCGGCTTGCGATCAAAGCATCATCACTCATAAAGACGAACGATGTTTAGCTGGTTGCATTGCCATTGCCGGTGGTGTATCCTTGGTCTTAAATCAATCAATCTTTGATAGGGATGACTTTGTTCATCAATTAAAAGAATGGACTCTTCCCTACGATCACATTTTGTCTGACGCTATTGGAAGACTTCCGCAATGGATTGAACAACCATTTGACGATGTAGCCGCTGAGATATCGGTGATCGGTATTAAGGAGGGCTTCTCAAAGGAGTGGGACGGTATCTCGCCCTTTGTTACCGGAAGCGTATTGTGGAGTCTTTATTCTTTTTTTAAACACCCGGACAATTATTGGGAAGCTATCTGCACCGCCATTGAAGTTGGTGGCGATGTTGATACAACTGCGGCTATGACCGGGGCCATCAGTGGGGCAAATGTTGGTCTGGAAAATCTACCTGGAGAACTGACCAAACATTTGAATGATATGGGGACCTGGGAATATAATCAATTGGTAGAACTAGCGGAAAATATCCATGACATTGTGCACGGCAGGGAGCCTACGCATATTTGGGAGGATTTGCCGGAATAAAAAGACGGTTTTACAGGAATAATCCTCTGTTTATGATTATTAGAAGGGATTAATAAGTAGGCGTCATTTATATAAAAAACACTTGTAATAGTGGCTAAGGGGTGGGGCTAAAAAACTAGTTCATATTCTAAAATGTCCATTGTTTTTGAGACTTTTGTAAATAAATTATGTGAAGTTATTTTTCAACGATCCCTAAACCTGATTTTTATAAAGCTGAATTCATCTATATAATTCACCCATAATTGCTGTGCATTTACCATACATTCGCCATACTAATATATATGAACCGGTATATACTTATTAGAGGAGATGAAAATGGTAAAAGTAACAATGAATCTGACTGAAAAGGATATTCAAAACACTGAAAAGCTCACTGCTCTTTTTGATTCCAGGAGCAAGGCTTCAACGGTAAGCACGGCGTTGTCAATTACAAAATTTCTTGCAGATAACATCTCAAAGGGCAATGAAATCATGATAAAGAAAAAGGATGGATCAAAAGAGACGATTCATATTGTGGGACTGAATGACTGAAAACAATCAATTTCCTGAACAGGACTTTGGTGAAGCATCCGAACCAAAAAAAATTGAATCAATCCCTGCTTATGAAAAGGATCAGCATTTTTATAGAGTTGTTGTCTGGTCCTTAAGTTTGACTGTCCTTTTGTCAATATTGGGCTCCTTGGTGTGTCGACCTATTTTGATAAAACGATACCGGATGGCGTTATTTCTCTCGGATCAACTGCTGTAGGTGCATTAGCCGGAGTTTTGGTCGGCAACCAGAAAAAATAGATGGGATTGGAGAAAACCTATATCTAAATAAAAACAATCATATCTAAATTAAACATCTTGGATCGTTTTTAACCAATTCGTTGATGTGACCATATACGGATGCATTCAATCTGATATTCCTTTCCATGGGACCGAAACCATTCATTCAAATCAGTATCAATTCTCAGAATCACCTGATTTTTGGGTTGACCGACAGAAATGATATTGTAGATATATTCCTCATTCTTTACTGATATAACACCCGAAAAACGGTTCATTTTTTAAAAAAAAGCATAGACGGAAATACCCAAAGTGGAACCTCCATACTGGTATGATGCACGATAAGTACTGCTGCTATCCAAATCATTTCTGGAGCCGGTTACCTGCCCGGCTTCCAGCCGAACGCCACCAAAACCAAAAATATAATCAAAGCCGCCGGAAAGTACTGTAACGGGAATAGTGGCAGCAGTATTATCTTCCGTTGTTGTTGCTGAGCCAGTAGTTGTTGTGGTTAGGGTTGATTTTACAGTATAATTTCCATAACTGACCCCTAAAAACGGTTTAAAGCCCGGTCGCATATGATCTTTAAAAAAAGCTTTAAAATCCATGGACCAGAATGATGCTGTTTCCAAAATGTTCACCGTACTGGTGCCAATGGTTACGTCCATGCTTCTCTCCAAAAAACTGCTAAATCTGAGTCCGGCACTGAATCGATCCAGAAATAGCCGGTCATAGAAAAACACTGTTCCAACTAAATTTCCAGAACCACTGCCTTCAGCGGATGACGTAGTGTTTACCAAGGTGTAACTGCCGGCAGCGTGTGAATGATAAGTAGCACCGGCTTTACTTTTGGGTTCTTTGATTTTTATTGCTGTTGCCGTATTCATGTCTAACCAGAACAGGCACAAAAATATTAGTATAATTCGATTGAAGAGTGATTGTTTGAAGATAAATGTAAATGAAACCATTTTGCCCCCACTATCAAACCTGACACATTATAAACAATAAAACCTTTGTATTAATTTACAGCCAGCCTATTCAAAAATGAAACCCTTTACAGCCTTAGTTTTGAAAACAATCACCATCCTGCTTTAATACCAAACGCATAAAGTGCACCATCCAGGATTAAATCCGACTTACCGGTTGCACTGGTTACCCTGTTTTTGCCTGTCACTGTATGAACGCTTAAATGGAAATCCACTTTTTTAGATAAAGGAACACCAAGTTGAGCAAAATACTGACGGGCAATACCCTTTTCAAATTCAAGGGATGTGCAACTACTGACGTTACTATTACATTCCGTTTCCATAGACCCGTAGCCGTATCCCAATAGGAGATTAGCGAACTTCCTGGAGATATAAATGCAGATATCATAAAATTGGACTTTTACTGTGGCCACAGACTCCTCAGAGTCAGTACTGTCTATTTTTATCTGGTATTGCTCTATTCCCAAACTGGGGAGATATGGCAATGAGACATGAATGATGCCTCCGGACGGCGTTCCGCTGATGGTTGAATCCGATGAAAATGGTGAACCATCACTACTGGTAAACGAATAAATAGTAGGTATACTCACGCTGATCCATATCTCTGCTATAGCGTTATAAGGCAGTATAAAAGTGAATAACAGTATTGTCGGCCATGATTTTCGTATCACTTGATGTCCTTACTAAAAACCGGATTAATTTATGAATCCTTGCTAAATCACCTTTTAGGTTTTTTGTCTGACTCCAATGACTACAGATTCCTGGCTGGTCAGCAAGTTTCCTGTCATTCTGAGGAGGAACAACGAAGGGTCTCTCAGGGCCAAAAGCAATAGATATTGCTGATTACCTGGAAACATGTTTGTTTCAAATCCTGTGAAACCAGTAACAAAAGATCTCTTTGAAAGCATGGAGATTCTTCAGGTCGCCAGGTCTCCCATCAGAATGATACTGGTTTTTGAAAAAATTTGGATAAGCAAAGATCAAATCCAATCCTAAAATGTGTCTTACCAGTATTTTATCCCACTGATCACAGAAATGCCAGGTTTTTTAAGTGTCCGAAAAGGTAACCCATCATTGATAAACAACCCAGCAAATCATGTGCCCGTGTAGGTTGTTCATTAGATGCTGAGACAAGAATCTATAATGATTATAGCGCCATTAAAAAATATTTTTTTTAAAACCAATTCCTCATTAAAAGCTTATGGTTTACAGAAATCCGAGAAAGTATCACTATCAATGAGTTTGGACAAAAACTCTGGTTATTTGCCATTGACTTGTATTTCTGTATATCTTTAAAAGATAGTGTTTTCAGACATTAAAAAGGTAAAGTTATTGGGTAAATAATGCATGTTGCACCCGGTTGATGATAATTATTCTATTTCCTGAATTTTCAAAGAAAACAGTTGTTTTCTTTGAACTGACTAAGATAATAATACAAAGATTGAATGACGATAACTCCCTGGAAAATTAAACAGTCAACATATTTACTGAAAGATCAGTGGTTGACCTTGAGAGCCGACACGTGCGAGACGAATGAAGGTGTATTGATTGATCCGTTTTATGTCTTTGAAAAAAGTGATTGGGCCAATATCGTTGCCTTTGATTCCCAAGGTCGCATTCTGATTGTTAGACAATATCGTCATGGTAGTCAGACCATTTGTGCTGAAATTCCATGTGGTGCTATTGACGATGATGATATTTCTCCCTTGGAAGCTGCAAAACGAGAACTACTTGAAGAAACTGGCTGCCGGGCTGAACGTTTTGAATCTCTGGGCCCGGTTTATCCAAATCCTGCCCGGCAAACCAACAGGGTATACTGTTTTGTGGCCCATGACGTCGAGCAGGTGGCCGAACAAAATCTGGATGAAGTAGAAAATATTGAATTCGAGTTTGTGGAATTGGAGATTCTCTTCAAATTGATTGACAGTGGGGAATTTTGTCAGTCAATGCACATAGCCAGCGTGTTTCTTGCTTTGAGAAAATGTGGTCTGTTGGATATAAAAACACGTAAATGTATAAACAGTATTTGAATGAAAACTCCCAGCATCCGAGAATTCGACTATCGTCCTGTGTTTCAGATGCTGGTTGTAACAAATAAACGGTTAGGCGGTTACTTGTCACCTGCCTGGCCACCGCAACGGACCAATAGAAAAAGAGTATTCAGCAATGATCATTTCGACGGCATTTGATAAACATTTCGGAAAATGGTTCATCAACTATGTTCTGCGGGCTATAACAAAATATGCAATGATTGAAGAGGGGGAATCGGTTAGTGTCGCGCTGTCCGGGGGGAAAGATAGTGTCGTCTTACTATATATATTGAGTTATATACGTCAATATTCAAATTTGAACTTTGATTTATCCGCCATTCATATTCGAACAAAAGATTACGATACGAAAGTCCTTAAACAGTATTGTGAGGTTCTGGATATCGATTACAGTGAAGAATGGTTGGAATTGGAAGAAAAAAAAACAGATAAGGGAATTTGTTACCTATGCGCCCGGTTGAAACGAGGCGCTATTTCCGCCGCATTGCAAAAAAAAGGTATCCGAAAAGTAGCCTATGGCCATCATGCGGATGATGCAGCAGAAACCCTGTTTATGAATATTGTCCAGAACAGGAAATTGGGAAGTTTTTCCCCAAAAGTTGGTTTTAACAACAACCAAATGATTCTAATTCGTCCCATGATATATCTCGAAGAATCCCTGGTTCGAAAAATACATGGGCATTTGAATTTGCCGCTTCTCGAATTCATCTGTCCCCATGCGGGAAAAAATTTAAGAACCGTTTATAAAGAAGGCGTTTCTTGCATGAATGGATTACTTGATACATACGGGTTTTCCAGTAAGGTGGTTGAGTCACTTGAAAATGTTGATTTAACTAATATCTGGCAAAATTTGCATTAAAAAGGCATTGAAGAGCATTGTCTTAAATAATAAAGATATTTGAATGTCAGTGACGGATGACAGACAAATTCTGCCATTGACAGTAATTTAGAGAATGAAATAGATTGAACTTTGATTAACGGTCTTTACATTTAGTCCAAAATTTATCCTCACACTGCGAGTTTCGCAATTTGATCTTGCTCCTCGCCAAAATATTCACATCCAGGTAAAAAAATGGACACAATTGCAATTGAGGAAAAGTACGCCATCCCCTTCTTCAACAAAATTCCCATATCTATCGATCGTGGTGAAGGGATATATGTCTGGGATGAAAACGGAAAAAAATACATCGATTTTACAGCAGGCTGGGGTGTTACCTGTATAGGCCATGCTAATCCTATAATAATCAATGCGATTACCGAACAAAGTCGGAAAATAATACAAAATCCGAGTTCTGGGCTGACCTATTCTCCAGCCAGGGCGAAGCTGCTGGATTTATTGTCTGGAATTCTGCCGAAAGGATTATCCCGTATATTCTTTTCAAACAGCGGGGCTGAAGCGAATGATGCGGTTATCAAGCTGGCTAGAAAAGTCTCCGGGAAACTGGATGTTATTTCCACCAATAAAAGCTTTCATGGAAGAACAATCAGTACGGCTTCTGCAACCGGACAAAGTAAACATCGGGCTAAATTCAATCCTTTGATGCCGAATTACAAATTTGTGCCGTTCAATGATATAACAGCCATGGCCGAAGCGTTGGATGAGAATTCTGCTGCTGTTATCCTGGAACCGGTTCAGGGTGAAGGAGGTGTCAATCTTTCAGTTGATCAGTATTTAAAGGATGTGTCGCATTTATGTGAAAAAAACGGTACTTTTTTGATCATTGATGAGGTACAAACAGGATTTTGCCGAACCGGTCCCATGTTCGCCATTGAAAAACTTGATATTAAAGTGGATTTTATGACCATGGCTAAAGGTATAGGCGGGGGATTTCCCATTGGAGCTTTTGCTGTTTCAGAAAAGGTTGCGGAAAAAATCGAACAGGGAGATCATGGTGGCACTTATTGCGGAAATCCATTTGGATGTGCCATCGCCAATGCCGTTATTACCCATCTGATAGAAAAAAATATATCCCATAATGTGGAGACGATTGGTGCCTTTGCAATACAAGCATTGTCAGATCTACAAGGACAATACCTGCATATTATCACGGAGGTACGCGGTAAAGGATTGCTAATTGCCGTTGAATTCCGTGACACGGCAACAGCTACGAAAATTTATAGTCAATGCCTGGATGCCGGTTTATTCGTGAATATCACCCAAGGTAATATTATTCGGCTATTACCGGCTCTGAATATCACCCAAAAGGAGATGGAGGAAGGGCTGACTGTTTTTAAAAACGTTGTAAAAGCTTATCAATAGCTGCCCCTATAATTTTACTATTACTTTTGTACATTTTAGGGTTTGGATTTGACTGTTACTTGTTTTAGTTTTTTCAAAGACCAGTGTCATTCTGATGGGAGCCCTAGCGACCTGAAGAATCTCCATGCTTTTAAAGAGATCTTTTATTACTGGTTTTACAGGACTTGAAACAAACATGTTTCCAGATAACCAGTAACATCTCTTGCTTTTGACTCTGAGAGATCCTTTGTCATACTTCCTCAAGATGAAAGGAAACTTGCTTACTAGTCGGCCAGGAATCCACAGTCATCGGGGTAAGAGAAAAAACCTAGAATGTGAATTGCTTTGATTCCCGTATTAGTATTAACGGGAATCTTCCTCTCTAAGTCCTCAATATTTTTGCGATGGTGTGCTTTTCTTATCGTCCATTTATTACATCTAAACACTAAAAATCTTCCTAAATTCTGCTGTTCATCCCTAAACAAATTGGTAACACAAAAGAAATAATTTGACTTTTATATAATTTTGTAAAAGGATTTGTTTTAGGAAGAATTTTGGGTCTTAAATTTTCTTTACTAAGTGGTTCATTATTAGCCTTGAATATGAAGCCGTATTTTTTCTTTTCTCACGCAGTGTGGCCACTTTATTAAACTATTCAACGAGCGACATATGAGCGATTTTATTATTGTTTTGGATTATGGGCATGGAGGATCAAAATCCGGCGCAGTTGTCGATTCGGTAGAGGAAAAGGATTTGAATCTGATAACTGGCGAAATGATCAGAAAAAAATTAAAAGCAACCAACCCGTTGGGTAAAAATATCAGAGTATTGTTGACTCGCGACGCTGATTACGATATTCCAATATCCATTCGTTATCGATTGATCAACCAGAATCATCAACAGAAAAAAATCAACCTGGTTGTTTCGATTCATCATAACGCTGCTACCAATGGATCAGTCAAGGGATTTGAGGTGTATTACTCTGCCGCTTCCGTAGGAGGGAAAAAAGTGGCACACTCTATCATTGATCACTGTCGAAAGGCGATCGTTCCTATCCGAAATAAAGGGGCCTATACTACTGACTGGTTAGGTAGAAAACTGGCTATGATTCACAAAACCGTTCCAACTTCTGTCTTAGTGGAATGTGGATATCTTACCAACCAGGAAGATTTGGAACGAGTGACCAATCAAAATAAACGCGAGATTTTGGCCCAAGCCATCACAAACGGGATTATTCCATTTTTAGAAGCGGAGGTATAATATGCATAATCAAATGCAACGTCCGGCCAAGTTTTTAATGATAAACAGTAAAGGAAAGCCTGATTTCATATTTACCCTCTTGACCATATTCAGTTTTATTTTGATCTTTTTGATCATTTTTTGGGCGGCATTTAATCTGTTGGCGTTTTTTCATACCCTAAACAATACCAATAGCCAAAACATGATTGATTTGTTAAAAAACTACAATGAAAACATGCGTTATATATTTATCACATTTGTAGTTCAAGTGCTGGGGCTTGCTGGTACCTATTATAAACGGAGATCACAACAGGAAAAAGGCAATGGAAAAGCAAATGAAGGAGAATCGCCAGGTTCAGCCTCGTTATGGCCATCAATCCTGGCGGATAAAGGATTGAACTTTGTGTCGGAAAAAACATCAACGTTGACTCATCCGAACTATGATGACGAAGAGGAGGACATCTAATGGGATTCGATCTGATATTGTCCATATTTTCTGAAGGTAAGTGGTTGAATTATATTGTGATCATTGCTGTTACAATGATTGTGCTTATTTTTATTAATTTCTTTTTTCCAAATAATAGCGTAAAAAAAATTCTTCTGTTTTTAACCGTATTGGTCACTGCCGGAATTGCTTTAGTTTTTACGGCGAAAAGACGAAACTGGACAGCGGAGGCAAACAAAAACAGAAAAGAAATTGACAGTTTATTGAATAAGGTAAATAAAAATAACAAAATTATTGAAGAGAATAACCGGGTAATACTGGAAAAAGAACGGGAAAAATCCAAAATATTGATTAATGAAAAAAAAGATTTTGATAAAATAGACAAAATCAATACCGACTTGGATGCTTTAAGACAAAAAAGCGTACTGTTAAATAAAAAAGCTGCCGAACAGGATAAAGAGATCGCCGAAAGTTTGGCGGATGTTAAAAAGGATACCTCCTTTACCTCTGATGACGAATTACTGGCAAGCCTGGGGTTGGTTGGAAAAAGAGCGACAGTGCAGCATATCGTTCCCGATCCGCAACCTGTAGCTCAAGTTGATGTTAAAAATGTTATCGAAGTAAATGGTTTTGTTTTAAAGGGGGATGTATGAAATACACTTTTTATTTTTTATTGGTATTACTGGTTTCAACCATCTCTATTAACGCCCAAACTTATACGGTTGATGAAGTCAAAGAGATGGTTCTGAAGACCAAACACAAAATTGAGGCCGAGGCAAATGAAAAAATCACCAAACGAGATAAAGCCATTACCGCACTACAACAAAGACTAGACACCTGTAAAGAGCAATTGAAGGTGGCCGGTGCTATCAATGAAAAAACAGAAGAAAAGTGCAGCACCTATTACAAAATAGTTGAGAACCGAAAGAAGCTTTCCCAACTCTGTGAAGAGCAACTAAGACTATCGCAAGATAATACTCGTATTTGTTCGGAAAACGAAACCATGCTAAAGAAAAAGCTGCTGGACACCCAAAAAAAATATGAAGAAGCCGCTGCGGAACTGGATAAACCCTTCTATGAAAAACTGGAAGTTTGGATATCCGTCGCCGTAGGCCTGGTCTTCGGTATTTTCCTGCCAATTTAACCAATGCCCCTGTATAGGAGGCGTCTGAGTGCCCCAATCCGCTGTTATCTTGAGAATATGTGCCGATTGAAGTAAAGATAAACAATAGACATCCTACGTGGGAGCTGAAGGATTCGCTAACACATCTGTCAGATGATGCTCGGCAAAATGATTGTAAGAAACTTCATATTATTTGGAGCAAGTGTTTAGTATTTTTATAAGGCTTGAAATAGACATACGTCGGATTTGATTTAACATCCAAAGGCAAGTATCTGAAAAAGAAGTAGGTTCCAAACCAAGAGCCCGGAGTAAAGACAAAAGAGTCCCTGTGATCAAAATTAATCTTGTCATTCATTCTTTTATCAATTCTGGCTGAGGGATACTAAATTTGGCAGACAATTGGACAAGGCAATGAAAAAATTGAATAATTTTCACAAATCCAATGATCCAGCAGTTTGCGATTCGTTTCTGCCAGCAATTCAAAATGATCTGTAGATATCGAAGGTTTTTGTTATATTATGTTGATAAATCTGAAAATACTGCATATGCCATGGAATAAATAGCTGTTCTTTTGACCAGTAGATGGAAAAAATTAATGAATGTGATTTCTATTGTTCTAGCACTAAATATATATAGATTTTTTCTGGTTTTGTGACGGATGTCGGTTATCTGGAAAGATGAGCTTTTTTCGTTGGAAATAAGATCACATAATACCGACATCTATCTATCATAATCATTGTTGAACCTTAAATCCGGTCACGGTGAAACCGGCTTTTTTTATGGCATTGGAGATCATGCTTTCTTCAACAAATACAGTGGATTCCAGAACAGCGTTTTTGTGTTCCAAATCCACTTTGGCGGATGTTACATTCTCTACGCTTTCCAGGGCCTTGGTAGCACTTTGGGCACAATGTTGACAAGTCATGCCTTCAATGGAAATTTCTGTTTTCATCTGATTTTTCTCTATTTTGGAATTTTGGGAAATACTGGCGACTGTTCGATCGTCAGTAGGTTTAAAATGTCTCAGGCGAAGGGCGTTCGTAACAACGGACACGGAGCTAAGGGCCATGGCACCTGCTGCAAACATTGGATTCAAAGTCGGACCGCCGAATAAATAGGCTAAACCGGCTGCAACGGGAATACCGGCCGTATTGTATCCAAAGGCCCAAAAAAGATTCTGCTTGATGTTTCGTAGGGTTGCTTTACTGAGTTGGATAGCAGTGACAACACCATTGAGACTGTTTTTCATCAAGACTACCTGGGCCGATTCCATGGCCACATCAGCCCCTGACCCAATAGCTATGCCAAGATCTGCCTGGGCCAGGGCAGGTGCATCGTTGATCCCGTCACCTACCATGGCGATACGGTCACCTTTTTGTTGAAATTTTTTCACTTGTTCTGCTTTTTCACCCGGAAGTACCTGGGCCACAACTTCATCAATCCCGACTTGTTTGGCAACGGCTTTGGCTGTACGCTCATTATCACCGGTCAACATTACGGTAGTGATTCCCATTTGTTGAAGTCTGGATATGGCCGCTTGACTATCCGGTTTAACGACATCCGCCACAGCAATAATACCAACCAGGGTTTGATTTATTGCCACATACATGGGAGTTTTGCCTTCTTCGGAAAGCAATACGGCCTTTGGGTGCTCATCTGTTAGAATGTTGTTGATTCGCATTAACTCAACATTACCCAGGAGAACCATTTTACTATCCAGATTAACCTGTATACCATGGCCAGGGACAGCTAAAAAATCGACTCCTTTTATTAAGGTAAGATCTCTTTCTATACTTTCCTCCACAATAGCCATTCCCAGAGCATGTTCTGAGCCTTTTTCTGCGGAAGCAGCCATGGTCAACAAGTCGGATTCGGATATGTTGATCAAGGGGACAATATCCGTTACTTTAGGCTTGCCTTGGGTGATGGTTCCGGTTTTATCAAAAACCACAGTTTTAATTCCACCCATGACTTCAAGTGGCTCGCCGCCTTTGATCAGAATTCCCAGCGAAGCCCCTCGACCCGTTCCCACCATTATGGCTGTAGGTGTGGCCAGACCCAACGCACAGGGGCATGCAATAACTAAAACCGAAATAAATATTTTTAAAGCAAATGTGGACGACATTCCGGCAAAAAACCAGGCTAAACCAGCTATTACGGCAATAGTAATGACAACAGGGACAAAATAAGCAGAAATCACATCCGCTAAACGAGCAATGGGGGCTTTATTGCCTTGAGCCTCTTCTACCAGTCGAATGATTTGTGCCAGAGCGGAATCCTTGCCAACTCGGCTGGCTCGATATTGAATAGTGCCGTTCTGATTCATACTGGCCCCTGTAACTGAATCACCGATTTTTTTTTCTATGGGCAGACTTTCACCGGTTAACATGGATTCATCAACCGTGGTGCCACCTGCCAGCACAACACCATCAACAGCAATTTTTTCACCAGGTTTGGCGACCAGTATATCATCTACTACCACATCTTCAATAGGAACAGTAACCTCTTCATTATTGCGGATCAAAACAGCCGTCTTGGGTTGAAGTCCAATCAATTTTTTAATCGCACTTGACGTCCTGCCCTTGCTAACTGTCTCCATATATTTTCCCACCTTGATCAACGCAATGATAACACCGGCGGTTTCATAATACAGGTTCATGGCCAGGTTGTGATTACCCTGGAAAATTAAAAATGTATTCCAAGCGCTATAACTAACCGCAGCAGTTGTACCAATGGCGATTAACGAATCCATGTTCGGGTTCAAGTGTAATAATGTTTTGAATCCATTGGTATAAAAATGAGATCCGGCAATCATGATGGGAACTACCAGCAAAAGTTGAATCAAGGCAAAATTCAATGGATTGTTTGTTGGGCTGATAATCACGGGAAGAGAAATTCCCACCATTTCCAACATGGCAATCAGGAATAGTGGTAAGGCAAAACTGGCAGCTATTACAAGGTTTCGCCATTGTCTTTTTAATTCCTGTTGCCGCCGTTCTTCATTCTGGTCTCGGGAATCATCGCTGACAATATCCAACAGTTTATACCCTCCTTTATCCAGGGCTGTTTGGAAGGCTCTGGTTCCTGTTTCATCGGGGCGATAAACGATCTGAACGTTTTCAGATGTCAAATTCACCACAGCAGACTCCACGCCGGGAATATCGCTGACAGACTGCTCCACCTTTTTGACACAGGAGGCGCAGCTCATTCCTTCGATACCATAAGTTGCTGTTCTTGTTACTTTCGGTAAGGTTGCCTGATAACCCGCTTTGGAAATATCTTCAACAATGTCATTGACAGACAATTCATCCTTGTTAAAGGTGATCTGTATTTTTTCGGTTGTCAGATTAACCGTCGCGTTTTTGATTCCCTGCCGTTTTTTGACTGCCTGCTCGACTCTCAGCACACACGAGCTGCATGTCATTCCCTGTATATCAAGCGTTTGGGTTTCCAAGTGCATAGTATATCTCCTTCAGGGAGTTAATGTTTTAATTAGTCAGATCCGTTTATATAACAGGTCCATTACTTCATTAATCTTTTCATTAATAGCTACCGCATCACCTGATTCAACAGCCGATTTTAAACAACCTTGAATATGTGCTTTCAATATACCCTGTTCTACTTTCTTGATTGCCGCTGATACGGCTTTTGTCTGAGTAAGTATATCCACACAATATCGACGGTTTTCTATCATCTTTTTAATTCCCTTGATCTGACCTTCGATTCGATTCAAGGCATTGAGGTGCTGTGAGTGATCCGGATACATTTTTTCTCCTTTTTTTATTATGTTATAATTAAACTATACCCCGGTATGGTATATTGGTCAAGGGAAAATTTCTTTTGGTGTGGCTATCCCATAAAAACAAATGAGATATAATTGAAGGTAAAAAAGAGCAGATATTTAAGTGGGTCGCCTATTGGGAATATTCTGAATAAATTGTATAGGGCGGATCTGTGTGTCCGCCTACAGAATGCTCATTCGGTCGTATTACATTGATTAAAATCGCGTGTAACTCCCTTTGCGGATTGCGATGGTGGCAAGTAAATATGTGAGCCCCAGGGCAACGATGGCCATTATTAAAGAGGTTAAGGGATGAATGTCGGATACTCCCAAAAATGCATAACGGACACCATTAATTAGATAAAACAATGGATTAACATATGAGATGGTTTTCCAGAAAACATGAAGATTTGAAATGCTGAAGAATACCCCTCCCAGGTACATTAATGGTAACAATACAAAAGTACCAATGGCGTTTATCTGATCAAAGTTTTTGGCGTAAATGGCGATGCCAAGACCCATGAAGCTGAAGATCATTCCTCCAAGGAATACAAATAGAAGCAGTAATCCGATGTTGGATATTGCCAACAGTGTACCGTATTGGATCATGTAAAAAACCTGGCCTACCAGCATAATGGTAATGCCGACGATCAATCCTCTGATAGTGGCGGCAAAAGCATATGCCCATAAAATCTGGACTGACGATAAAGGCACTACTTTCAGGTCCTGCAAATCTCCGTGGAACTTGGATACAATGATGGAACTGGAAGTATTTTGAAAAGCATTGTTCAATATTCCCATGGACATTAATCCGGGTATAATGAATTGCAGGTAATTCACACCGTTTTGGGCGGATATTTTATCCGCCAGGTTCACTCCAAAAATCAACAGATATAAAGTGGAATTGACTAACGGACTGCCGATGGTCTGTCCCCAGACTGTTAGAAAGCGAAGGCACTCTTTTTTAAATAATGTATAAAAGCCGACTAACGGCCAATTACTGTTTTTCATTGTATTACCTTTATGTAAGAACTGTGGAATTCATGGATGGCACAGATTAATGCCAATAAAATCAGTAGAAACTGTGGTATTAATTCAGCACAAATGTACAGAGTTATGTTCTTGAATGACCATTATTCTGGTGCAGAAGTCTGACAAATGCATCTTCCAGACTTCCTTCCGTTATGGAAATATCTTGTATCCAGTCAATGGGAATTGCCAGTCGTTTGATGGCCTCACCTGTTATTTCATTGCTTGATAGTTTTGCTTTGACAATGTTGCCGTCAACGGTCACCTGTGGTGAGGCGTTGTTGTTTTGCCAGGGGCGGTCCAAAGTCAGTTTAATTTGGCGATAAGTTAGTTTGTGAATCATGTCTTGTGTGTTGTCCAAAGCGATAAGTTTACCTTCATCCAACACACCGATACGATTACACAGCTCTTCCGCTTCTTGCAGGTAATGGGTTGTTAAAAGGATCGTAACGCCTTTTTGATTCAGGTCCCGGACAAACTCCCAGAGACTGTTTCTTAACTCCACATCCACACCGGCCGTGGGTTCATCCAGCAACAATAACGGTGGAGAATGAACCAATGCTTTTGCAATCAGTAATCGTCGTTTCATACCGCCGCTCAATTGAGCTACCAGTTTATGTTTATGCTCTTTTAACGCCATTTTTTCCAGCAGATATTCAATTTGATCTCGATTATCGCTGATACCGTAATAACCGGAATGAAAGTTGAGTACCTGGTTAACTGTAAAATATCCATGGGACACAATTTCTTGTGGTACAACCCCTACCAATCGTCTTGCCTTTAAGCTATTTTTTTGAATATCCTGTCCGAAAATGACTGCGGTTCCTGTTGTCGGTGTTAATAACGATGTCAGAATTGAGATTAATGTTGTTTTCCCTGCTCCATTTGGCCCTAGCAAGCCAAAAATTTCTCCTGGTTTTAATGATAATGAAATGCTTTTCAGGGCATGTACGTCTTTGTACTGTTTACTGAGTTCAACAATATTCAATGGGTTGTTTGATTTTTCATTCATTTGGATTCTTATATAATTAGATGATTGTTTTTTTGAGGCTATTTTAAGTATTTAAATCAGTAGTTCAAAGAATGTTATATCAATTCTCAAAAGCGATCGATTATACTATTTATAACCGGAGTGTGACATGACAACAGCCGTGAAACAGGGGACCTACTTGATTTATTATCAATTAAGCCGTTATATTCCATTTGTTTCCTGTTTTTAAATTTGTGTATATAATTCAGCATTGACCTTACAATCTGTTTTTCGATTTGTGTTCCAGATACTTCGTTTATTTGCCTGATTGCTGAGGGGCTTGTCAGGTTTATTTCCGTAATTTTTTCGTCGATCAAATCCAACCCTACGAGAAAAAGACCGTTGTCTCTAAAAATTGGTCCGACAACATCAATGATTTTTTGTTCTTTATCGGTTAATGTCGTTTTCTCACATGTTGCGCCTTGGTGAATATTTCCCAAGAACCCATTTTGGGCCGGAATTCGATTGACCATGCCCACCGGATGCCCGTCGACAAGATAAACTCGTTTATCACCATATTTCACAGCATCGAGAAATTTTTGTGCGGTGACAAAACGATGTAATCCATTACTATCGAAAATAAGAGAATTAATTTTATCATTAACAGAATCCTGTTGTGCATCTATCAGTTCAATTCCCCTGCCGGAACAATCATCCAGCGGTTTAACAACGATTTTTCCGTATTTGTCAAGAAACTGACCAAGCGCTTGAGGATTCATGGTTGTTATCGTCGGTGGCATAAATTCAGGCCAATTTAGACCAAATAACTTCTCATTAATCTCTCGTAGCTTGGCAGCGGAATTTATTTGGATTACTTGTGGATTTAAAAAATCCAATAAGTAAGTTAGATGCAAATATGTTGTGTTAAAGGGTGGATCTTTTCTAATTATAACAACATCAACATTGTCCAGTCCCATATTATTTTTTGATCCCAGACAAAATGGATCAATGCTGTGAACCGCCTGCACGTTACCTTTTAATAAGGCATGCTGCAAACATAGTTCATCCATTTCCAGCCAAAACACATCGTGCCCGGATTGAATCAATTCATCCATTAACAGTAATGATGTTTCAGTGTCCAGGTTTAAGGTAGTATACGGGTCCATTAAAAAAACGATCTTATACTTCTGTCTCGGTTTCATCATGGTCTCTCATCTATTGATGATTTTTAGTCGTCTGTTTATTTTGTTTCTTTATTACTAGAATTATCGAAATATAAGCTTAAAAAAATATTTCTTACACACAATCATGATCTTTTCCAAGGCAGCAGCATGATGTCAGAAATGATGTTAATGACATCATCAGCTCAAAATTTGCCCGACAGAGCAAAATTCGGCTTTGGCGCTCCTGAAACACCAAGTCGGCTTTTATCAGTCTAGCTATATGGTGAGACAAGGTAGAGCCGGGGATATTAAATTTTTTTTGAATTTCACCAACAGGAATCCCGGAAGGTCCGGCCTGTATCAAGTACCGAAAAATATTTAATCTTGTTTTATTGCTTAATGCCTCAAGGCAATTTACCGCTTCGTTCGTGTCCATATGTCCAAGGTAAAACCAACTGAATCATTGTGTCAACTATATTTTTAGAAACATGGAAATATATACAATTACAGCAAGTTATAATCATAGAAAATCATAAAAATTGCTCTCTTGCCTGCATTCATAAAACCTATCTTTTTGAGTGGTCTCAATTTGTACTCATCAATTTTTATCAGATACAAGCAGCTCAATATAAAATGTAGTGCCTTGTGCGGGAGTTGATTCTACATAGACTTTGATATTATGGTGGTTTTTTATGATAAAATAGGAAACTGATAATCCCAAGCCGGTTCCTTATATTCTTCCAACCCTTCAATTTCTGTAAAACGATCAGTAATGATTTGGATTATTGGTTGACCGATTACCTGCTTTTTTTTTGGTTTTGAACAACAATTCAACGCTTTTATTCCACTGTGTTATTTTTTAATCAAGTTGGAACATAAAACGGCGGAGGGTAATGAATTGATAATGCTTTCCAGGGAACGTTCGGTGTTCCTCAATTCTATTTCCGATTTTATATTTCTAAAAATCCAATCGATAAATTCTGGATTGCCTTACAATGTTGTTTACAGAAGGATTCACTTTATAATGAAAAACTGGAGTTTAACTCTTTTTCACAATCGACTTGAAACTTTATATATGCTTGGTGTTCATGAATACTTTTTTTAAAACAAAGCAGCGATGGCTGTCCAGCTATACGTTCTTGCGATATTTTGCTTGGATAATTGGTGTAATGAGTGTAATTTTGGTTTTTTAACAAGATTACAATGAGTACCGATCACTCCAATTGGACAAAGTCGGCCATAAGCGGCGTATTTTATGCACAAACCATATAGTTTGTTTGCATTGAAACAAATTCAAGATGATTGAACTAACGGAATAAGATGACAAAAAAAGTAGCTTTAATTACAGGAATTACAGGGCAGGATGGAGCGTATTTGGCGGAATTTTTATTAAAAAAAGGATATGAGGTTCATGGTATCAAACGTAGAAGTTCGTCGTTTAATACGGCAAGAATTGATCATCTATACAGAGATCCCCACGAAAAAGACAGCAGTTTTTTCCTTCATTTCGGGGAGCTAACTGATTCTACTAATATTATTAGGAAAGTTCAGGAAATTCAACCGGATGAGATATATAACCTGGGTGCCCAAAGCCATGTTCAGGTGTCTTTTGAAAATCCCGAATTTACGGCTGATACCGATGCATTAGGTACTTTAAGGCTTCTGGAAGCCATTCGTTTATTGAATCTGACTAAAAAAACCAAATTTTATCAGGCATCCACAAGTGAATTATATGGACTGATACAGGAAACACCTCAAAAAGAAACAACGCCTTTTTATCCACGCTCTCCTTATGCTGTGGCAAAATTATATTCATATTGGATAACAGTCAATTACCGGGAAGGATACAACATGTTTGCCACTAACGGCATCCTGTTCAACCATGAATCTCCCATTAGAGGTGAAACCTTTGTAACTCGGAAAATCACCAGGGCTGCCGCGAAAATTTCGTTAGGTTTGCAGGATAAACTCTATCTGGGAAATTTGAATGCCAAGAGAGACTGGGGACACGCCAAAGATTATATTGTTGGTATGTGGCTGATTCTTCAGGCCGATGAACCGGATGATTACGTATTAGCTTCCGGCAAAACGACCAAAGTAAAAGAATTCGCAGAGTTGGCGTTTAAAGAGGTTGGGATAGAAATTGAATGGAAAGGAAAAGGGATTGATGAAAAGGGAATCGATAAAAAAAACGGTAATACCATCATTGAAGTAGACCCCAGGTATTTCCGTCCCACGGAGGTAGATTTGCTGATTGGTGATCCTTCAAAAGCCAAGCAGAAACTGGGCTGGAAACATACTTTTAGTTTGGAAGATTTAGTTAAAGACATGGTAAAAGCCGATGTGGCAGAAGCTAAAAGGGACGAACACTTGGTGAACGGAGGGTATTCTATAAAAAACTATTATGAATAGAGTGGTTTGGAGTATTGTTGATATGTTGAGAAGTTTTATTAAGTAAAAATAGTTTGTAATAATGTCTCACATTATCTGTTTAATTCAAATGTATTTGAACCATTTGTAGTATTTTCTCGAATTGCTCAATTGTTGAAACGGATGGGTTATTAGAGAACTTTTGTTTTGGAGCAGTTTTAAATAGGGAATTTAGAGAGAATATATTTTTTTGACCACGTGGGTTAGTTATGGATTCCAGGAGTAATTGGTATTGATGCGATAATCACCAATTGCACACGAGATGTTGGAGACTGCCCGGGAACGAAGGAATAATCAATACGAAAGACATATCAGATCCGTCTCGGTCAATGTCGCAAATAATCGGGTGCCAAAAGCTGCCGAGCAAAAAACTGTACAGCTTTTGGCAGTCCGTGTTGATTTGCCTTGTTAAGTTGTTATTCTTCATTTACCAGTGATTTATTGTTTTTCATAGCCGCAGGCTTAAATATATCAGAACCTTTTATAATCTGGCCGGTACTCGTTGAACCATTTTTAACAAGCTGCCACAGTGTTTGTATTTGACCTCGATAGAAAAATCCAGTCCAGGCCGTAATTGAATTACATGATTCTACGGAATTTTTCCATTTTGTTGTAAAGGTTATAGCTGTGCCATAGATCCAACCCGTGACAAGGTAAGGAATATTTTGACATTGATAACCGGATGCTCGGTTGATATATATGCCCGTTAACTTGCCATTAGGTTCAACACTATCAATGTACAATGTTGAACCGCTCTGGTTTGTCCATGCCGATTCAGCTTGTATTTTATTGTTAGAGTCAGCAGATACAGCAGATACTATCCAAATAAAACTAAAAATAGTAATGAACAGCTTCTTCATGGTTTACCTCCTATGTTTGTGCCTCGTTTTAAAATAAAAAGGCAGCCTGGTGAGACAACCCAAGCAACCTGATTTTAAGCTTAACGACTAGAATTCAGACAGTTGCGACTTTCAGAATCAATGTGACCAACTAATTTTCACATAGTCTTCTGTAATATTTTGATTATAAAGACGACTGAATTAAACTAGTTGATGTCATTATTCTATGTCAATGTTTTTATTGTTATTTTAGTTATTAAGAGCTTGGAGTTTTTGGGGCTGAATGCAACACCCAAGGTCTACCTTTTACCCATAAATATATAGACTATAAATAACAGTATGTTAAAAATTGGAAAATTATGAAATGCCATCCATCTACAATTTTAAAAGTCTATAAAAACGGTTAGTTAAAAATATGAATTAGTACTTCAGTATTGACTTGTGGGTAATAGGTAGCTTTAGGTCTGCCCTTTACTCATAAATAATGTTAAACAGAACCTTTCATGCTGTGTATCATTGCCAGTATGAAAACACAAAACCAGATAAAAAGCGTCTTGGAACAACCGGAAGCCCATTGAACGTGTGAAAAACATGCTCAATTCTTACGATGATATAACGGATGTTCCACTCTTAACCCAACTTCGTCAGTGTGTTTGAAAAATGTCCTTTGATATTAATTGGTTATAAAGATGTAGATTCTCTTCGGGCACTACTTTTTCTTCTTTTTGAAAACCGTTTTAATTACTTTACCTGGCAGTTTTTATAAGTCCAAAGTATTATAGATCTTTTTCTGAACCGAACTGGACCGGCTGTTCTTTTGAATATGAATCGCCTGGTTCCTCTCATCTTTCATTGTTGTCGTTACACACATGGCCAGACAGAGACAACTAAAATTTGCCTGTCCTCATTTTTGGCAAAAAATGCTTTACTAGCAACAAAATGTTCATTAGAGTTCTTTTCATAAGCAACATTAGAGAACTAGCAAAGGTCGTTCATGCAAAAGATAAAAAACGAAATTGTAATTATATCCGGGAAATATAAAAACAAAAGGTTTAAATTACAAAACCAACTGACAATAGGTCGAAGTCCCGAAAACACAGTTCAGATTGATAGTCCTCATGTTTCACGGTTTCAGGCTGTAATTGAGAATACCTCATCAGGATATTATATCCGTGATTTAGACAGCAGAAACGGGACCTTTGTTGAAGGTAAAAAAATCAAAAGGAAGAGATTGAAGCAAGGGGATAGCATTCTGATCGGTAAAACTCGAATGAGATTCGAAACAGTAAAACTGATATCGAGGAAAAGTATTAAAAATAAACAGGTCAAGTTTAAAGATACCGGTAATACCAGTGACACGATGATGTTTTATACTGCTCCAACTAAAAAACTCCAAAAATCATTTTTAGCCGCCCCCGGTAAGACAGCAAACATTGCTCATTTAAGACGGACCCAGGCACGGTTATCGGCTATAACAGAGTCGATTCAGCATATTAGTGGCGAAAGGAATCTAAAGAAGCTATTTACCATTATTTTAAATCAAATATTTAAGCTTACTAAAGCTCATAACGGGGTAATTTTAACAAAGCATGATACAAGTGATGATCTTCAGGTCGAATTGACTAAACGTGGAAACAAAAGTGATGAGATAATAATCAGTTCAACAATTGTAAAACATGCGTTTGAAAAAAATGAAGCGATTTTATCGGTCGACGCTGCCGGTGATTCAAGATTTAAAGATGGGGCAAGCATTATAACCCAGAATATTTCATCAGTGATGTGTGTTCCATTAAAATACCAGAAGGAAACATTGGGTGTAATATATGTGGATACACATGGAACAAAAAATGCTTTCGAGCAGGAGGATCTTGAACTACTGGTAACATTATCAGCATCTGCTTCCATTGCCATTAAAAATGCTCAGTATGTTAACGAATTAGAGCAAGCTTATCACGATACACTGGTTGTAACAGCGAATGCCATTGAAATGCGTGACCACTATACGGTTGGACATACTTGGCGTGTTACTAATTTAGCCTTGGAGATTGCAAAGGAACTTGGTTGGGACAAAGAACAGCTGGAACTTTGCGAAAAAGGCAGTGTCTTACATGATGTGGGGAAAATTGCTGTGAGTGATGATATTTTAAATAAACCTTCACCATTAACAGAAAAAGAATACGCAGTAATGAAGATTCATCCGGAAAGGGGAGCTCGAATGATGAAAGATGTAAAATATCTTAAAAACTTCATCCCCTACTGCCTTTATCATCATGAAAGATGGGACGGGAAAGGTTATCCTAATGGATTAAAAGGAAAAGAGATTCCAATTGAAGGGCGTGTCATAGCTGTAGCAGACTCTTTTGACGCAATGACTAGCGGTAGACCCTATCGACCCGCCATGAATCTGAAAGATGCTGTTGCGGAAATAAAAAAATCCCGCAACTCTCAGTTCGACCCGATATGTGTGGACGCCTTTATCAAATGCTATAAAAAAGGAAAAATTAAACAATTACTCCAGGATTTTCAAGCGAATGATGCAAAGGCAATTGTCTGTCCATTTTGTAGTTCGTTTGTCAAACTTACCAAAAGTGCCAAATCAGGCAGTAAAATAGTGTGCGAAGTATGCCGCTGTCAGATCAAACTGGAAGGAAAAAATAAACGTTGGTATGGCAGACTTGTTTCAGAGTCCACAACTAAGCTTTTTTCTATCTTGTCTGATGAGATTTTATAAAAAGATTTCTTATTGGTGGATCAATTTCTCTAGATAACTCACATTTTAAGATTTTTTATCCTATCCCAATGCCCCATAAGCGCCCAAATAAGAATTGATATTTACAAACCGAGTAAATTCCTTTTGGTTTATCAATCGTCTAAATGAACCATCTGGCGAGACACTGCCCCCGCCTGCTACTTGTTCTCTTTTTTACAAGATTCCTTATTTGAGCGCTTGTGCCCTAATGACCACGGGTTCTGGTCGGTCAGTAAGCAAATTTCCTATCATCCTGAGGAGGTACGGCGAAGAATCTCCAAGTGTCAAAAGTAAGAGATATTGCTGATTACCTGCTAATATGGTTGTTCGAAGTCCTTTATAGTACAACTTTGATCCATTTTAAACGTATCAAGTTTAGTATTCGCCTGTTCCCTAAACTGCTAAAATACATATCGTTTATTATTTGCCTGTCCCCTAAATAATGATGTCGATTTCTTTTTGATTTAAATTTTTTGCTTGTTTCTTACTTGAAAGAATCGCTTATGAAATTTTTATATAGCATTAGTAAGGTTACTGATATTTAAGTTGATTGATTTCGTGCTTTTGATTGAACCGGTTTTTTTTTAACTTAATTCAGGCATGATTCTTTGTATCAACGATATACCACAGTGTTTTTCTTGTTTTGTTCAGTCTATGAAAAAATGGAGAGGTGTACATTCAGGTTAAAAATAGGTTTTTGTTTTATCAATTCCTCTTTTGTTTTAGTATAAGCCGTAACAATGCTCAATACTGGCCTAATCATTAAGGGGATTTATTAACACCATAGAATGGTTAAGAAAGTTGAATTTAGTCGTGGTTTTTGCTGTCTTATGATATGATGATCCAATATCTATGGGGACGAGCGGACGATTTGGAAAATTATCAAAGGTTTTTCAAGTAGTTTTTCTCTGTTGAAATTAATACTCAGTATCCTGGAGTTAAAGATGGCAGAAAAAAAAGGAATAAGGATGAAAAGAATTGTGATTATCATGTTTTGTCTATTTATCATGCAAGGTTTGGTGAGTTGTGTGCAATCCGACAATGATAATAAAACTGCTGATCCACCGTCCCAGACCCAACAGTTCACCGTTGGACCGGAAGGCGGACAATTCAGTTTCGTATTTGATTACGCGACTGTCGTTCTGAGTTTCCCTGAGGGTGCACTGGAATCTTCTCATGTGATTAGCGGTCGTTTGACCATGGATTATACTGCTACTGAATCAGGATTAAATGGAATGGTTTTTGATATTCAGCCGGATGGATTAAGTTTCCTTAAACCTGTTGGTTTAGAGGTTATTTATAAAGAGGAGGCATTAGGGAATGTCCCGGAAGATGATGTTCGGATTCATGCTCTTCAGAACGGCATTTGGTTAGAACTTACAGGAACCGTCAATTTATCCAGTAATTCATTTACGACTTATATTAATCATTTCAGCATATATGGAATCGTAAAACGAGCACCCGCTTCCAGTTTGTCTGTTGTCAAAGGAATAGAACCCGGAACGGAATGTCCGAATGGTGGAAGTGAAATAGGCTATGGAATTGATGATAATCGAAACGGGATACTGGATGATGATGAACTAGATGGATCGGTCACAGTCTGTAA
Organism: bacterium; assembly: GCA_041556995.1. Lineage (GTDB taxonomy): Bacteria > SAR324 > SAR324 > XYD2-FULL-50-16 > XYD2-FULL-50-16 > JAHJTV01. Next base: position 213 of record JBFFHJ010000005.1, on the reverse strand, counting down.
TGGAGAGACCGGCTCTGATGGAATTCCCGGAGTAAACGCATTGGTGGAAGTAACAGAATACGGGACGGAATGTCCGAATGGTGGAAGTGAAATAGGCTATGGAGTTGATGATAATCGAAACGGGATACTGGATGATGATGAACTAGATGGATCGTTCACCGTTTGTAATGGAGAAACCGGCTCTGATGGAATTCCCGGAGTAAACGCATTGGT
>JBFFHJ010000004.1:0-184725 GCA_041556995.1 bacterium | reverse complement strand
GGGATGGAGGTCCTGCTATGGAAAGAAACCAATGCCAGGGCAGTCAGAACAATGACATGGAAAAGCAGAGACCCGGCATAATATTTAGATGCATTGGTAAGTAATTTCATCGGTTCAGAAACGCTTTATGTTTTTTGACCGGGTTTTTCCTCAACCAGCAGGCCCAATCGCTGAATGCCGTTATTTTTCAACAGCACCATTAAAGACGTTATATCTCCATATTTAACACGCTTATCCGCCCTGATGAAAGCGGTTTTTCCATGATTTTTTTCTTTCCATTCCAAGGCGACTTTAATCAGTTTATTTTTCGAATGTCGTATTCCTTTGATATAAAACGTGCCGTTTCTGTTGATTGTAATGACAAATTTTCTGGCGTCTTTAATATTTGACGATCTCAGGTTTTCTTTGGGCAGTTGAACATCTATGGCCTTGGTAAAAAGGGGCGCAGTAATCATAAAAATGATCAACAGCACCAATAGTACGTCTACAAATGGCGTTACATTGATTTCACTGATAGGATCATGCTGATGATTCATTCTTCGTAACATACCGCTTTCTCCGGGAAATTATCGTACTGACAGATTGGCATGGGACGTTTGTCTTGGCTTATTGACAACGGTTGGACATTCCCTGTCGAACAGGTTAATCAGTTCGAATCCGAAGCTTTCCATTTCCTGTCGGATAACTTGGGTTTTATTACGAAAAATGTTGTAGGCAATCAAGGCAGGAATAGCAGCAAAAAGGCCAAAAGCGGTAGCTACCAGAGCGGCCGAAATACCCGGTGCCACGACGGCGATACTGGCAGCTCCTTGGGAACCGATACTATAAAAGGCATCGATAATTCCGGCCACGGTTCCAAACAATCCGATAAAAGGGGCCGAACTACTGATTGTGGCAAGGATGGCCAGCTTATTTTCGTATGTCAGACCTTCCGAAACGATGCTTTTTTCGATACTCCGCTCTATACGATGTAGTAGCTCTTGTTTGGCGTAGTAGTTGTTGCCTCTGTTTTCTTTAATTTTGTAGGTGGCAAATTCCTGATAAGCAGCCTGAAATTCTCTGGTTACATAGGTTGACGTATATGATTCCGCCCTGTATAAAACATCAGACAATCCGCTAAACATATCAACGCTTTTCAGAAACCCAGCAGTAATTTTCATGGCGTTACCGAAAACTCTCCATTTCCAGGTGATAATACCCCAGGAAATGACAGACATACATAGTAATAGCAATAATATGCAGGTGGAAAAGATGCCGCCTTGAAAAATAATCGAAAAAAATGAGCTTTCCAGCATAAGTCTACCTTAGATATAACTGTGACTGAAAGCAGCCAATCAAAAATGGTATTATTATATAAATCGAACTTGGTCAAAAAAATGTTCAATAATATTACGCTGTCAATCCTAATGAAGCAATAATCACAAATAAAATCCTAGCAATTCCCATAAGACTTTCCGTGTTTATCCATAGAATTGACAGTGATCGGTAATTATTGATTTATTCTGTTCAAATTCCAAAACGTCAAGCATAATCCTTTGTCTGCGACTTTACAATACCCTTTATTTGACAAGCAAAACAAACGCATGATAGCTCAACCTTATAATCGGCTGTTATTTAACTCAAAGGCGCGACATTTGGATATTGAAATCGAATCCAATTTAAATATACTCAACCGAAATAATCTCTACTTCGATAGATCCTTTGGGAACTTTCAAAACCACGTCATCCCCCTCTTCTTTTCCAATGAGGGACCGGGCTATGGGTGATTTTATTGAAATTTGCCTGTTTTTTATATCGGATTCCTCCTCACCGACGATTTTCCAGGTACTTTGTTCGCCGGAGTCAGAGTCTTCGTATGTCACAGTTGCTCCAAAACGGATATCGTTGGCTTCAATACTGGCCACATTGATCACTTCAGAGTTAGCCAGAATATGGTTGAGTCTTTGGATTCTACCTTCAATAAAGCCCTGTCTTTCCTTAGCAGCATGATATTCAGCATTTTCTTTCAGATCTCCATGTGCCCTGGCGACTGAAATATCGTTGATAATCTTGGGGCGTTGGACTTTTATCAATTCCTGCAATTCTGCTTGCAGTTTTTTATATCCTATATCAGTGATTGGTGAGCGTTCCATTTCCAATATTATTAAAAATTAACAATGATGCCGGATCAATTTTTCAATCGATAATCCTATCAAAAAATTCTAACCAACAAATTAAAAATAATCCATCCTTCCTTTGGTTTTTTCTGTAAATCAATCAATAAGTTATTTGATAATTAAGCAAAAACTGCCTATTTCATTGATCGTTTCGTTTTTAATCATATTGACTTCCAATAGGCTAGAACTCGTACTAAAACGCGGATCTACGGAAGGGCGGGGTCGTTCCGCCAATTTGAAGGGTGTTATTATTTTTTTAAAGTTTATTGCAAATTAACCATTCCGTTCAAATATAGGGCAATTGTATGTCAATATCGCTATTTATAGACCATTGTACAGATTTATCATTGCCAACCTATTACGCGTATATCACCTTTTTAACAGGGAGTTCTCTCCCTGGACAGGAAAGCAGTCTTTTGAGACCATGATGTCTGATGTTTTTGAAACGTCATGAATATGTAAACAAATCGTTTAAATCGTCCATATTTAACATCTGTTCCAATGAATCTGAAACACCGACGATATTGTCTGCCAATGCTTGCTTCTTTTTCTGAAGCTCAACGATTTTTTCTTCAATACTGTTCCTGGTAATCAGTTTATATACAAATAGATGATTCTTCTGTCCAATTCTGTATGCCCGGTCCGTGGCTTGTGATTCGACAGCCGGGTTCCACCAGGGATCGTAATGGATGACATAATCGGCAGCTGTCAGGTTAATTCCAGTTCCACCAGCTTTCAGGCTAATCAGAAAAACCGGGTATGAATCGCTGTGTTGAAATTTGGCTACCAGGGCATCACGATTTTTACTACTGCCGTCCAGCTGTAAGAACGGTATATTATTTATTTCCAGATCTTCGTGCATAAGATTCAGCATTTTGACAAATTGGCTGAATACCAAGACACGGTGTCCTTCGCCAACGATATCGGCAACGGTTTCAATGAACAATTTGAACTTTGCACTGTTGGGCGGCTCAGCTCCTGCCAGAGAGCTTAATCTCGGATCACAGCAGATTTGTCTCAGTTTCAACAAGGCATCAAAAATGGCTATCCTGGCCCCTTTCACGCCACCGGCAGATATTTTTTCTTTTACTTGCTGACGTACAATTTCCAGGACGGAATTATAGAGTTTTTTCTGTGAATCAAGCATTTCACAGAACAGGGTTTGTTCAGTTTTTGGTGGTAATTCCTTGGCGACATCCTGCTTTAATCGTCGTAGAATAAACGGTCGGGTTTGTCGTCGTAATAATCCGTGATCAGGTCGTTTTTTCTTAAATCCTCGTTTCCCCTTGGGGCGGATATAATCCCTCTCAAATTCTTTCATACTGCCAAAAAATCCGGGCATCAGGAAATTAAATTGAGACCATAATTCAATCACTGAATTTTCGATGGGGGTTCCTGTCAGGGTCAAGCGCTGCTTACCGTCTAATTCCATCACTGCCTGGGCGGTTTTTGATCGTGCGTTTTTTATATTTTGAGCCTCGTCCAGAATAATGGTCTGAAATTTAATCGATTTTAGCCATTCAAGATCACGTTGCAACAATCCGTAAGTTGTAATGATCAAGTCTGATTTTTTGGCTTCGGCAAAGTGTTCCTTTCGTTTTTGACCGTGTAATAGAACAGCGTCAAAATGGGGCACAAATTTATCGACTTCAGCCATCCAGTTGGTCACTACCGAAGTAGGTGCAATGACCAGGTTGGGTTTTTTAATACGTCGTTTTTTGAGAATTGAAAGAAATACAAGGGTTTGCAGTGTTTTTCCTAATCCCATATCATCAGCAAGAATACCACCAAAACCGAATTCGTTTAGAAAGCACAGCCAATTAACTCCTTCTTTCTGGTAGTCCCGCAAGGTTCCTTGAACTTCTTTGGGTATTCGTTGCGTTTTGATCCCCTTAAACGAGTTAACCTTCTTCAGGATTTTGCCCCACTCCTCATCACTTTCTTTTTCCGTTGCGATGCTTTCCAATTCGCTGAGTAGACCGATTTGAAATCTATCCACTTTTAACTGTTCACCCTGCTTTTCTTGTTCAGCATCAGCCATTGCCTGCTCAAGTGCCTTTTGAGGATCGATACCTTTTTCTTTGGAAGTCTGAATCAATCTGTTTAAAATTGGTGCATAACGAGAAATCCAGTCGGAATCGATAACCGCGACACCTTCTCCAGAAGTCAATTCAATGGCTTGTTCGTTGCTTTGCCACATTTTGACGATTTCTTTTAAATCAAACAGTTCACCGTCAATAGTCATGGAAACATCGACGTTGAACCAATCAATTCCAGATTGAATATTAGTAGAGATAATCGGCACCAGTTTTTTGGTTTTCCAACGGCGAAGCTTTGTTCCACCAAGATAAATCAACATGGAGTCAGGAGCCTGATGAGGTAGCGTCTCCAGTACGAATTTAAGACTATGGTCTTCTCTCATGGAGAAGTCACCATCGCCTTCATCAACCCAGCCGACTTCCAGCATTTCTTCCCTCAATCTTTTTTCCTGATTGAAGTCTTTTGGAATTTTGTACTTTTTACCGTCCAGAGTTTGTTCAAACTCGTCTGAGTTTAAGTCAAAGGGGTAAGGCAGTTCACCGATACCTGTAACCATGACGGTTTCCAGCCTTCCCATTAGTACTCCCTTAACCTCCCAAATGGTCATTTTTCCCTTCAAACGGTAATTAAAAAGGGCAGATACCCTAAGTACTCCCTGAGGATCATGAATTTGGATATTTCGTTGACGTAGGTAGGGCAAGGCTGCCGAGTAAAAATCGCTAATTTCGGATTCTTCAACAATAACCCCGGAAACAGTATCATTAATCAGACGTCCGCTCATCATCGAGCCGACACGTACCAATTGATCATCCTTAAGGATAAAACAAGGTGCCATGCCTATGGCTTTAGGCGGTGTTCCACTTTTATTAAACAAAGGCTTAAACTTCTTCTTACTATCAAACTGGCCAATTTCTCCCTTAAGTAAGTATTGATTTTCGTTGTTGGGATTTCGAATAACGGTAATACGGAAATCCAGCGAATCCTCCGAAATCATATGTTGGTCATTGTAACTCAGAGCATATGGATACTCCTCTGCCAACATCAGTAACTGCGATGCAGCGTGTCGCTCGACATTATAAAAATCCTCAACCTTTTTGCTGTGATAAATGGTGTTCAATACCTGAAACAATTTAGCCGCTTTTGGTGCTGTTTCCGGGTTTTTCAGTTTTGAATTTTCCCCATCATAGTTTTCAATGGTAATGGCCAAGCGGTTGGTATTAAAACGTTTTGTTTCTTTATGAAGTCGTATATAACTTATATCATCTTTTTTATTGAACAGATCAACTTTGGTTTCTGGCATTGTTAACCAATATTTCCAGCCTTTTACGTCCCTGGCTTCAAAATTTGGTGGATCAACTTTTTTGGGATCTAAAATGTTGAGATGCATATTGGGAAACCAGCTTTCCCATTTTTCTGAAAAACTTTCCCATTCATCGTTTGGTATCAATACGCCCTTGAATGAATCCTTTATCATGGGTGCCGGTATCGGTGTAGGGAGTATCTCATAATATTTCGAGTCAAAAATGATCGATTTTGGAAGTCCGTATAAAATAAATCCCTTATCGACAAATTCATCGGTGATGATGGGCAGTCGACTATTATTTTCGTAGTGGTAGAAAATTCCGGCCAGAATTCGATGGTTGGGAAGTTCATATACATTGATATCGAATTCAACTTTTTTAAATGAGTTTCGTACTGGTTTTGTATTATCACCATAAAAAGTAAACGGATGTCCCAGCAAAAGAAACAAGAGACTATGGCTATCGCGAGATGAAAGAATCAAAGGGTTGGGGATCTCTTCGCCACGCCGTAAACGGTGGTTTTTGCAATGTAGTAGCTTGTTTTCATCCAGAAAGGTTCTAATCACCCAACCCGGATTATTGTTGTTGTCTAAAAGAGACTTTGAGATTGATTTAATTGGTTTTTCATTCCCCCAACCACGAATACCATAGCGAGCACGATTGAATGTCCACAGGAATTTCTCTTCTCTTTCCGGCGACAGTTCCTGCCGAAAGCGAATGATGGTGTGGATATCTCCTACTTCCACCGGAATCGAATCGAATCCGTGTTCCTGTTTCCAATCTTTGAAAGAAAACTGTGGATAGTAATCGGCTGGTAAGATATCTTTACCAATTTTTGCCAGCTCTGGTGAGACGGAAAACTGGTCGAAGGTTGCTTCTTCTAAAACGGGTTTTGCTTTTGGCTTTTTCCACTTTGCTTGTTCCTTGACGGGAACATCAAAAAGATCTTCAATAATGTCTTCAATTTTTTCTCCCTTATCTTCCAAAAGATACAGGGCTTGTGATTCCCAGTCTTCAAAATCGGAAATAAATTTCGTAAATTCGCGAATCAATTGCGAGGAAATATTCTTAGCTCGTTTTAACGCCTTTACAATGGGATGATTGGTCTGTAACCTACTCACGATGAAAATTATTCTTAAATTTAATTATTGGTTGAGGATATTCTATCAAAATTCTAAAACCGACCTGTACATTCTTAAGTCGCTTTTGAGTATAGCCTTTATTTTTTACCTATTGCAATAGCTTTTGATTCTTTTTTTTTACTCGGTCAAACGGTTTTTGAAAATAGAATTATAACTGGCAAATGTTGATTAAATCTTATGATAAAACAGCTTTATAACATCAACTCCAAAGAGCTGTTTCATAAAGGTAATTGTGAATCGATTTTTAAAAAAAAACATTTAATCGGTTGATTGAGTATCTGAGGGAGCTTTTTTTTTATCTGCGTGATTGCTTTGCTGAATTGATTAGGGTATAACTTATTTTGTCGATTGGAAATTTCTAGGATCAGGTCTTTATCATTAGAGCGATCTTGTCGGTCGTCTTAATATAACTGAGCCTATTATAGAACTCAAAAAACGGATCATCTTAACTACTGCTTGGCAAGGTTACAATGCATTAAGACAAAGTTTTATCGGTTTTTTGCCGAAGCATATAGAAATTCATTTCTTCTTTTATCCACAAAAGAAGTTTCTTCAATCTTTGAAAGCATGCGTTTTACACGATTATGTTAGATATTATCACTAAAGTATTTTCAAATGACATTGCAATTGACTTGGGCACAGCTAACACACTTGTGTTTTTGTCTGGAAAAGGAATTGTCATTCGTGAACCTTCGGTGGTTGCCGTTCAAGCCGACCAGCGAGGAGAACCCAAAGTCTTGGCTGTCGGGGAAGAAGCTAAGCTGATGCTTGGTCGGACTCCGGGTACAATCCAGGCTATCAGACCAATGAAAGATGGTGTAATCGCCAATTTCGATGTCACTGCAGAAATGATTCGTCATTTTATCAAGAAGGTTCAAAAGAATAGTTCGTTGATTAAGTTTCGTCCACGTGTTATTGTTGGTGTTCCATCAGGGATAACCCAGGTGGAAAAACGAGCAGTTAAAGAATCAGTCGAATCAGCAGGTGCCAGAGAGGTCTATCTAGTGGAAGAACCAATGGCAGCAGCTATTGGTTCTGGTTTACCGATTACAGAAGCCAATGGAAATATGATTATTGATGTTGGTGGCGGGACGACTGAGGTGGCTGTTATCTCCCTAGCAGGTATTGTTTACAGCAATTCAACCCGTGTGGGTGGAGATATCATGGACGATACAATCATTCAATATATTAAAAAACGATATAACCTGCTCATCGGAGAACGGACGGCAGAGCAGATTAAAATAAACATCGGGTCAGCTTATCCCGGCGAGGAGAATCTGACCATGGATGTGAAAGGAAGGGATCTGCTGACCGGCATACCAAAAACTCTGATACTAAGCAACGATGAAATCAGGGAATCTTTGGCCGATGTTTGCGATCAAGTTGTATTAGCGACAAAAAACGCGTTGGAAGATACGCCCCCGGAATTAGCAGCAGATATAGTTGATAAAGGTATTGTGCTAGCTGGTGGCGGATCGTTGCTAAAGGGGATGGATATCCTGCTGCGAGAGAGAACCGGCTTACCGATAATTTATGCTGAAGATCCTCTCTCTTGCGTGGCACTAGGCGTTGGTGCTATGCTTGATAATATAGGTTTGCTGAAAAGTATCGCCGTACAATAAGCAAAAAACCTCTCATTCAAATCTTTATATTCAGGATAAAATCCGGTAGTTGCGGTTCAACATTGAAGAATGGACCAAAACAAGGGGACTATCCTGAGTCATTTCAACTTACTGTTAATAAACGGTTTTTCTCGAATAATTAATGCTGGGTTTCATAAAGAATAACCGACTTCGTATTTCCATTGCCGCCATCCTTCTATTCTTTCTGCTTTATCTCACTGTGCAAGTGGATAAAACCAGATCGGAAAACTGGTTTACAGCAACGGTGCAAACCATATCCTATCCTTTTCAAGCGGTTTACCATTTTGTTCGAACTAAATCAGCTGATGTTTGGTCTAATTATATCTGGTTGATGGATGTTCATGATGAAAATGACCGACTCTGGCAACGGGTTTGGGAATTGGAGGAAGAAAACGCAAAAGCCCGTGAAACCATTCGGGCCCATGAACGTTTACGTAAGGCTTTGGAGTTTAAGGAAAAAGATCCTAATATCAAGGTTTTTGCCGAAGTAGTGGTGGAAGTAAAAAAGCCGTTCTACAAGCTGTTAATAATCAATAAAGGTTCCAGTGATGGTATTCGTCCAAATTTTGCAGTAGTAACGCCGGAAGGTATTGTCGGAAAAATTCAGTCTGTCACTGCGCTGCAATCTGTAGTACAATTAATTACAGATACGGATTCACGTTTTCCGGTACTGATTCAGCGTACAAGTACAAAAGCCATGTCCTATGGTTCTTTGGAAGGAACATTGACCTTAAAACACATTCCTAGAAGGCTTGAACTATTTAAGGATGATCGTATCGTTACATCAGGATTGGCAGGGATATTTCCAAAAGGATATTCAGTCGGTAAAATAGAAACCATTAATAAGAAAAGATATGGTTTGTTTCAAACGGTTACTGTTATTCCTTCAGTTGATCTGAACAGAGTGGAAGAAGTTGCTGTTATTCTTAGGAACGTCAATAGTATTCATCAGCCATTGTTTACTAATCCCGAATAAAAAAAATGCGCCCTTTTCTCACTTGTTTTTTTTTCTGGCTTTTATCCATCAGTCTCGAAACCACTGTTTCAAACGCATTTAGCTGGTTTCGACCTAACTTGTTTTTTGTAGCTGTTGTCATATTCTGTTTACACTGGCGCGGTTCCGAGACTTATTTTATTGCTGCATTTTTTGGAATTACTGCCGATTGCTTTTCAACATTGCCGTTTGGGACCTTTGGTTTGATCTATTTTGTCCTGTCGTTTTTTATGCGCTGGTATGCCATTAAGATGTACTATGAATCGTATATAACACTACCTGTTGTGGTAGGCATTTTCACGTTAAGCTTAAATATTATGGTTTTTTTGCTTTTGTCTATCTTTTTCCCAGAGGATCAATCGGCAAACTGGTTTAGAAATGTTTTGGTCAATGAAGTTGCATCAACTGCGGTTGTTGCCGCTTTTGTGTTAAAGCTTCTGATTGCGATAGAGAAAACTTATAAAATAAGATTAGCGGAGCGTAAGTTTTGAAAGAAGAGTCCATGAGTTTTGATGAACTTCAGCTGTTTAGTCGCAGGGAAATGATTATTCGGTCGGTAATTGCTGTTCCTATTGCAGGGATTATTTGGCGGCTGTGGAATCTTCAAATCAAAAAGGGGGATAATTATAAAGATCTCTCCAAAGGAAATCGAATCAGGCCTAAAACAATAGCCGCTCCCAGAGGAATCATTTATGATAGAAACGGTGTTATTCTGGCAAAAAATATTCCTTCATATATCCTGACTTTGGTTCAGGAGGATGTGAAAGAAGTGATGAAGATCGAACTTGTTCTTCAAAAAATATCCCAGACACTAAAAATTCCAATGACTCAACTCCAGTCGTCCCTAAATTCTGCACTTCTCGACCGGAAAAAAAAGTCCTTCGAACCGATCCAGATTTATGAAGATCTTACAATGCGACAGATTGCCCTGATTGAGAGTTATCAGGAGGAATTCCCAGGGATATCCATTGATGTAGTACCTCGCCGATACTATCCGCTGATCAATACTGGTGCCCATGTTTTTGGATATATGAGTAAGATTACAAAGGCGCAGTTGAAAAAACTGCCCTATAACAAGTATAAATCAGCCAGGATAATTGGACGGGAAGGAATTGAATCTGTCTATAATGAACAGTTAATTGGGAGTGATGGCGGCAAACAGGTGGAAGTCAACAGTATCGGACGAGAGATTCGTACATTTCCAAATACTATTGAGCAGAAACCGGGTAACGATTTGATATTGAATATTGACAGTGTTTTACAGAAGAAGGTTGAAGAAATCATGGGTGACCGGAAAGGAGCTGCCATTGTAATGAACCCTCATAATGGTGAAGTGTTGTCCATGGTTAGCCTGCCTGCATTTGATCCCAATGAGTTTTCCCAGGGCTTAAGTGTTGAACGATGGGAAGAGTTGAGCAAACATCCAGATCATATTCTTAATAACAAATGTATTCAAGGTGGATACTCACCCGGTTCGACCTTCAAAATGTTAGTGGCAGCAGCAGCATTGGAAATGGGAATTATTGACCATGAAACTGAAATATTGTGCGAAGGGTATTTTAAACTCAAGCGAAAACGGAAGTATTGCAATAAAAGAAGTGGCCATGGATATCTGAATGTGGTGCAAGCTTTGGAACAATCCTGCAATGTTTTCTTTTTTGAGCTCTCCATGGAAATTGGTATTGAAAAAATCAAGGAGTATGCTAGTAAATTCGGACTTGGTCTACCAACCAATATTGATCTGCTTCATGAAAGTAGAGGATTGGTACCGGACAAAACATGGAAGCTAAAACGCTTTAAAAAAGAGTGGTTAAAAGGCGAGACACCAAATGTAGCTATAGGTCAGGGATTTATATCTGTAACACCTATGCAACTATTAAGCTATGTCAATGTCATCGCCAATGGGGGATATTTTGTAACACCCCGCATTGCCGGAAAGATTATAGAAAATAATCCTAAAAAAGGGAAATTAGACGACAAATCATACCGTAATATCATTGAAACAAAGATCAAAACCAGAGATGTTGATATTCTTCCCGAAACGTTGGAAATTTTGCGCCAGGGAATGGAACAAAATGTTAATACAAAAAAGGGAACGGGTAGACGCAGCAGATCGGATATTGTTCGTATCGCCGGTAAAACCGGAACAACGCAGGTAATCAGTTTTCAAACCCGGGATAAAATTAAACGGGAAAAAGGTGAAGTCGAAGAAAAGTTCAAGAACCATGCTTGGTTTGTATCCTTTGCGCCTGCGGAAAACCCGATAATTTCCAGTGTGGTGCTGATCGAAAATGGAGAAACAGGAGGAAACGCGGCCGGTTTGACGAAACAGATAATAGAGTATTATTTTACGGAAATCACTTCACTTCCCAAACCTGTTTTTGATTCAACGCCCAATACTGAAAGTAGTACCGATACACCCCATTTAAATTTAGAATTTTATTAATCGTAAAAATTGCTATTGGTTGCTGATCCATACACACCCAGTCCGATCGATCGGCATTCGAATTAATTCATGGCAGATACGGTTACACTTTTTTGATGACGTTTATATTTTGTGAATAAATATGTTTTTTACTCAAAATAGAAAAATTGTTCTTGCTTCAAGTTCGCCCAGACGAAAGGAGTTTTTGGAACGATACGGCCTAAAATTCAAAATATTAACAAATAATACTGACGAAACTGTAAGAAAAGGTGAGCTGCCCTTGGAATTCGCGCAACGAATGGCGAGTGATAAAGCAAGAGCTGTTGTGAAACAATGCAAAGAAGAAGAGATTGTTATCGCCGCCGATACTATTGTTGTATTCAACGGGCACATACTTGGTAAACCAGGTTCAGGGAAAAATGCCTTAAAAATGCTTCAAAAACTGAATGGTCAAACCCACGAGGTAATCTCGTCCTATATGATCTACGATTGTAAAAGTAAGGAAAAAATTCAAAAATCAGCATTTTCCAAAGTCATTTTTTATCAGCTTCCAGAAGATGTATTGAAGGCCTATGCTGAAACGAAAGAACCGCTGGACAAAGCAGGGGGCTACTCAATTCAGGGAATGGGAACCTTTTTGGTTCGGTATATTGATGGTTCGTATAACAACGTTGTGGGACTCCCAGTGGAAATGTTGATTCAAGACATGCTCAGCAACCAATTCATAACAGCACAGTCATAATGTACAGTTAAGGAATACCGTAAGCTATTGAACTTATAATAAATATTATAAATAAAGATACTTTTTTTAAACATTTTATTTTACCTATATTTCATGGCAGGTCTAATCAAGATAATACGTTTTATTCAATTATTGATCTCATTTTATTTCTATCAGAGATTTAAGAAACATATATTTATCGCTTTTATCCTTAACATTTTGATTGTTTGTGATGGCTTCAGTCAAGTAATTGATTTTGTACCAAATAATATATTTAGGCTTTCATACGGTGTTAAATCAATCACAAGCGAAAGTATGCTGGATACCGGTGTTAATAGAAAGAGTATTCTGGAAAACAGATTATCCAGAAGAAATTTAGAAAATAATACGGTGGACGGGGATATAAAGTATGAATCAATGATACAAACCATGACCATACAATATGGACTGTTTGATTCATTTAATTTAGGTCTGGTTTTATCTTACGTCAGTTCTGAACGAAAATCGGATTTGACTGTCAAAACGAATAGCATTGATACGTTAGCTTTTGTTGAGGATTACCAGGAAGCTAAAAGCTCCGGACTGGGAGATATACAGTTTTGGGGAATCTGGCGTTTTATTTATTCTGGTGAGCTGGATGTACGCATGGGATTTATCCTGGATGCCGATAATGCACCGTATTATTATGGTGAACCGGATAAGATGTCCCTAGGTAGCGGAGCCCAGGAACTTTCCTATTTTTTAAGATGGAAGATCTATCCTCGAAATTCCGAGTTAATTGTTGATATTAACGTTCTTGGAAGTACAACTTTGAATTCATCTGTTTATGATTCAGCCTCAGGAGAAAAACTCACCTTATCTCGAGGTAGAGAATCAACAGTATCCTTAATGCTATCGAGTAACTGGGCGGCTTTTCATTACGGTGGCGGCTTTCTGTACGATTCGCAAGCCGAAACCGTTATCGGTGGTGCTAATCAGAAGGATGGGTATATGTCCTATTTCTATAAAATGTTTGTTACCTATGGAAATCTTTCTCAACTGGAAAAACATCCGGTGACGTTGCCCTGGCTGATCAAATTTCATATTCAAAACGCCTTCTATGGTTTGAATGCCCCCGATTCCAGGGAATTCGGTATCGAAGCGTCGCTATACTTTTAATGGTCAAATTATTTGCATCATCGAATAAACATGACTTTAAAAAACGGGTGTTAACAACAAGCGTAATCAGTCAAGCAATACGTTGACGTATCATTTCCAATATTGATAATTTAAAGCAACATATCATAAAAATCTTACCAAAAAAGTTACGGAGGTGGATGAGTCTCTGGTGGGCTCCCCGGTCTTCAAAACCGTGCGCGGCGCGTGCATAACGTGCGGGGTAGGTTCGATTCCTACGCACCTCCGCCATGAAACGACATTATATCAGTAAGGTAGTTGTCGAAAAGTCTGCAAACGAAACACAAATAGATACAAACGGTTTCCTAAATTTTTCGGAATCATTCAGAAAATTGTGAGTTGTAAGAGGGGTTGAGTTCGATTCCCATAACCTCCACCAAACTCCGGAAGCGTTTCACAGTCAAAACCTATATTTCTCGTGCCTTTATTAACAAGGCATCCAGGTTTCCTCGATTAATTTTGTCTTCTATTATTTTCTCTTTTTTTCCGGTTTTTTACTTACGCTGGAACTTTTTGGAACCCTGTTCGGGACCCTAAAGTATACCCCATGGAGGTATTTAAAAACTCTGTTAATCCAATGCCTCACATTAATTTATAGTTATTATTTCAATGTTTTATAGTTGACTGATCAAAAAATAAACAACTTGTGAAGCTGGATAAAAACGTATCCCAAAGAATATACCGCCCAAACTCAAATAAAAACTTCAAGATCCCAATTTTAGATGTAAACTACACAATCCTGAATTCAGGAAAAGGTAAGAAACAGAATTAAACAATTCAGGAGCAAGGATTTTTAAGATTATTTCTACCTACTTTACTAAATTTTTTTGTGTTTTTTAATCCCCATTTTTGTTGACATTTCTCACTCTATTACTCAAAATATGTATATATTTTACACTCTTTATGTATTTTCTCAGGAGAGAACAAAATGGAAAATCTAGTAAGAAAAAATTTCTTTATCGATCAAAAACAACTAACCCGTATCAAAACAGCCTTGAATGCCAAGTCTGAAAAAGAAGCTATCCAAATTATACTTAATCAGTTTGATACAGAGCTTCATATTTCTGATACTACGCTTAACCTTTCCGGTAGATTAGATCTTGATCGGGCATTTGGAGAGGTTTAACCGTGCAGCGAAAGGTTGTCTTTGATACATGCGTTTATATCGATATCTTCAACGATGGTTTTAATACTGATCAGATTAATTGGTTTCAGAATATTACCTTTTTAGCCTATCCTGTTTTTCATGAATTGATTATTGGTGCCAGGAATAAGAAAGAATCTAATCTACTGCAGGATTGGGCTGCTACATTTTCATCTCTTGGCAGGCTTATTATCCCTGATCATGCAACCATTTTTGCTATTGGCAAAGTATGTCAGGCAATGAGGCAAAAGGGAAAACTAGATCCTGTCATGCCTAAACATTATAACGATATCTCAATTGCTTTACTTGCCCGACAGATCGGGGCAACCGTTGTCACCAAAAACAAAAAGGACTTTTCTTTGATCAGCAAATTTTCTGATACAAAATGTATCTACATCATATAAGAATTGTGACACGGCACACGTTTTTGGCAATCGCACCATATATGGAATAATGAGGTCAAGTGGTATTGGTCAAAAAGGTGAGGATTTTTAAAGGGCGAGTTCATGAAAAATTTGTACTGAACTTGTTAAGAGGAATCGGTTTAGGTGGTAGGACAATTTCGATTTCAGTGGTAAGACAAAACCGGTTTTGCTGGTAAATTGGTACCGGTTCCAGTAAGAATTACTACCCGGTAAATGCCCGATGACGCCAAAATGGCCAGGTTCCCGCTGTACTTAGCTGTCAGGCATTCATATGCCTGACAGTTGCTCAACCTGGGCGTGACTAAAGGGACGATGTCCAGTTGCTTCGGCATTCAGATCCTTGCATGGTGGAGCGATAACGAAAAAAAACAGTCATCTCAAATAATTGATATCGCAGGGTATAAAATTCCATCACCTAGATTCGATTCCTACGCATCTCCGCCAAATTTTTTAGTAGTTACCTCCACCTAGATATTACTCAATTTTGATATTTCGTAACATGGTTTTCAGCAAGGATTTGCTTCACTGAAAATGCTGTTTATATGTCAAACAAATTTTTCATTTCCCGAATTTATCTGTTGTTGGGGGGCTAGTTCTTCTTTATTAATCTCTTGATAATATTTCAGTGATTTAGCGTTTCGGTGATCGGAAAAGGAAATAAGTTTTTTAATGTTGATGTCAGTTTGTCGGGCTTTTTTTATGGCATGGCAAATGGCGGTATGGCGTAAGCCGTTGGGGCCGGTTTCGATACCGACTTCTCTTCCTAGTTGACGAACTATGCGGTAAATGCTGGTACCTGACAGACGATTCCCTTTTTTTGCATGATCAAAATTGATAAACACAGCACCTGGTACAGTCCCTCTGACATTAAGCCATGATTTTAATGCTTTTGCAGTAACTGCTGGTATTTTTTTGATCTTTTTAGACCTATCGGCAGATAATGTAATATAGATACGATTGTTCTTTAAATCAAGATCCTCCATATCCATGTTTACAATCGCACTTCGCTTTAACGCCATGTCGTGAAGCAACCTCAAAATGGCATAATCCCGTTTGCCCTTTTGATTGTCACATTGCTTTTTTGAAGCCTTTAGCATCTTTTGCAGATTTTCTCTGCCCAAACTTCCAGTATTTTCGGTAATGACGATTTTATCATTTTGAATTTCCAGTTTCCAGGGAACTAACTCAAGTTGAATAGCTGTTTTAACCAGCATTCGTAGGGCGGACAAACGTCTATTTATAGTGGCGGATTTTAACCCCGCTTCCTGCATCAAAGATTTGTAGTGCAATATGATTAAATTTGCCTGACTATGAGGGGACGACATCAAGGCTAAGACCGCATTATTTATTCCTGTAACACCAAGATATCGAGTAAAATCATTGAGATCCTTATAGTATAGCTCCTTGGTTTTAGTACTTCTTCCCGACAAAAATTTTTTTATTAATAGATCGATCTCTTCTGCTTTCATGTATTTTGCGATTTATCAATTTAGGGTTTAAATATCGAAATAAACAGTTTGATTGATTAATTAAAAATCGACTTTAACTATGGAAATTATCGTACACAAACTACCTGTTCTGTCAAGACATTGGCATGGGAGCACCGATTAGGTATGCCTTTAGGCAAGATATCAGGAATTTACTGATTTGTTTAACTAATTTAATAGAAATTGCAATGTAATAAAGAGCAAGATAACGCAATCAACTGGAATAATTTTATTAAATTTGTATCATTGTGATTTTTTTTTGTTAAAATTTAAGGATGTCTTAATCCTGTAAATCATGCTATTCTGTAAAAAAGTTCAATATTCTTGTCAGTATTTTGGACTATTATTTGTATTGTCATCAGACGGGAATTGGTGGTATAGAATGCCAGTAGAACGATAAAAACAGTGTTATTAATCACAAAAAGCGATATTTCAATCAAATCTTAGCTATAGACATTGTTATGAGAGAAGAAGACACAATCGTTATGCAGATTATTGCAGATGTTATGGAGATTAAAGAGACAGACATTACACCTGAGACAAGCATTTTTGAGTTAGGTGCGGATGAACTGGATATGGTTGAAATTACTATGGCGCTGGAGCAAGCGATGGATATTGAGTTTCCTGACAGTCGTCTGTTAATCAACCCTGAAAAAGAACAGAAATTTTTAGTTGACGATGTACTTAAGATAGCGTCTGAATTTTATTAGACATTAGCCAAGCGCGATATCAGCTTGTCGGTTCACAGTTATCGATTTTTACCGGTTTGCCACCGTGAACCGGCACGATTAATGATGTTTTCAGCAAAACAAAGGTATTGGAAATGTCTTTGATAGTCTATTTGACTAGTTATTAACCCATTCACTAATGCTTTTGACGCTATTGAGGGCATCTGTGAGATTCTTGCCGGATCTAAACTTTGCAACCAGCTTACCGGGGATGACCATGGATTCACCAGTACGGGGATTTGTTCCCGCTCTTGGTTGTCTGACAACCGGTTTGAAAGTACCAAAACCGACCATGGTGAATTTTTTTCCTTGTGTTAAGCCATCCTGAATTGCTTGAAATGTCTCGTTTATAGCCTGATTAGCCTGTGCTTTTGTGAGACCCGCTCTTTCTGCAACAATACCGATCAGTTCAGCTTTTGAAAGGTTTTGACCCATATATTCTCCTTTTTATAAGATTTTACAGGAAATCCCCATAAAACGTATGACGATTAGTGCCATAATGGAAGATCGATATTTAGGAATATCTCATCTTAAATAGCATATTTTTGTTCTTTGTAACAAGTTGACTTTTTTAGTGTTGATATTTTTAATCATTCCATTATCGGTTATCAGATATGATGCCTAATTAACATTTGTTTAAATTAGACTTTCCAGATTATTTTTTTCATTATGCTGTTTTTAATCGAAAACAGCATAATACTGAGTAAGTATGTTTTTCCTTAAAATTATGAAACAAACACTTTAAGCTCCTTTAGCAATAAAGGAATAGCATGATTTGTTGCTGTCAAACCTGTTTTTGTTCTCAAAGTTGAGGATAGTAATGTTTGACCAATATAGAAAAAACCGGCATGGTTTTCCGGTTTGAGTTGATTTTATGGAAATATACCGTTTTATCTTTGACTGTTCGTGTTTAAATCCGTAACAATTATCTATCCAAAATTACAAATGATAAAGTTGCATAACGCTGTTTTTTAGGTAAAATTCAACAAATAAATAAAAATATAACGTTTTCAAATGTGATGCGTTTTACCACAGAGGAGATTCATAATGGAAATTAAGACCTTTGGTGTTATCGGTGCCGGACAAATGGGAAATGGAATCGCACAAGTTGCAGCAGCCTCCGGACTTGATGTTTTAATGAATGATATTAAAGATGAATTTGTCGAAAAAGGGCTAAAGACGATTACTAAAAATCTGACACGTGGTGTTGATAAGGGGAAAATCTCAGCTGATGATAGGGACGCTGTACTGGCTAGAATTAGCACAAGCACAGACCTACAGGACATGTCAAAGGCAGATTTTGTGGTTGAAGCCGCAACTGAAAACGAAGAACTGAAACTTAAGATTTTTCAGAATCTCGATGAAATATGCAAGCCTCATGTTATTCTATCTTCCAATACCTCATCCATTCCAATTGGTAGAATCGCTGCTTCTACTAAACGACCGGAATTGGTTGTCGGTATGCACTTCATGAATCCGGTACCGGTGATGAAGCTGGTTGAGGTCATTCGCGGGTTAGCCACCTCGGACGAAACATTTAGAACCACATGGGAGCTGTCGGAATATTTTGGAAAGACACCGGCTGAAGCCAATGATTTTCCAGGATTTATCGCAAATCGAATTCTAATGCCTATGATTAATGAAGCAGTTTATTGCCTGTATCATAGCGTTGGAACTGTTGAAGACATTGATACTGTCATGAAACTTGGCATGAATCATCCAATGGGTCCACTGGCATTGGCTGATTTGATTGGTTTGGATACGTGTCTGGCCATAATGGAAACACTTTACAACGGTTTTAATGATTCAAAATATCGTCCATGTCCATTACTTAAAAAATATGTTGAAGCAGGTTGGTATGGGCGAAAATCCGGCAAAGGTTTTTATGTTTACGAGTAGAATATAATTTGTTGTGTCCATAATATTTATTTGGTGGATCTTTCATTAAGGCTCTTGATCTGCCTTATAAATTAATATGATAGAGTAATATTATCTTTTAAATGGTAAATTAGCATATCGAACATACCACAATGTTGTCATAAAACGTTTTTCCAGGAATGATGATTTTATGAGTGGAAAAAAACAAAAACCGGTTATTGTTGTTGATCGTGAATTTTTCGCTTCCCGTAGACAGGTGGGTGAAGAATTTGTGCAAAAACTGGTTGAGGTTTTTTGTGAAGAGGCACCCAAACTGATTAAAATGATTAAGGATACCTGGAAAAGTAAAAGTCTTGGGAGAATATCCGAGTTAGGGCACAAATTAAAAGGCATGAGCCTGAATGTTGGCGCGGAAAAACTAAGTGATATCGGTAGAATCATTGAAGAAAAAACCAACGATGGTCAGATAGACGAAGTGGAAGGAGTGTTAAACAGACTTGATGATGTTTTCAATCAAACCGAGAAAGAGCTATATCAGCTTTTAAAGAACCGTGATTGACCTCCACAGGTGTTATAGATAAAAATCCTTATAGCAACATTTGGTGTCTCGCCTTTTAACCACTCTTTTTTAAGCGTTTTAGCTTCCATGTTTTATCCGGCACCAATCCTCTACCTTCATGAAGCAGATCAATGTTGGTCGGTAGCCAAATCCGAATTTACTAGCAGGCTCCTTGTCTTTTTTCATTTCAATAACCAAGTCAATCAAAAATCGATACCACGAAGAGAAGAGTCTTTATTGTTACACTTTATCCTGGGCCTGAAAAAGCATTGGAATAAGGAATCTTGTATTATGAATGCAGGTAAGGGTTGGCAAAAAATCAGATCCGTTCACATTCTGTTTACAAAATGTCTATTGCTTTTTGGACTCATGTAAACAGATTATGTGAAGTTACTTTTTAACGATCCATAAGTACTATCCCGGATCATAAATTAATCATTCTTAAAAGACGGTTGACCGGTTGATTCCAGGACATTGATCCAGAGTCTGGAGCTTGGGTGCAGATTTTTACGTTGGGAAATAGCTAATCGAATGGGAAGTTGGCAATAGACACCATGCCAAATAGATACAACGATACCAGTTTTACCGGCCATAGCTGCGTGAACCGCATTTTGTCCTAGAGTAGCGCTGAAAAGTCCGTCGTTTGTATTGGCTGGAACTGAGCGAATGATATAACTGGGATCGATGTATTTAAGATTAATCTCGAATTTTTGTTCGCTAAAATACTCCTTGATTCTCTGTTCCATAAACTTGCCGATGTCTCTTAACCGGACATTGCCTGATTCATCGGTATCTTCAAAATTATCTTCAAAAAACCTCTGCCCAGCACCTTCGGCCACAACAATTACCGCATGTCCTCTGGATGACAGTCTCTTTCTGAGTTCTTCAAAAAATCCCTGGGGACCTTCCAGATCAAAATCAACTTCCGGAATTAGAACAAAATTGACATCTCGTTGCGCTGCTGCTGCCGTGGCAGCGATGAAGCCGGAATACCTTCCCATGAGTTTGACAAGGCCAATGCCATTGGGATAAGACATTGCTTCCGTATGTGCACATTGAATAGCTTCAGTGGCACTATCCACTGCGGTTTCGAAGCCAAAAGAGCGGGAGACGAAAGAAATATCATTGTCTATTGTCTTGGGTACTGCCACGACAGCAATTTTTAAATTACGAGCCGATATTTCGTTTTCTATTTTTTCCGCCGCTCTTAGCGTACCATCACCACCGATAATAAACAGAATGTTCATATTTTGTCTTTCCAAAGTATCCACAATTTTTTCAATCGATTGAGCCCCACGGGATGATCCTAAAATAGTACCGCCTTGTTCATGAATATCAGATACGATATCTGGTGTTAGTGGAATAAGTGGATGTCCGAATTTGGGAATAAATCCCTGAAGTCCATATTTTATGCCAAAAATACTACGTACACCATAACCGTGGTACAATCCCATGACAATGGCACGAATAACATTGTTTAATCCCGGGCACAATCCACCACAGGTCACAATGGCAGCAGTAACTTTGGTAGGATCAAAATAGATATATTTTTCAGGTTGTGATGTCTCAAATGCGACTGGTGGGTCTTCCTGAACGTAACCTGGATAGGGATGAAACAAAATTTGTTGATTTAGCGGAATTTCAATGGGAATTCTTAGTGGTGATTCAATTTTTGCGTCACCAAGCTTCTTAATGACGGCTTCCTCTGCAGAAAATGGTGCTTTCATCCTTCTTCCTTTGTTATTTTTTTGGTTGTTTTAATATACTAAATCAGTGCTATTGATTTTCATGCAAACCTGAAAATACACACACATTTTAGGGTTTAGACTTGACCTTTACTTGTCCTGATTTTTTAAAAAAACAAGTATCATTTTAATGGGAGCCTTGGTGATCTGAAGAATCTCCTCCATGCTTTCAAAGAGATCTTTTTTTTCTGTTTTCTCACCAGGACTTGAAGTAAACATATTTTCAGGTAATCAGCAACATCTCTTGCTTATTGGCCTGAGATATCCTTCATTGTACTTCCTCAGGATAACAGGAAACTTGCTTACTGATCTACCAAGAATCCGTGGTTATTGGGGTAGGATAAAAAACCCAAAAAAGTGAGCAGAAAACAAACATTCATTTTTCACATTATCAATAATGTAATTATTTTATCCAGCCATTTTTCGTTAGGATTTTATAATATTATGTTGATTTTGATCTAATCTAATGAGATTTTAGCTTTTCACTATTTTGTTCCTTTTGCCTGTTCATTTTAGTTGGCTTTTTTTAAAAGAATAAAAATAATAAATTTTATCAAATGAATCAAGCTGAAAAGGAGAACTTACTGAAATCTGAATTAAACAGTAGATCAAGACATCAAGCTTTCTAGAGAATGCTAACTATTTGGTAAATCTAAGATCCCTATTTTTTGCTTGTAGCTTTGAAGATCGATCAGTAATCTTAAATATATGCAAACTTATACGTTAACCTATGTAGACTTCCACATTGTAGCTTTATGGAGAGAAAATCAAAAGGATTATATTAAAATTTGATTTTTAGTTCTTAAAAAGCGTGTCATTCCACTTAATTTTTGCCGAATGGCCTGTAAAAACATGGTTTTTGAAAAAAAATACTTATTAAATGCAATCCAGTCTGAAATAGAGATTGTTGCTATTTGGGGTGCTTACCAGATAATGCAATTGGAAGAAGACCAACTTAAACCGTACCTACCGCATTTTCTTCAGTCTTCCCTGATTGACATCCAAGAAGCTGGCATCGCAAAAATTGCTGAGTGTGGATGGGATGACTTTGCAGCTGACATTCTGGGGATTTTCCGTGAAGCAGAAGGACAACTAAAATACACAGCAGCCTTTGCCTTATCTAATTCACCCAATGATATTTCAACTTCGATGATTCAAAAGTGGTTTTATAATTTGGCGGCCAATGATCAATCAACACGTATAGAGTTTGAAGCCGCAGTATATTCGTTTTTAAATCTAAAATCCTCAGAAAGTTTTAAAAAGGTTATAAAAACGTTAACCGGTACTCAGCATGATATCATTAAAAGTTCGGTTTTATTCAAAAATGCTCTATTATTTAGCAAAACCGAAACTGATTTCAATAGTATAATAGATCAATACTTTATATTAAGAGACTTGTTTTCAGATGCTGAACTGACTTTTTATCTGGTTGAGCAGCTGGTCCGTCAGGAATTAAAAGAATGGTGGACCAACAGTTTATCCAAGGGATATTCCATCAGTTCCATATATGAGCAATGTTACATTCTATTGGGGTTTCAAAATAACCTGGCTGATCGACAGTTTTGGCACGATATTGAAAAATCATTTTATTCATCCGGTCAGGTGTTCAGAAATGCACCTAACGATCATGTAACCTTTATTAAAACGATCAGGAGTTGGGTTGAGCAGTTGTTGGTTGATCGAGAAGATGATTGTGCTGATCATCAAGAATTATTGTGGATTATTAAGGGATTCGAACGAAATCAAAAACTGTTTCCAAAAACAATCCCCAAAATAATGGAGCTGGAAAGTCATGCCTTAATGACCATTCCTTTAAACATCATTCTTGACAAATCGGTCAGACAATGGCTGGCTAATCCCTCACAGTATGTGGAAGAAATTGCAAATTACTACCATTCCACTTTGTTATTGAGCGATTATCGAGAGAAGATTTTAGCCTTGTTTTTTCCAGATTTTCCGGAATGGGACGAAAAACAAGTTCAAATCAAGTCTTCTGATTCTCACATAAGTGAGGATGATAACAAGAATGACATTTTGTGGGCTTTTTACCGTGGAGAACTGCTGGGTTACAATGTATCTTGGCCGTCGATATTCCCCAATCCTGATTATTCCAGGCATTTGGCCACAGGATTGGTAAAAATATATCAACATAATTTTGATTATTTCATAAAAAAACAGGATCGAGTATCAGTAGATTACGCATTACAGTTGTTTCAGATGCAACCCTGTAATCAGGCGATTCAGATCATCATTCACCATTTTAAATACTTGATTCAGTTTCATGCAGAAACTTTATATCATACTATTGAATATCTTCCTGATCCAGCATTCATTGATCTGTTATTAGATCAATATGAATCCGGTGAATATGAAATTGCCCGCCTGATTTTTCTTATTTGCAAGATTTTTCAACTAAAAATTCCATCCGAAATCAACAATGATATAAACGACCAGGGTATAGCCAAATATCGAAGCTCGGGAATGAAAAAACCAGTACGTTTACATTGTCCTGGTTGTAATAATACTTTTCTGTATCATACTGATAATATATATATTGATGAGGGGGCGATTTTTCGGTTAAATCGTTTATCCCTAGAATCGGTCTGGGTACCACAAAAGTTTCATTGTAAAAAATGTCAGTCCAATGTGCCGTTTCAACCGGATGAAATGCAATTAGATGAACTATCGCTACAATCAAGAGTTGACCGAATATTGAGAATAACACCTCAAACTCATACTTATCGTTTTGGGTACCGAATCAATCTAATCGATTTTCCCCGGTACGATGGAAAAACCTATTCCCCCGGTGAATTTTTTAAATTTACTGAAGCCTTTGAAAAAAGCATTTCTCCCAATAAAGACGAGTTAAAAACTCTTTGGATGATAAAAGCGAGGCTGTATAAGGCCTTGAGTAATTGGGTTGATTGTAAAAAGATCCTCGAAAAGGTGAAAGAGCTTGAAAAAATTGATGAAGAATGGATGTTTATCATGGGTTTTGTGAGTTATAAGTTGGCATTATTTGCAGATGCCCGAAAATATTTTAAATGGATCATCAACAAATATCCGGTTGGCTCAAATATCGCCGCTTTTACACCATTTGTAGAAAAATCAAAACACTATCTTAAACTAATGGATTCTGAGACGTCAAAAAGAGCCCGGTTTAAGGTGATTAAAAAAGAAACATGAATCGGCCTGTTATAATAGTACCCGAAATATCCCTGTCTAACTGGTTTGATACAGGTAACCAAAATGACATCGAGGAACAGATTATCGACGCTATTGTCAACAAACTGGAACCGGATGGTCATTACTCCTTTTTCAATTCAAGTTTAAAAGACATTCCTGATCCGTCATCGCTGAAAGACATTTCCCATGCAGTGGACTTATTCCTTTCTGCCATTAATAAAAAAGATAGAATACTAATCATTGGTGATTATGATGTTGACGGTATCACTTCTACTGCTCTATTAATCCGCTTTTTTAGGAAAGTTAATTTTCAAAATTACGATAGATTTATCCCTAATCGATTTCAGCATGGATATGGACTAACCAACAAGACAGTCGATATTATCCTGTCCAAGAATCCAAATCTGGTGATTACTGTAGACAACGGTATCACAGCTAAAGAAGAGATTAAACGAATTCAAAATGCAGGAATCAATGTTATTGTTACCGATCACCATCTTCCACAAGAATCATTTCTACCAAATTGCGTCATATTAAATCCAAAACAGGAAACATGCGAGTATCCATACAAACATTTGTCAGGAGTTGGCGTAGTATTCCTGTTTTTGGTCGCTGTTCGTATGGAGCTAAGAAAAAGAGGTTATTGGAATAATAATCAACAAGAGGAACCCAATCTGCTTGAGCATTTGGATCTGGTTGCCTTGGGGACCATTGCTGATCAGGTGCCCCTGTTAGGATTAAACCGAATTTTTGCCAAGTTCGGACTTGATCAAATGACCAAACGAATTCACGAATCGGATTCAGGGGAATTTTATTATTATTTAAAAGTATTTTCAGAAAAACTAGGTATCAATTCTTTTAATAGTGAAGTCATTGCCTTCAACCTTGCACCCATGTTGAATGCCACCGGTCGCATGAAGGATGCGGAGGAAGGATTAAGTTTTTTGCTCTCCGATAACCTGCAAAAAGCATCGAGTCGCTACCAGTACCTGGAACGGCTTAATCAAAAAAGACGGAAAAAACAGCAATCCATGTCCAAAAAAGCATCTAAAAAAGCCATGTCGTTTGTTAAAAAGGATAAAGGAATTGTGGTTTATGATAGTACTTTTCACGAAGGATTAATTGGTGTTATAGCAAGTCGACTTGTAGATGAATTCTTTTTTCCATGTGTGGTGGTAACCGATGGCGAACCTGGTATTTTAAAAGCCTCCTGCCGTTCAAAAAATGAAAATTTGATGGATATTTTGAACGAATGCCGGGACTTCATGATTCAATTTGGTGGACATGCAAATGCAGCCGGATGCAGTTTGAAAAAGGAAAATCTTGTGCCTTTCCATGAACGTTTTACTGATATTTGTTCAGAAATCATTCCCAAGGATAAAGAATATACAATAAAAGCGACGATTGAAGTAGAATTGAATATGTTGACCTATGGCCTCATTAATCGACTGAGGGTTTTCGAACCATACGGACAAGAAAATCGCAAGCCTATTTTTATGCTAAGCAATGTAAAACTGCCCATTCCAACGATTTTAACCGGGAAACATCTTAAATGGAGTTTTGAAAGGGATCTGGAAATGCTGTTTTGGAATGGCGCCGAATCTCTCCAGCATGCATCAACTTACGATGTGGCTTTCACCATCGGGGAGAACATTTATCGTGGAGAAAGAAAAAGGCAATTGGTTGTACAAAGCATTGTCGCCGGTGGTTAACTATGACGAAATATTATCTGTCATCGGTAATATGCTTATCCGGTTTCACATACCCTTTTCAGCTGGCATAATGTGTTCCCAGGCTATGATGGCATTGGGGGCACACTTCTATCATCATTTCCACTGACGTATGACATTTTGGGCAGACCTTGTTGTCCCATCCTTGATAATCCTCTATGCCTGGTTTTTTGGACTTTGAAGAGAAAGATAGGATTTTGTTTTGAATTTTTTTATGAGTTTCACTAATGATAGCATGCTCACTTTTAATCTTCTCCAAACGCATTAGATCGTTTTTCAGGTAATCATATACCTGCTCCAACACTCCTATACTTCTTTTCCGATATCGTTTTAACTCCTGAAATGCTTTAACTACACCCAATAGCAATAGTGCATCAATAACTACCAAGGATACAGTTCCCCAAATCGGAATCAAATCATTATCAAAAATACTGAAAACCAACAAACTCAACAAGGTGATGAATCCGCCAAATGAAAAAATCAAACCACGATATAAGATTGTAATGATCTTATGCTGGTTTTGGAAAATTTTCAGGTAACTTACCAGGGGATTTTTTTCTATATCATATGTTACTTTCGGGTCGTAGGGTGCATTCATAATAATCCGCTTGATACATCAAAAAATTTAGTGTAAATGATCAAGATAACAGATGTTTATCATCCTGATAGTTTTGCCAGATTTGAAAAGCGCTTTTTGTGCCATTTTTTCTTGAAACAGTTATAAAACCTTCCTATTAAATCATCTGCAAGTTTTCCTGCTGTCCCCTCAATATCCTCAAGTTCTTGATTTGTGAGGTTTTTGGCTTCTCCGATACCAGTCCATACAATAAAACCGGTTTCTGCATCAACCAGTCGAAGCTTCATCCGCATTTCCTGTTTTCTGGAGCAATGTGCACATGGCCATTGGTCCAATTGAAATACCAGGAAATTTTCTGTTTTTAAATGTTTTCCCAAAGGATTGGATATGTCCTTATTTGAAACGGATACAGTAGCCAGGCTATCGAGATAAATCTCTTTTGCCTGGTTTAATCGGTTGTTTTTTTGGAGTAAATTGTTTAATTCTCTTTGCGCAAGTATCGATCCAAATAACTGCATTTCCTGTATTTTTTGGTTCACATCGTTTTTCAGTTTATTGTTGATGTTTACCGGTACCTCAGGCGATAAAACCATTGAAAACACAGCTGTTGAATTACCAAGCAAATCAGCATATTCCGGATCATTTTTGGTATCCTCTATTTTTCGTTTTTCAAGTAATGCTTCTTTGCTGTGTATTGATATGCTTTCGGAAAAAACCGTATTGCTCATTTCACAAGACGATATGCAAAGCAGCAGAAATATTCCACATGCGAATAAGAAGATTTTCGAAACATTCATGGTCTGTTTAGGTAAATGTTGAGTGACGAAATTTCTCCGTGAGTTGTCGGGGATTTTCAATCAACGAAGTCAGTGGTTTTATGCTCTTTCTTTACTTTAACTAACAATCTTTTTAGGACTCGTCTATAAAAAAGCTCGGTTTATTTGATAAGCCATTGTGATTTGGAAAGGTTGATAAAGTGTCGTATCGCTTCTATTTCTCGGCTTTTTTTCATAATGCGATCAGCAAAATTATGATAATATGGTCCAAAAACCAATAAATATTGCCTTGCAAGCCATAATTAAGTTAAAATAATCATATGTTTGCTGTGGGAATTCTCAGGGTCGGCCGGGTATCAGTTTTTGAAAATTCCTACATTGAATCGGAAAAAATGTTGATCATTAATGAAAGTATAAATTAATCATAGGGATGGCATTCTATATTCGTGTAAAGAATCATGATTATTTTTTAAAGATAATCCGAATTTTAACATTTTTTTTTAAGTCGAGTAATTGGATTAGTGGGAGTTCATATGATTAAATTCTAATAAGAAGGCAGTAGATAAAGACACATATGTATTTATGGTCGTTATAAATACATATGTACTGGCAAATCATGAATTTTTGTCCTTAAATTTTATAAAAAAAAACGATCCTTTTATTCTGCAAATCCTATCAAATTCAAAGTTGTATTTGTTTATGCTATCAGTTACGGAAGAAGAGTATAAAGTATATCAGGAGGAAAAAAAGAACCATGCGAATAATGAACGTTCGTTCTTTTTTTATTGACAAAGTACTCTTTTTTATCATTTAGTAAAAATAACAGTCCAAGGAAGAATCCGGATATAAAGGTAATAAGACGCATAATTTGATCCATGTACATAATATTTTCTGTCCATGGTTGCTCGATGAATGAGAAAACGGAAAAAGATGTTTTTTGTATCCGAGATTCCGGAAGTATTAATCATATCGATTAGGAGAAAATAATGTTCAGTCTGGAATTATCAAAAGAACAGAAGATGATCAAAGATGAGGTTGCGAAATTGGTGAAAGATGTCGTAACCGAGAACGCGGATGAAATGGATAAGAAACGTGATATACCTATGGATTCGATTCAAAAAGCATGGGAGTTGGGAGCTTCAGTTTCCATGGTATCAGAGGAATTTGGTGGTTTTGGGATGGATGACTCCCCAATTACAACCTCAATCGTTTTAGAGGAACTGGCTTATGGAGATTTGGCATTTGCTGTTCAAGCGACTTTACCATCTTTGATAATCAGTCCATTGGTTGAAATGGGAACCAAAGAGCAACAATCAAAGTATTTGCCGCTTTTCTGTGGTGAAAAATACTCTCCATGCACCCTGGCTATCAATGAACCAAAGTTTGGTTTTGATGCGGTGGAATTGGATACAACAGCTGTAAAAAAGAACGGGTCATTTATTATCAATGGTAAAAAGTGTTTTGTACCCCTGGCAAATACTGCAACACATATGTTAGTAGCCTGTTCACTAGAAGGTAAAAATGAACTGTTTATTGTCAGCTCAGAAAATCCGGGTATTAAAATCGGAAAAAAAGAGAAGAACATGGGACTTTATTCTTTGAAGACGTTTGAAGTTGAGTTCGATAAATGTGAAATTCCTATGGAGGATCGGTTGGGTGGTGATCATGGTTGTGATTATGCGAAGTTCCTTCAAAAAAGCAGAATTGGCATGTCAGCTATGGCAACAGGTGTTTCCAGGGCAGCTTTTGAATTTTCAATGGATTACTCAAAAAGCAGAAATCAATTTGGCGAACCGATTGTTCATAAACAATCGGTTTCGTTTATGATTGCGGAAATGTCATACGAGGTTGATGCCATGAGACTGATGACCTGGCAGGCGGCTTCCAAGCTGGAAGCCGGCAAAGATGCAAAGCGTGAAGCGTATCTGGCAAAATTGTACGCAGGAGAAAAAACTATGTTTGTTACAGACTGCGGTGTTCAATTGCTGGGAGGTCACGGGTATACTAGGGAGTATCCTGTTGAACGGTACTACCGAAATGGTAGAGGAATCAGTATTATTGAAGGATTGGCAACTGTATAACCATATCACAATAGGGAGAAATTATGATTTGTTTAGAATTACCGGAAGAACTGGAACAAGCACGAACAAACATGCATAACCTGGCTCGTGATCTTTTTAGACCGATCTCCAGAAAATATGATGAACAGGAACACGTCTATCCCAAAGAACTTGATTTTTTCAGACCGCCAAAACGAGATCCGAAAAAGGAGACACCCAAAAAGGAAGCCAAGAACGAGGAAGCCCCAAAAGAAAAGAAAAAATCGAAAAAGCCGAAGTACGATAATCTGGCTGGTGTTCTCAATATGGAAGAATTAAGCTGGGGCGACTTGGGCCTGACATTGACTATCCCTGGTGCAGGACTAGGTAATGCAGCCATTTCAGCGGTTGGGACACCGGAACAAAAAGCTAAATTCGGCCCCAAATGGGCAGCTATGGCCATAACGGAACCGGAAGCAGGTTCGGATTCGGCTTCCATTCAAACAACAGCAGTATTGGACGGCGATGAATGGGTATTAAACGGTGAAAAAATCTTTGTCACTAGTGCCGATAGATGCGACGTGGTTGTTGTGTGGGCTAATATCGATCCCAGTGCTGGGAAAGCGGGAATCAAATCCTTTGTTGTTGAAAAAGATACGCCCGGTTTCAAATTGGAGTACTTAGAGCATAAATTAGGTATTCGCGCTTCCGACACTGGAACTTTTGTATTAAAAGACTGTCGCGTTCCCAAAGAAAACTTACTGGGAACTGCCGAAGTTGAAAAAAAGAAAAGTTTTGCCGGTGTTATGCAGACATTTGATAATACTAGACCGATTATTGCAGCCATGTCATTGGGAGTAGCTCGGGCGGCATTGGAATTTACTCAAGAAAAGCTTATTGAAAAAGGAATCAAAATTGATTATGAGAAAAACCAGAACAATATGAGTGCATTGGAAAAGGAGTTTTATTCCATGGAAGCAAATTTGGATGCCATGCGCCTTTTAACCTGGCAAGCGGCCGCTTTGGCAGATTCTGGCATCAGAAACAGTCTTCAAGCTTCCAAGGCTAAAGCAAAAGCAGGAAAAGCAGGAACGATGATTACACAAAAATGCTGTGAATTGCTCGGACCGCTTGGATATTCACAGGATAATCTGGTTGAAAAATGGGTAAGAGATATAAAAATCACGGACATTTTTGAAGGAACCGGTCAAATACAGCATCTAATTATTGCTCGTCAATTGATGAAATTATCAAGTAGTGAGCTTAAATAGCAGCAAACCATGTTTTAAACTGGCGGGGACGAAAAAATCAAGTATAATTCATTCCCGCTTTTTTGCTTTTCCATACTCCTCCTTATTTGCATATACTCGTCTGACACATTTCAGAATCTTTCGTCCCATATTTTAGGATCATCCTTTCCGTTTGTCTCTTTACGAAAAATGGTTTGACGAACTCAAGCAGAACAAGTCAATCTAGACGCTTAAGCAAAAATTTAAGATTATCAGCATTTCTTCTGTTAAACCAGTAGAAATTCATTTAAACGCACAGGAATAAAGATGAGTGAAATGAGCAACCAGATGCAGGCGCGTCTGGATAAACTGGAAAAAATGAAATCCCTGGGAGTCAATCCGTATCCATATCGATTTGAAAAATCTCATAATATAGCAGAAGTCAAGGATAAACAGGATTTATTGATCCAAAACGAAGATGAAATCAAACTGTGCGGAAGATTATTGGCATTTAGAAGGCAGGGTAAAACCGCTTTCTGCAATCTGAAAGATGGCGAAGCACGCATTCAACTATATGTTTCGAAAAAAATCGTTGGGGATGAGGAATACGAAGTATTCAAATGCCTTGATTTAGGTGATTTTATTGGTGTCCAGGGAGTTGTTTTTAAAACAAAGACGGGTGAACTTTCAATTAATGTCAAAAAATTTGAAGTTCTGTGCAAAGCAATACGACCACTTCCGGTTCCCAAGGAAAAAATGGTGGATGGGGAAAAGGTGGTCTTTGATCAATTCAAAAACGTCGAACAGCGGTATCGACAGCGGTATGTCGATCTGGTTTTAAATGATGATGTGGTTTCTGTATTTAAGAAAAGATCCATTATTATCAACACAATAAGGAAATATCTTTCAGGTCAGGGTTTTATTGAAGTTGAAACTCCAACTCTGCAAACTATTTACGGAGGAGCCAACGCATCGCCATTTGAGACGCACCATAACGCATTGGATATGAAATTGTATTTACGTATCTCAAATGAATTGTATTTAAAACGGTGCATTGTGGGAGGGATGGACAGAGTCTATGAAATTGTCAAAGATTTTCGAAATGAAGGTATTGACAGGACCCATAATCCCGAGTTTTCCCAGGTAGAGTTTTATCAGGCCTATGCTGATTACAAAGATATGATGGTCCATTGTGAAACTATTTACTCAGAAGCTTGTAAGGCGGTGAACGGTACCACAAAAATAACATACCAGGGTAAAGAAATTGATTTGACCCCACCTTGGGAACGGCTTTCCATGAAGGATGCCATTAAAAAGTACTCCGGTTTTGATGTGGATGAAAAATCGGATGAGGAACTTGTTGCATTGTTGAAAGCTAAAGGAATTGAACTTCCAGGCCAGTTTATTCGAGGATTGGCTATCTCCGAGTTGTTTGAAGCTTACTGTGAAGACAGTCTGATCCAACCGGTTTTTATTACTGATCATCCCAAAGAGTCAACACCGCTTTGCAAAATGCATCGGAAAGAGGATGGGCTGGTGGAAAGGTTCGAATCATATATCTACGGATGGGAAACATCTAATGCTTATAGCGAATTAAATGATCCTCATCTACAACGAGAATTCTTTCAACAACAAGTAGAAAGAGGAAGAGGTGGTGAGAACGAAACTCATCCCATGGACGAGGATTTTGTTCAATCATTAGAGTATGGAATGCCTCCCACTGGTGGTATCGGTATAGGCATCGATCGAATGGTTATGATATTGACGGATCAACCGACAATTCGGGACGTTATTCTATTTCCGTTAATGAGAGACGTATAAAAACAAAATGAGGTATTGCTATGATTATTAAACATCTTTCCGTAGCACCCATCGGTACAAATTGTTTTATTCTGGCGTGCAAAAAAACCAAAGACTGTATTATTATTGATCCCGGAGGTGAGCCGGAAAGAATTTTATCGACCATTGATCAGGAAGGATTTAATTTAAAATACATCATTAACACCCATGCACACTTCGATCACGTTGGAGCAGTTCCCGACATTAAACGGGCTCGAAATGTACCTTTTCTGTTGCATAAGGAAGATGAGCCGTTTATTGATCCGGCTACTTTCGCCCAAAGTCTGCAAATGTTCGGTATGAGCGATATGGAACCACCAAAAGTGGATGAACATATCGATCCCCAAAAGGAGTATTCTTTTGGCAATATAAAATTCAAAGTTCTGGAAACACCCGGCCATTCTCCTGGTGGTGTTTGTTTTCTTTTTAAAAACGAGGTGTTTGTGGGAGACTCGCTTTTTTCAGGCAGTATCGGACGAACGGATTTGCCAGGTGGGGATATGGCACAACTAATGTCATCCATCAAGACGCAATTGATGCCTTTAGAGGATAATATAATCGTTTATTGTGGGCATATGGACTCAACCACCATTGGTCAGGAAAGAAAATTTAATCCGTTTAATCACTATTGGCAAGGATAGCTGAAAATGCTGGCCGATCTTCTTTACTTTATATTTCCGTATCAGATATTCAGATCTGTTTTTTTTAGAAGTGGACTGACTTTTTTGACGACATATTATCTGATTAGCATTGTTTTACCATATATTATCAGGATATTTCGACACAAAGACATCACATCTGATTTTACTAAACGGGATACACCAACGGGGCCGTATGTTGGTGCTACACCGATTATGGGTGGCATTATCCTGATTCCGGCCATAGTCATTTCTACATTACTATGGGCGAATATTAATCAGTTCACCATAGCTTTGCTGATCATTCTTTCTTCATATGCCATTATTGGTCTTGTCGATGATATTGTGAAAGTTGTCCACAAACGGAGAATTGATAGTGGGATCGAAAATAAAAAATCCTTTGCTGATAAAGCCGACGGTATTAGTGGCCGTGTGCGTTTGTTCCTTGAATTTTTGATCGCCATAATAGTAGTTGGGATGTTTTACTGGTTTTTTGAAGGGATGGACGGACGTATTCATATTCCCATGGTTCCCATGAAAAAATGGTTCCCGGAAATGAATATAATGATCTTTATACCGTTTATTGTGTTAATCATCGTAGTAGGTGCCAATGCGGTTAACCTGACCGATGGTTTGGACTCTCTGGCTACAGTGCCTATAATGACCTGTTCGATTTTTATTGCTGCCGCTGCTATTTTATCCGGGGATGCTGAGTGGAGTGAGCGATTGAAAATGCTTTATATATCTGATGATATAAAAGAAGTATCTGTTTTTGCTGTTTCAATTATTGCTGCTTGCACTGCTTTTCTAAAGTTCAATTCGCCACCGGCATCTATTTATATGGGAGATGTTGGTTCATTGGGTTTGGGAGCTGCAGTATGTACCATGTTTGTTATCATTAAAGTTGAATTGTATTTACCTATTGTGGGGGGAACTTTTGTATTGGCGGCTTTAAGTTCCATTATTCAACGTGTATGGTTCAAAATTGCACTCATAAAAAATGGTCGTGAGTGGGCGGAAAAACATCGGTTTTTTTATAAAGCACCCTATCATCATCACCAACAAGCGCTTTTAACATACCATGAACAGGAACCCGAAATTAAATCTGTTTGGCATGAGTGTCTTAAAAAATTTGGTTTGGGGAAAATCCCTGATGAAGATAAATACTTGAAAAGCGAACATATCAACAATAAGGTGATTTGGAAAAATCACCTGAGAGCTGTTTCGTTGCTGGTAATTGCTGCCATGATTTATTTTAAAATTCGGTAACTGATCGTTTTTAAGATATTGTAAAGAAATTATCCATCCTGATTATTTTAGATTAATTAAACAACCTGTAAGATTAGAACAAACCCATGATTGATATTAAACTTCTGCGCAGTCATCCGGAGCCGATTCAGGCTTCATTAAAAAACAGGGGAACTGAGGTTGATCTACAGCAAATTCTAGATTTAGATCAACAAAGAAGAGAATTGGTTTTCCAATTGGATCAGTACAAGCAGAAGCGTAACGACAATTCAGCAAAAATCGGAAAAGGTAAGGTCAATCCAGAAGAAAAAACGGCTTTGATTGCAGAAACGCGCGAATTTGGCGAAAAAATTAAACAGGGAGACGAGAAAATCAGGGAGATTGATGAACAAATCAGTAAAACCGCCTTAACCATTCCAAACACAATCCATGAAAGTGTTCCCTTTGGTCGGACCGAAGATGACAATCTCGAAAAGTATAAATGGGGCAGGATTCCAACCTTCAGTTTTCACCCAAAACATCATGCGGATCTGGCTGAAAACCTAGATATCCTGGACACAGTCAGGGGGGTTAAGCTGGCACATTCTCGGTTTACTTTGGTCAAACGTACCGGAGCACTTTTGGAGAGAGCTCTGATGAATTTGATGTTGGATATACAAACCCGAGAACATGGATTTGAAGAGATATTTCCACCATTATTGGTTAACAGTCAAGCCATGATGGGAACCGGTCAATTGCCGAAATTTGAAGAAGACCTGTTCAGAACAACGGAAGGATTATACCTTATCCCAACAGCTGAAGTTCCGCTGACCAATATATATAGTAATGAAATACTCAAAGAAGAGCAGCTACCGATTAAATTTACTGCATTTACTCCATGTTTTCGCAGTGAAGCCGGGTCTTATGGAAAGGATACTAAAGGATACATTCGTCAGCACCAATTTACCAAAGTGGAATTGGTTAAAATAACCCACCCTGAAAAATCGTTTGATGAATTGGAATTGCTCTTAAAAGAAGCAGAAGAAATTTTAAAACGGCTGGAATTACCATATCGAGTAGTAACTTTATGTTCCGGCGATATTGGTTTTGGTGCCGCC
The DNA here is from genome assembly GCA_041556995.1 of bacterium. GTDB lineage: Bacteria > SAR324 > SAR324 > XYD2-FULL-50-16 > XYD2-FULL-50-16 > JAHJTV01. The sequence continues at coordinate 148,802 of JBFFHJ010000004.1, read as the reverse complement.
AAGACATATGATATTGAGGTTTGGATACCTTCTGAAGAAAATTACAGAGAAATATCCAGTTGTTCCAATTGTACGGATTTCCAAGCCAGGAGAGCAAATATTCGCTTTAAGCCCAAAGAGGGCGGGAAAAGTGCTTTTGTGCACACCCTGAATGGATCGGCTTTGGCCATTGGCCGAACAGTAGTGGCCATTTTGGAAAACTATCAACAAGAGGACGGTAGTATTAGAATACCAAAAGTTCTTGTTCCTTACATGGGGGGGTTGACAGAGATCTCAAACAAAAAGTAGAATTTGGGATTATGTAGGAGGGATGGGAGAGTGGTTGAATCCGGCGGTCTTGAAAACCGTTATGCTTAGGCATCGGGGGTTCGAATCCCCCTCCCTCTTCCAGTAATAACGCTACTGATATTTCTTACCACAAACCACTTCAATATCTATAAAATAACTGATATTTTTGGATATTAGCGGATTTATCAGAATCAAAAAAGGAGAGATGCCAGAGAGGCCGAATGGGGCAGATTGCTAATCTGTTGTACTCGAAAGGGTACCCGGGGTTCGAATCCCCGTCTCTCCGCCATTGGCTTTTTATAAGCTGAAGAAAAGAACGACGCACCCGTAGCTCAGCTGGATAGAGCATCTGTTTGCGGAACAGGGGGTCAGGGGTTCAAGTCCCTTCGGGTGTACCATATTTCCTGAAGAGCCGAATCTTTCGGAATAGAGACGTAAAAGCAGGGACAAGAGAAAATTCAAGAATCCGGAGAGATGTCCGAGTGGATGAAGGAGCACGCCTGGAAAGCGTGTAAATGGGAAACTGTTTCCGGGGTTCGAATCCCCGTCTCTCCGCCAGTTTGGGTGATCCGTTCGATTGGAAGGTACGAATCGTGTCAGGTCCGAGAGGAAGCAGCACTAAGTATTGGAAGATGCGTTCGGATCACTTCCCATTGCCTTGTAACAATATTCTCCTTTCAAAATTATGTCCTACCTTGTACTGGCTAGAAAATTAAGACCCGACAGATTTAAAGACTTGATTGGCCAGCAAACAATTGCCCAGACGCTCATTAATGCAATCAATATCGACAGGGTGGCCCACGCTTTTCTTTTCACTGGTCCGCGTGGTACCGGGAAAACAAGTTGTGCCAGAATTCTTACAAAAGCGATCAACTGCAAAACCCCGATTGATAATGAGCCCTGCAATAAATGCGAAAACTGTTTGGAAATCGGTCAGGGGATTTCCGCTGATGTTGTAGAAATTGATGCGGCTTCCAATCGAGGTATTGAGCATATCAGGGAGTTGCGCGACGGTGTTAAGTTTTCACCTGCAAAGTGTAAATATAAAACATATATTATTGATGAAGTTCATATGCTCACTATGGAATCCTTCAATGCTTTGTTAAAAACATTGGAGGAACCACCGTCACATGTTAAATTTATACTGGCCACCACAGATCATCATAAGGTCCCCATCACCGTTATTTCTCGATGCCAACGTTTTGATTTTTCCAATATTTCCATTGAGGACATAAAAACCTATTTAAAAAAAGTTGCTGCTGATGAATCTATTAAAATCAGTGACTCGGCTTTGCAAATTATTGCCAGAAATTCAACCGGTGGTTTGCGGGATGCTTTGACCACAATGGATATGTTGATCAGTTTTTCCGGTGAGAATATTGAAGACGAAAAGGTCATTGAAGTTCTTGGATTGAATGATGCCAGGGAGATCGATCAGTTATTAAAAAACATCATAGATAAAGATCTGGCAAAAGTCGTTGAGCATTTTCAGAAACTTAACGATAAAGGGCGATCCATTGCTCGGTTAGTGACCGATTTGATGACAACAATCAAAAATGTCAGCTTGGTAAAAAGCCTGCCGGAAGAAAAAATTCATTGGCTGAATCTTTTACCAGATCAATTAAGCCTGTATAAGGAAATGGCGGAAAATAGCACTGTTGGAACACTTCAGCAGTTGTTTAATATCGTTCTGGATGTGGAAAATCAGGTAAGACGGAGTAACCAGGCAAAAACATGTGTTGAAATGGGATTAGTTAAAATGTGTTCGGTGGAATCATTGGCAGGTGTAGCCGAAATTATTTCCGTGTTACGGAATGCAGGTCAGCAAAAAAAAAAAAAAACACCGTCAACAAACCCCAGATTTAAACAAGTCGACTTCAGTCAAATCCCAAATAACTTCAACAGTTAACAAAAAGTATCAAGTATCAGGACCGGAAAGGAATCAGCCTTCCAAAGAATGGCATCGGAGTGAGCCAGTTAATTTTCCGGCTGAACCGCCTGAATACTTGAACAATAGTTATGTTCAGGAACCGGAACCGTCAGAATTTACAACTTCAAACAAGAAAAAGCCTTCCCATCAGAATAATCTGACAAAACCGGAAAGCCGGCAAAAGACAGATAAACCGGAATCGAAGGATTTTCCCGCCAAAAGACGACAGAAAACGGATAACCCGGCGTCGCAAGATTCTTCAGCAAAAAAATGGGAAGCGTTTGTAGTATCGTTAGAACCTTCGGCCAATAAGACTTTGATGTCGATTTTACGCTCATCTGTTGTGCAGGAATTATCTGACGAAAAGCTAGTTATTGGTTATAAAAATGCTAAATTGTTTACAGATGAAAAGCGAAAACAGATTGAAGATGCAGCAAGAGATTTTTTTAATCCTTCCATTCATGTATTCTATAAAGAAAGTGGTGAGGGAATTGATGATTCGTTAAGAAATAAACATGAAGTGGAGCAAAAAAAACAGATTCAACTGAAAAAAGAGACAGCAGAAAAGAGTGCAAGAGTTCAGGAGATTTTAAAAATGTTCCCCAATAGTAAAATCAGTGATATAGAAATTATAGAGGAGAAAGAAGATGCTTAAAGGCCTTGATATGAAAGAGCTTCTCAGTAAAGCAAAAGAGATGCAAAAAACCATCGCCAAGAAAAAGGAAGAAGCAGCCACAAAAACCGTGGATATCAGTGTAGGCGGTGGTATGATACAATTGACTATGAATGGCAATCTGGAAACCATTACAGTAAAAATTGATCCGGAAATTGTAGAAAAGGATGAAGTGGAAATCCTGGAAGATTTGGTAAGAACAGCCTTTAATGAAGGTGTGAGGCAAGCTAAAACACTGGTTTCATCAGAATTAACCGATATTATGAGCGGTTTTAAAATACCTGACCTATCTGATTTTGGACAATAATGAACCTTCCATTATCACTTCTTCAGTTGATTGACGAACTATCCAAGCTACCGGGGATCGGCAAAAAAACAGCCAAAAGGCTTGCTTTTTCCCTGTTGCTTCGTTCGGAGCAAGAATCCACAGCCTTGGCAGATGCTATAGTAAATGCTAAAAAGAATATTCGAAACTGTTCAATTTGTTTCGGTTTGACTGACCAGGAAATATGTTTGATTTGTTCCGATCAACGAAGAAATCACGACATCATTTGCGTGGTGGAAGATCCCAGGAATGTATTCACTATTGAAAACAGTAATGTGTTTCATGGTGTTTATCATGTGCTACAAGGAGCAATTTCTCCTTTACAGGGAATTTCACCGAATAAACTAAAAATCGCTGAGTTGGAAGAACGTATATATAAAAATAATATCAAAGAGTTGATTCTTTCCACTAATCCGACATTAGAAGGTGAAGCCACCGCACATTATCTGGTCGATCTTTTTAAAGATAAAGTAAAGGTAATCACAAGAATCGCCCGAGGAATGCCAGCCGGTGGTGATTTGGAATTTGCCGATGCAAACACCTTGGCGCGGGCATTTGAAGGTAGAACTGATTTTCAATAGAGTTTTTACACTCCTACTCATCATCAACCCTATTTTTAGGTACAGAGTAATCATTTAGTAATTCTTGTATCTATGGGCAAATGTCTCAAGATGCAATTAAACTCCGACAGTTTTGCGGGGCTTTATTACAATATCAGCAATCCTTTTTTGATCAGTGTCTTCCAGGTTTTTTGAGTTAAAAAAGCGTTAAAGTCTTCACCAGTTTTTTTATAAAAATCAGCCTCTATCTCATTTAGGGTTAAGATTTTATCGTATTGAGGAGATGCTTTGATTAAAAAAGTCACCAACCACTCACCCAGCTTGATACTGGTTGTCAGCGTAAATCGTTCCAACTTGTTATCAAAAACCAATTGAAGTTTTTTTCTGTTTTTTCCACCCTTTTTTATTTCGATTTTATTTTTGTCAGGTAGATTCCCTAACCAGATCACCCGGTCTGTTTTTTTTGTCTTTCTATCCTTTTTTTCATTAAGAATTTGTTGAATATAATTCGGAGAGATAGTTCCGGCTGGAATTTCCGTATCAAACCAGGAATCCAACTCAAATTCAAGTCCAACACCGTGCATATAATTATAAACAGCCTTGTTAAGTCCTTCACCAAACTTGTCATGATCACAACCAATTGAATCCTCATGTTTCAGGTCATTCCAGGCAAAACATCCTTTTTCGGGACCGGTAATTTTTATGCCAAATTTTTCGGGATTTTTAGATATGGAACTATGAGCGGTGAGTGTAAACCTATGCCAAAAGCAGGAATGAAACAGCGTATTCAAGAAGAATTGCCGGGTGATTTCAAGGGAATCAACTGTCTCCTGTGCTGTTTGAGAAGGAAACCCGAACATGAGATAGGCATGAACCAAAATACCTGCCATGTGAAAATTGTTCAATACATGAGTAGTTTGCTGAAGGGTTATCCCCTTGTTCATTTTTTTTAATAATCTATCCACAGGGGTTTCTATACCTCCCGATACAGCAATACATCCGGAAGCAGCCAATAAACGACATAAATCTTTTGAGAATCGTTTCTCAAAACGGATATTGGACCACCAGGTAATCGATAATCGTCGTTTTAAAAGCTCCAAGGCTAATTCTTTTAAAACCTTTGGTGGAGCTGCTTCATCCACAAAATGAAATCCGCTCTGACCTGTCTGCTCGATAATTTGTTCGATTCGATCGACCAAAAGAACAGCCGGTGCCGTGTTGTAGCGATTGATATAATCCAGATTGACATCACAGAAGGCACATTTTTGCCAATAACATCCCTGGGCAACGGTCATTTTATTCCAACGACCATCATGCCAAAGTCGATGCATCGGATTGGCAATCTCTATAATAGAAAGATAGTTTTTTAAGGGTAAATCCGAGTAATCCGGTGTTCCTGCTTGCGACAGAGGGATTTCATCATCCGGTGTGCCGCTTTTAAAGCTCAAATTGTTATTTAAAAAATAATAAGTGTTGTGAAGTTTGGAAATATTGATTTGTCCATTAAGAAATTGCAATAATTGATACAAAGAGCGCTCACCAGCATCAATTGTAATGTAATCAATGTATTGAAAAATTCTATCATCCTTTAATTTTCTCAATTCAGTATTTACATAACCGCCGCCAATTATCACATTTGTGTCTGGATTTATATTTTTTGCAATCTGGCTACATTTTAATGCTCCCAGCAGGCATCCGGGAAACGGAACAGTGATGCCAATCACTGATGGGTTGAGTTTTTCTAAATACTTTACCAGTATTTTCTTCAGCAGATTATTAATAAAGATGTTCTCTTTCTGCAATTGCTTCTCGATTTGATCGAATGATGTGGCTGAAAGCGCTAGTTTTTCAGCATATCGGCTAAAGCCGAAGTGAGGATCAACGGTTTCCCTGATGAAATCTCCCAAATCATCGAGATACAAGGTTGCTAGATATCTTGCTTTATCAATAATACCCATTGATCCAAATGCCCATTCCATATCTTCCAATGTTTGAAACCTTGGGCCTTCTGGCAGAAAATCCTCGTTACTGATTCGATAAGCCAGGGTATTATCTCGGTTCTGTAAAAATCGGATTACATGGTCAATAGTATCGATGTATACATTCGCCAGATTTTTCAATCTGGTATTGGCTTCGGATTTTGGCTCTTGATTGTTGCATTGCAGAAAAAGCTCTTGTAGTCCGTCTTTTGAAAATATTGACAGGATTAACTCCAAACCGAGATCGATTTGATGAACTGTATAGTCATACTGGTTTAAAAAGCCCTTTAGATAGGCGGTGGAAGGATAGGGGGTGTTAAGTTGTGTAAACGGAGGAATGATTAACAAGATGACGGGATGGATATTAAATCTGGTCATTATTGTGCTTTTATTGTTCGTAACTTGTTAAAAAACGTGAAATTTTATCCAATCCCTTTTCTAACTCATCAATACGGGGTAAAAACACCAGGCGAAAATGGTCTTGAGTCGGCAAATTGAATGCAGATCCCTGGACAACCAAAAGTTTTTGCTGCAACAAAATGCATTACCGCTTTTCAGGCGGCAAATAGACCTTTTGAATCACAATATCCCTGCGAATTGGGAATATTGTGATTCAAATCCTGAATAATTTCATCCGGCGAGTCAAAACCGAACGGTGCTGGATTTCTGATATTCAACTTTAAAATTCGATGTCCTTCTTCTTCCATTCGTCTAGCTTCATTCCAGACTGGACCGGGAATTTCGTAGCAAACATTATCTAATCAATTAGATTTATTGACTTATTTCATAATGCTTCTTTATCGAACTAAAACATTTTATTAATAATATAAGAGTAAACCACAGATTTTACGATAGCATTGATATCTAACGGCTGCCGAACAATATCTGCTGCTGTGCATCTATCCAGTTTTTCTGGTATCGTTTGATCAGTTCTGAATTATAATCAATTGCTGCCTCATAGGATGCATTCCTACCGCCCATGTACCATCCGATTTCAAAGAAAAAAAGCAGCCCAGCGATACCATACTGGTCTTGCGAATAGGATTGATATATACCTGCTAAAAATAACGTATTCAGTAAAAAAGAAACCGCTGCTTTTCTATATTCTCCGCTCAATAGCAAACCAGACCCGGGAAGGATTGTAGAATATATACGGGCTTTATCCGGTGAAATAAGACCTGGTGTTGTGTTGGATTCTGGGAATAACGATTCATTGTTTTGAAAACAACATAACATCCAGTTTTTTTTGGCTCTTTGCTCATTACCAGCATGGATAAATGTCAGGGAAAGTAATCGTCTTATGTTATTCAGTTCTTCTGTTTTGTGAAATCGGCTGGGATTTTTTAGTATTGTTTCCGCCTTTTTTATCAATTGAGGATACTCTTTCGATTGGTAATAACTTTTTAATAGATAACTATCCAGACCATATTTAACAGTAAGTTCCGGGTAATTAAATTTTAATCTTAGAATCTCGGTGATAGAGCGGTAAAACTCGTTATTTTGATAAAGATATATTGGATATTTGAATTGCTCGAAATCAGGTGTTTCCCTATCTGTAGCAGCAACAGCCCTATTCAAAAAAAAAAGTACAACAAAAAAAAACAAAAGCAATCGAATTGATTGGATTAATTTGATTTTTATGTTAAGCACCGGCTTTAAGCTCATTGTTTTTTTGTTCCATATAATCTTCTAATTTGATTTTCCAATAATTAAGCCCATCTTCTCCGAATGAATTGGCCAGCTGTTCAAAACGTGTTATAATCTCTCTAAAGTCGTATTCTTCAGCTAGTTTATAAGATAATAACCAATCAAGAATTGCTTGATCTTTAAAGTCTGTTTTCCAATATATTTTCCCCCGATTATATAGCGAAAGACTGATCCCGGTTGGATTTTTATCCTCTTCCATGATGGAAAGTGCTTTGTTGACATATTCAATTGATTTATCGGGTGAACCTAATTCCAAATAAATCTGAGAAATATTGTTCAGAGTAGTGCTTTGAGCAAATCGGTTACTGGATCTCTCCATGTTTTTTAATGAGCATTTCAGGTATTCAAGTGCTTTTTCGTTGTCGCCGCGCTCCTGGTATATCAGAGAAATATTACTAAGGGTTATCCCTTCCAGGGATGGATTATTAATTTTCCTGATCACCGACAGGGCTTGTTCCAATCGCTCCAGTGCTTTTTCATAATATCCCTGGGCAAAATGAATGGTGGAAATATTGTTCAAAGTGGTTCCCTGACCTTCATAATCTTCAATTTTCTGTAACTTTGTAAGAGATATTCTTAAATATTTCAGTGCTGTATCATAATCATTTCGATCCTGGTGTATTTGAGAAATATTATTTAATATGGTCCCCTGCGTTTTTAAATCTTCGGTCTCATCTGCTAAAACTAAAATCCGGTTCCAAGTATTCAGTGCATCTTCCCACTTTTTCAGCTGTTCCTGACAAACGGCTATTTTTTCAAGTAAAAGGATTTGCCATTGGTTTTCATGTACAGCTTGATAGACATCCTTTAAAAATGAACAAATGACATCAAATGACTCATTATTCCATAAACTGGTTGTCAGTTTAAGAGCAAGTTGTACGAGTCTATCGGAGTCATCGGCCTTTTGGAGCTTCCAACAATTAATAATGTCTTCAATTTGTTGAAGAACAACCGGCTCAATTTCTTCTTTAATCCAAAGACGGCATTGGTCAATAATCCATCTGAAATAATACGGTTTTTTGAAGGAAAGTGAATCAATTTCCATCAATAACCTTTTTGCTTCTTTTGTTTTGCCTTTTGTAAGAAAATAGCAGGTTAATTCTAATTTATTCTGAGCTTTCTCTTCCAGCGATCCTATATCTGTCAAATAATTAAGCAATTGTTCCTGGTTATTTACTACATGGGTATCATCGCCAATATTGAGGTTATTCAATGATTGCCATATTTGTTGACGTTTTCTTTCTCGTCCTTGATTTTCTGCATACCATTGTTCTAAGAATTCAACCAAATGTGGCAGGATGATATTCTGTTGACGGGAGTGCCCGATGGCTAGCCATAAACCAAAAAAACCTTCTTTTATACGATAAATCTTTGACCGTTTATCTGTGGGATGATCGGTTACTATTAAGAAACCGGCTTTTAGTAATTTGTTTAGCAAATTTGATGCTTGTTGAGGAGATATTCTAAGTTTTTTGGCAATGAAAGCCGGTGTTTTTGAATCCAACTTCAGCAAGGCGATTGTTTCCAGCAGTGCACTTTCCAAGGGAGCCATAGACCTTAAACGATCTCTGAAAAAAGGAGAGGTCTGATCCAGTAGTTTTTCGATTTGCCGTTTAATATCCCATTTGTTTTCCTTTGCGATCAATTCGTAAAGAATCAAGCTCAACCTGGGATTACCTCCTGACATCTGGTACAATGCTTTGATTCTCAGGATTAAGTCTTCTTGTGTTTTTAACAGATCATCTCTTTTATCCCATTCCAGGTTTTTCTTTATTAAATCAATTGTTTGATTCTCAGACAGGACCTCTAAAACAATCACTTCAAATAAATTATAGGGAGAACGTTTAAGCTCCTCCGTTTTCAACATGTCATGTTGGGACGTACCAATAAAGGTAACAAGTGATGTGTTGGATAGGAATTTTTTAAATTCTTTAATGTTTTTATCATCCCGCAATTGACCTTTGAAGAATAAATCAATGTTTTCCAAAAGAATAAGCAGGCTGGTATTTGTATTATCACAATATGACTCCAATCGGGATATCACTTCGGCGGTTATGGCAGCCTCGTCCCCAACCTCTTCCAGGTCATTATATAGTTTTTGCCATTGTTTTTTACCAGAAATATTACTTAGAATTTCTACTATAGCCAGTAGTAAATCCGCAAAGGTGAGAACTCTGTGGTTTTCTTCAGGAAACTGAATAACTGTGTATAGATTATTAAAATGAAGTGATTTTTGTACGGTTTCACCTAGAATTTTAATAAAATGTGTTTTTCCAACACCTGAAACTCCTGTGATCATTAAGTTTTTTCGATTAGGATTGGATTTTTCTTCTTCCAACCGTTCCAATATTTTATCTAAAATAGAGCGGCGACCAACGGTTGTCTCCAGCAATTGTCTGGCAAAGGACAACCCGGGTCGGTAAAAACTATTCAAATGGCTGTACGGATTGACTTCTTTAGATATCATTATCTCTTTTTCAATGTATTAGTTGATAAATACTAAATGCTTGTTTTTTTGAATTGTGATCATTTTAAAACTAGTGTACTATTTCTTTTTTCCATCGTAACTTTCGATAACGCAATGATATACAATAGTGTTTGGTTTGTGAATATGGTTTTGGTTTGTGTGTTAATTAATCTCATGAACCATATGATATATTTTGCGTCTTAACGACCGATGTCAGCAGCTATGCAATAAAATAACCATAAAAATAAAATTTTGACTTCTTGGATATATCATTCGCGTAAAAACAATCGTTTAGGATATATTTAGTCATATTAGATACTTGTCATTTCGGTAGTTGTTTAATATGATTACCATCATTAAAAACAAAAAGTCAGAGTAACTATTCAGTATCACTCTGTGCTTAATATCATTCCCGCAAAGACATTATATCAATAAGTTAAGCTCTAACATCTGTCATCCTGAGGATGAAAAAAGAAAGATCTCTCAAGGCCAAAAGCAAACACTGTCATTTGACATCGAGAGCTATATACAAACAGCCTGGAAGGGCATTCATGTAATCAAGTTATTTCTGAATGTCGCTTGGGTTTCATTGAGATTTTTCAGGTTACTTAAGGTTCCATCAGAATGACAAATAGGTCACATTTTTTTATGCTGAATAACTACGAAATTATAATAAATGTAGCACATGCATACAAGAATTGAAAAAAACACTCGGAAATTCTTAATATATTAGTCAACTCCGTTGTTTATCAATCGTGCAAAATATGCTGATTATACATTCCAGCAAGATTGGGTGAAGATAAAGTCTTATTGAGGAACATTTGGTCGATTAAAATAAAGGAGAGTTATGGAAGCAAGGAAGTTGCTCGAAAAACTAATGAACGCCAAGGATTTAACTCATGAAGAGTCCACCTGGATGATGACTCAGTTCATGGAGGGGTCCATGACACCCAGTCAGATGGCGGCGATGTTAATCGCTTTGAGAATAAAAAAAGAGACTGTCACTGAAATATCGGCTTGTGCTTCAGTTATGCGAGATAAAGCGACCAAAATACCTGTATCCGATCTAAATTTACTAGATACCTGCGGAACTGGTGGAGATAGTTCCGGTTCTATAAATATTTCCACAACGGTTGCACTTCTTTTGGCTGGGGGTGGATACAAAGTGGCTAAACACGGCAATCGGTCCATGACATCAAAAAGCGGCAGTGCTGATTTGCTGGAAGCCTTGGGAGTAAAATTGGATCTATCGCCTGAACAGGTGTCTAACTGTATCAGTAATGCAGGGATTGGTTTTATGTTTGCCCCGGTATCACATACAGCCATGAAAAACGTGATGCCTGTTCGTGTAGAATTGGCCGTTAGAACCGTTTTTAATGTTTTGGGACCGTTAACCAATCCGGCCGGTGCAAGAATCCAAATTATCGGTTTATATACTACCGAACTGGTTTCAACCATAGCTGCTGTTTTAAAACAATTGGGAACCGATTCCGCATATGTATTTTCAGGTGAAAGTGGACTGGATGAAGTGTGTATCGCAGGTAATACAAAGGTTGCCTATTTGAACAGGGATGGGACAATTAAAGAGTTTTCATTTAATCCGGAAGACTACGGATTCTCAAAAGCAACATTGGATGAGATAAAAGGTGGATCACCCCTGGAAAACGCCGAAGTTACTCGACAAATCCTTAACGGTGATATCAATGATGCCAGAAAAGATGTTATCGTTTTAAATGCCGGTTTTGCTATATCCGCCGCCGACAACTGTTCTCTTGAAGAAGGGTTTGGAAAAGCTCAAACACTCATAAATGAAAAAGTTGGAGTTAAAGCGATAGAAGATCTGGTTAAAATTTCCAATTCTTTTTAGTGATCTTATTACTCACATATTAGGGTTGGGATTTGGTCTTTGTTTTCAAAAAAATCTTTTGTTATCGGTTTTATAGGACTTGAAGCAAACATGTTTCCAGGTAATCAGCAATATCTCTTGCTTTTGGCCCTGAGGGACCTTTGTCGTACCTCATTAGGATGACTGGAAACTTGCCTACTGATCAATAAAGAATCCATGGTCATTGGGCATTTAAAAATTCCAAAATGTGAGGAACTAAATCTCTAGTCAAATAACAATGCTGCAATCAGGCTATATGTAAAGAATAATAACTCTGTTGAAAGAGCAAACGCATAGTACGGAAGAGATTCCAATTTCTACGGTCTTTTTTCAGTTAATGCAAAATCTCAATACTTGATTTAATGTGAATATCTTAGAAAAAATAATTAAAGATAAAAAAGATGAAGTATCCCAAAAATTGGGAGATATTTCTAAAGATCGGTTAAAAAAAGGTATAAATGATCAACGAGTTCCTTTTGATTTCAGGAAAGCTATAAAAAAACCGGGACTTTCCATTATTTCCGAAATAAAAAAGGCATCGCCTTCAAAAGGGATGATCAGGGCTGATTTTCATCCGCTACTATTTGCTTTATCCTATGAAAAAAACGGAGCTGATTGCATCAGTGTATTAACTGAAGAGCGATATTTTAAAGGGCATCCAGATTTTCTGGTAGAGATCAAAAAGCAATCAGGTATTCCGATTTTAAGAAAAGATTTTATCGTCGACAAAAGACAGATCCGGGAGTCATATGATTTGGGTGCGGATGCCATATTATTAATTGTTTCTGCATTATCTGAGGAACAGATCAAAGAATATATTCAATTGGCAGATGACTTTGGATTGACCTGTCTGGTTGAGGTTCATGCGCTGGAAGAGCTGGAAATCGCCCTAAAATGTGAATGTGATCTGATCGGTGTCAATAACCGCAATCTGGTGACATTTAAAACCGATATTCAACATTCAATCAATATCAGGAAACAAATCCCAGAGCAGGTCATTTGTGTCAGCGAAAGCGGTATTCACTCACCGGAGGATTGCCAGTTACTCAGCAATCATGGCTTTGATGCCATATTGGTTGGAGAAACATTAATGCGAAAGCCTGATCCGGGTGCTGCTATTCCTGAATTACTAAAGAGTGTCAGATGAAACGAACCAGGATTAAAATTTGTGGATTGACCTCAAAAGAACAAGCTGTAGAAATCTCGCTGATGGATGTGGATGCTCTGGGATTTATTTTGTATCCGCCATCTCCCAGATATATTGAGTCAGAAAAATTAACTGACATAATCAAACACCTGCCACCATTTACTAAATCGGTGGGTATATTCGTCAATGAGTCGCAAGAAAATGTTGTTTCCATTGTCAGAAAAACAGGGATTGACTTAGTGCAATTATCCGGTGACGAATCGCCTGAATATTGTAATGCTCTGTCGGATCAGGGGATCCAGTGGATAAAAGGCTTACGAGTAAAAGATAGTACTGATTTGGAAAATCTAAAGCATTATTCATCCGATTATTTTCTTCTGGATGCCTGGTCGGATAAAGAATTCGGAGGTACGGGAAAAACATTCGACTGGAACTTGATTCACAAGCAGGATAAAGAAAAAAAACTGGTTTTAGCCGGGGGGATCAATGAAAAAAACGTTCAGGAAGCTATCCGTAAGGTTAAACCATATGCATTAGATGTATCTTCGGGTGTCGAAATCAGCCCCGGCAATAAATCCATTGAAAAAGTAAAAAACTTACTGAAACAAGTATCTTTAGCTAATCAACCCGTATGATTATCACTTTTTGGTAGAGCTAAATGTTGTAATAAAACCGTATTAAATATATTCATTTCAACATTAAATGCTTATCCAATACGGTTTCCTAAATCAAAAACCGGAAGGTAAACTGATAATAAAATAACCAACACAACCATGCCCAAAATCAGCATCAAAATTGGTTCAATAAGTTTGCTCCATTTTGAGAACGATTCTTCTCTTTGTTTTTCAATAAATATAAAAATCTGTTCGAAACCAATAGCCAAATGACCTGCTTTTTCTGCCGATGAGATAAAATTGTGGAAAATAGCTGGAAACCAGCTAATCATCTGAAATGCTTCGGAAAAGCTAAATCCTTCATTTAGCAATTTAGATAATGACAATCCATGTTTCCTATTTTTCTCAGACATACAACAAGCTGCTTGCCGGCAAGCCAAGTTTACCGATTGACCGCTATCAAGAAGCATTTTCATGGCATAAGCATAAAGAAAAGGATCTTGGGAAGTTTGTAATATCTGTTTGAATATTTTGAATATTTTTGTAACAGGGTGATAATTTTGCAATTTTGGTGTTTTTGACCATAAAAACAGAAAAATCATAAAAGCCAAAACTTCGGCACCATATTGATGAAAAAAATTGGATAAATAAACCATGACTTTAGTGAAAATCGGCAGATCACCTTTGAACAATGAATAGATATTTTGAAACATTGGAATAATGAAAATAACCACTCCCAGAGCCAGAAAGACAGTAGTAACAGATACAATTTTGGGATAACGCGTTAGTTTTTGTAGTGCAACTCTTTGTTCATTCTGTTTTTGATAGAATTTTTCCAAAGACATGAGCCCTTGACGAAGTCTCCCGGTTTTTTCACATAGGCCTACCATAGAGATGAAAAATTCTGGGAACAAATTGTCTAGTTCACTAAACGCGTGTTCAAGGGATTTTCCTTGATGAAGAGAATTACGCAGATGAATAAAAATATATTGGTGAGAAATTTTTTTATTTTCATTTACCAATAGATCTAGCGTTTCAATGATTGGTATGCCCGAATCGAGCAACAATCTAAGGGGATTTAATACTGAGAGGATATCATCAGCGTTAAATATTGAATGGCTCAACTTATCCGGAACCTGCTTTAGATTTATTTGAAAATAACCCTGTTCAACCAGGGATAGATGGGCCTTTTTTCTGGAACGCGCTTTTAGAATGCCAATATCTTGAACGTTGTTCAACGTTTTGGCTTCCCACAAGAAGATTAATCTCATTTTTGGGTTGCGTTTTTTGACCAACCAGAACTACAGATTTCATAGGTCTTCGGTTTAAAAAAAAACCATTGTTCGTTTAAAGGATTATCTCAAAAATAAACGTTTGGGTTTTCTTCGATACCTTTAAAAAAAGGATATAATCCAATTTCCCCCAAAAAAACTCTCCAATAAACAGATATGGACTACTCATGGCAAATTGTCTCAAGTTCGGACAGTGATATTGATCCTTTGTCGACAAGCTTTTCACCGACTGATTTGAGCGATATAAAACCATCATTGTAGGCCTGTTTTTCGATATCCGATATTGGGTTTCCGTACGATAGCAACCTTCGGATCTGTGATGTGACATCCAACACTTCCATAACGGGAATTCGTCCGTACACCCCTCTGCCTGAACAGTTTTTACAACTAGCATTATTTCCGCATGCACATAAATGTGATACCAATCGTTGGGAAACGATCATCGACAATGATGATGCAAGATCATCCCCTTCCACTCCCAGGGTTTTTAAGCGATGAATGGCTTCAAAAACATTGTTACTATGCAAGGTGGAAAGAACAAGATGGCCGGTTTGGGCCGCCCTGGCTGCAATCTGGGCAGTCTCTTGATCGCGTATTTCTCCAACCAGTATAACATCGGGATCTTGTCTTAAAAAAGACCTAAGGGCGGATGAAAACGATACATTGGATAGCTCGTTTACTTCGACCTGGGTGATGTTTTCCATTCGATATTCAACCGGATCTTCGATGGTTAGTATGTTTAACTTTTTCGAATTCAGCTCATTTAAAATAGCATATAGAGAGGTCGTTTTACCTGATCCGGTCGGACCTGTGAACAGGATCATACCGGTTTTTTTATGAATGTTGTCTTGTATAATTGGAATATGCGAGGTTAAAAATCCCAATTCATCCATAGAAAATCGAACGGACGCCGCCGGAAGTAATCGAATAACGATTTTTTCTCCATGAACCCCAGGAACAGTTGATGTTCGCATGTCATACCTTTTCCCACGTTCGCAAGTATATGGGAAATGGCCATCCTGAGGCGATCGTTTTTGGGCAATATCCATTTCAGAGATCAGTTTTATCTTTGAAAATAGATAATCTTCGATGTCATCTTCAAGCATTAACGGTTGTAATTCACCATCGATCCTTAAACGAATGGTTTTTTTCCCTGGCATACTTTCAATATGAATATCGGAAGCATTAACCGATGATGCCTGTTGAAGTATGAAGTTTAACTGCCTAGTGGCTTTGTTATCTCCTATGAAGGATTCATTATGATCCAAAGAGGAAACCCTTTCGCGAATCAGGCGATGAGAACAGATATAAAGCTGGTATTTTTCAGAAAGAAAGGGTAGATATTGACATAGGCCTAAAAAATTCGTTTGTTCGGAAACAAAGATATTCGTTTTGCTGCTTTGGTCGACAAGTTCTTCGGTGAAAGTGAATTCCAGATCTTGTTCCAGTTTTATTTCTGATAACGTGTGTGGGCGGTCTGTTTCTGGTAAGGACAATGAGTTTTTCCACAATGGAATGCCAAGCCTCCGTTCCAGTTCCCAAAACTTGCAACTATTTGTTTGCAGTTCTTTACGTGTTGTATCCATGCTGATAGACTGAAAGTTCATTCCATTAACAGAACAGATATATAACCTGATAAAATGCTTAAACTACTAACATTGAGGTTTTTATTTCATTAATGTCTAGCCAATTGTATAACAGAAAACTTCACAAAAGATGTGGTAAACGGTGAACAGCCTTCTCATGCGAATTACCTCAACTCAACTATTATTAAAAAAATGTGATACCTTATTATTTAAAAAGACTATCAGATGATTGGAAAAATATTTTATGTTTTAATCGGTTACCTTGTTTATAAGATCGTAAAAAACGGAGCCTACCTTGCTCTGGATAATTTGAAAAAAGACAAAAAACTATCCGAGTCAACTGAATTAATAAAGTGTATCCAGTGCGATAGTTTTGTTAGTGTAAATATTGCTGTAAAACACAACCATCTTCATTTTTGTAGCGAAAACTGCCGTGAGATCTATAAAAATCAAGTAAATAACTAATTAGATTTTAAATAGAAACAGTATTAAGGACCTGGAAACATAAATTAACGGTTTTAATTTGATAGGCAGATTCTATTATAAATCAATCTTTATTTCAAGAAGGTAAGGCTTATTGTTGAATAATATAATTTACTGCTTTGGAAAATGTCTCAAAAATCGGGGTTTGCGGGTATTTTTCCAGCACAACTTTTGAATCTCTTGCTCCATGTCCTGTCTGTACCAGAACGCCTGATGCCCCGACATTTTCAGCTAACTCAATATCGCACATTTTGTCACCAATCACAAAAGATCTGCTACAATCGATATTAAATTCTTCTTTTGCCTTATTTATCATCCCCGGCTGTGGTTTTCTACATTGGCATTGAATATTGTATGGAGCAATACCTTCTATATGATGCGGACAATAATAAACCGCATCCAGTTGAATTCCTGATTGACTTAGCATTCTATTTAACAGGTCATGGGCCTGATTTACAAAATAATCAGTAAAATATCCTCTCGCAACACCCGACTGATTGGTAACCAGAGCCAGGTGATATCCGGCATTTTTGAGTTGTAACAAACCTTGGGGAACATCGGGATAAAGCTTTATTTGGTTCAATTTTGAAAGGTAATGAACATCGTGAATAAGAACACCGTCGCGATCAAGAAACACTGCTTTAGCTTTACCCGGCATAATGACCTGTATTTTTGTGTGTTGGTATTAGGGCTGGAAGGATTAAATCCATTCTGATAACAATTAAGATTGGGCAAGGGATACATTGTTTTTATAGAGATGTTTTCTCAATTTACCGCCTTGTACAATATCTTTTTAGCTGAATAACGAATTTATCGCAATCTTATATTAATTTGAATATTTGGAGTTGTCACCATGGCCATGACAGGTAACGAGATCAGAACCTCGTTTATTAAGTTTTTTGAATCCAAAGGTCATAAACATGTTCGTAGTTCCTCGTTAGTTCCTCATAATGACCCGACTATCCTTTTCACCAATGCAGGGATGAATCAGTTTAAAGACTACTTTTTAGGAAACCGGATTCCTGAGTTTAAAAAAGCTGTAACATCTCAAAAAGTTATGCGTGCTGGTGGCAAACACAATGACCTTGAAAACGTGGGGCGAACAGATCGGCACCACACATTTTTTGAAATGTTGGGAAACTTCTCGTTTGGCGATTATTTTAAAAAGGAAGCCATTGAATATGCCTGGGAGTTTTTAACAGAACTACTTGAAATTCCAGTAGAAAAAATAGCCGTGTCTGTGTTTGAAGATGATAATGAAGCCTTCGATATCTGGCATGAAGTGATTGGTATCCCAAAAGATAGAATCGGTAGACTGGGAGAAAAAGAAAATTTTTGGTCCATGGGTGATGTGGGACCTTGCGGACCCTGTACGGAGATCCATTATCAAATGAATCCGTTTCAGGATGGAAGAAACGTTCAAGAATCATTGGAAGCCGATGATGGGACATTTTTGGAAATCTGGAACTTGGTTTTTATGCAATACAACCAGGAAGCAGATGGTACAAGGAATCTTTTACCTAAACCCAGTGTTGATACTGGCATGGGGCTTGAGAGAGTTGCCTCCGTTATCCAGCATGTGAATTCCAATTATGAATCCGATCTGCTAAGCGGTCTGGTTTCGCATATAAAGAAAAATGTTTCCAACCCAAAAGGAAGCTTGGCGGAAATTGAGGTATCTGCTCGAGTTATTTCGGATCATATTCGTGCGTCGGTTTTTCTGATTTCCGATGGGGTTATTCCATCAAACGAAGGACGGGGATATGTTATGCGACGCATTATTAGAAGAGCAGCCCGTCATGGTAAAGAACTGGGGTATACTACCGGTTTTTTTGCTGAGCTGGTTGATTTTTTTCTACCGATGATGCAAGATGCCTATCCTGAAATTGCAGAAAACAAAGACTATATAAAACTACTTTTGGATCAGGAAGAACGTAGATTCAGTGCTACACTGAACCAGGGTATTAAAATCCTGGATAATTTACTGGAAAAACTTTCATCTTCCAACCAGAAAGAAGCCGACGGGGCTGAAATCTTTAAACTGTATGATACATATGGATTTCCACCTGATTTGGCGGACGATATTCTTCAGGATCATGGTTTCAGTTACAACCGGGCTGATTTTAACAAAGCCATGGAAGAACAACGGCAGAGAGCCAAAGCCGATCAGGACACTAAAAAGGTTGACCTGAAAGTCAGCCAGGTATATCTGGATCTTTTGAATAAAGGCCTGACAAACGAATATGTTGGTTATCAAACCCTTGAAATTGAGACGGAGATCAAGGTCATATTAAAAGATGGACAGCAAGTAAATGAGATAAAAACTGGAGATAAACTTGAGATCTTGCTGGCAAAAACACCTTTTTATGCAGAATCCGGTGGTCAAGTAGGAGACCATGGAGAAATAAATCACGATGAATTCAGGATCGTTGTTACTGATGCTCAATGCCCTACTGAAGGATTGAATCTTTGCTTCGGAGAAGTAATTAAAACAACAACCGCCATAGCTACGATTAAGGAAAATACCCCTGTTATAGCCGGTGTATCAAAATCAGCACGAAGAGCGACGGAAAATAATCATACAGCAACACATCTGCTTCAAGCAGCATTAAGAACTGTATTGGGAGATCATGTTAAGCAGGCCGGTTCTTTGGTCAATGAAGATAAGCTGAGATTTGATTTCAGTCATTATGCACCTGTTAATAAAGAACAGATTCAAGATGTTGAAAACATCGTTAATCAAGCGATCAGATCCAATGAAGATGTTCTGGTTGAGGAGATGTCCTTTGATAAAGCGGTTGAAACAGGAGCTATGGCAATCTTTGGTGAAAAGTACGGGGACCAGGTTCGGGTTATATCTGCTGGTACATTCAGCAAAGAGCTGTGTGGCGGTTCTCATACATCGAAAACTGGAAATATCGGTTTCATGAAAATTATTACTGAAGAGAGCATCGCAGCGGGTATTCGGCGTATCGAAGCATTAACCGGCAGTGCCGCCCTGGAATATATTCAAAATAACCTTAACACTCTGGATAATGTCGCCCAAAAACTAAAAGTCCCTATGACGGATGTGGCTGAACGTATCGATCAGATGGTACAACAGGCTAAAGAGAAAGAAAAGATAATAGAACAGCTGAAAAAAGATGCCCAGGCAGCAGAAGCACAAAAAGCGCTATCCGATGTCAAAACAATCGGTAAGTACAGTACCCTGATCACCCAGGTTGATTCGGAAGCGGACTTAAAATCGCAGGCAGGTGCATTACTCAAAAGTTTGAAATCAGGTGTGGTCATGTTGGCAAAGGTAACCGATAATGAAAAAATTTCCGTTATCCTTTCAATAACCAAGGATTTAACCAAGCAGCTCAACGCCGGTCAACTTATAAAAGAGCTGTCTCCCATCATTGATGGAAGAGGTGGTGGGAGTCCCAATATGGCTCAATGTGGTGGCAGTAATCCTGCCGCTTGGGATCAAATGAGAAAGGAATTAGAGAATCGATTGAGTGCTTAAAACAAACTGCGTCATAACTAGAAAATCGGTCATATGATGCAAGATTTCTTCAAAACATCATTCTGGCCATGAATTTAGGTCTAAATAATCGTCAATATAAATCGCCCCTGGAACATTGAAGCATGCCCTCAGTAGTAATAATTGAAGTAGGGGATGGCAAATATGACTTAATGACGGTTAAAGCATTAATTATATAAGCAAACGTTCAATTAAGTGGGTAAGTTCTGATTCCAGGTTTTCGTTAAAACCAGTAATGATGTGATCGATTATTCCCTGGCGGTTGATAATGACCATGCGGGGAAGACTGAAAGCTTTGTACTTTTTGATGGCATCACGCTGGTTGGGTAACATCATGGGAACTTTAATCTGCCTTCTGGCTACAAAGCGGGTAATTTCGAGATCGTCTACTGAATGATCGATATTTACATAGATCATTTTTACCGGTCTGTTTTTAAATTTTCTTGCCAACAGATTGTACGTTGGAATCTCTTTGATGCAAGGGATACAAGTGGTGGAAAAGAAATTAAGAACAACAACATTCTTTGTTACTGTTAAAACGAACTTTCCATTCACTTCCTTGAATTTTCCATTTTTATCCTTGGCGTAACTCACCTCTGACATTAATTTATTCAGATTAATTATTCCCCGACCAACGGCTTTTTTTCCGGAAATCTGAGGCGCTTTTTTACCAATCAAAACGTCCGGTTTATTAGCAGCGACCAAATTTGTCACAATCGATAAAAAGAATGCAATAACAATAATTTGAGTGATATGCTGAATTTTTGTTCTCATCATCTTTGATCAGTTATTGTTAAAAAAAAACAGGACGATAAACAACCGACGGCTATTTGTTTTATTTTAATGCAATTACAGACGAATTTCTATGTTTTTTCTTTATTTTAAGTCATCAAACATGAATTCGCTCGAACATAAAGCTCATCAAAGAATCCCTTTGGACGAAGGAATCCTTTCCGAATCGATGGTAACGGCTTGTGCCAAACATCTGGCTAATCCTTTAAACAATGACTCAGCTCGATGATGATCGTTGTCTCCATATATTATTTCCTGGTGCAATGTAATCTTTGATGTTATACAAAACGAGTAAAAAAAATGTTTCAGCATTTCAGTGGGCAATGTTCCAATATTATCTGAGCCAAATGCTCCCTGAAAAACGTGATACGGTCGACCGGATATATCAACCACTGTTCGGGTCAAAGTCTCATCCATGGGCAAAAAACAGGTGGCATATCTGGCGATTCCTTTACGATCACCCAATGCCTCTATGAAAGAAGTCCCCAAAACCAATGCAATATCTTCGATGGAATGATGGGCACAGACTTCCAAATCGCCTTTACATTTTACTTCAAGATCAAATTGCGAATGAAACGCAAACAACTCCAGCATGTGATCTAAAAAACCGATACCTGTCTCTGCTTTAACTTTACCGGTACCATCAATGTTCAAATTGCCGGATATTTGGGTTTCCAGTGTTTTTCGTTCAAATTTACTTGCACGTTCCATTTTTCAATCCCTGGATAAACGTTGACGAATAGCAGCGGCGTGTGCATTTAGACCTTCCAGCTCGGCAAATTCAATGATTGAATCTGCTTGTTTTAACAACCGCTGATTGGAATACTCGATGACTGAAGAATGTTTTTGAAAATCCCGTACTGATAAAGGAGAGCTATATTTTGCTGCACCGGATGTGGGAATGGTATGATTGGGGCCGGCAAAATAGTCACCTACTGTTTCCGTTGACCATTTGCCCACGAATATGGCACCTGCATTATTTATTTTTTCTAAAATCGATTGATCTGTGACCAATAATTCCAAATGCTCGGGCGCCATACTATTAACAAGATCAATTCCATGTTCCAATTCCTTTATTAGGATTATCTTTCCATTATTTTTCAAAGATTTTTTGATGATTTCGCTTCTGGGAATTGTCGGTACTAGTTTATTGATTCGTTGCTGTACCTGCTTTGCTATGTCAGGCAGACATGTAATTAAAATGGCGCTGGCATCTTCATCATGCTCAGCCTGGGTGAGCAGATCCCTTACCAGGAATTCCACCGGGATATCTGGATCATTATGCAAGATCAGTATCTCACTGGGACCGGCAACGGAATCAATTCCGACTTTGCCAAATACCTGACGTTTGGCTTCAGCTACATATTTATTTCCTGGTCCAGTAATTTTAAAAACCGGTTGGATAGTTTCTGTACCATAAGCCATAGCGGCTATGGCCTGCGCACCACCAGCAACTAAAACCTCTTTCAACCCCATCATACCACAAATCCCGAGAACCAGCTCATTTGGTAATCCATTCTTGTCGGGAGGTGAAGCGACAAGAATGGATTCTACGCCAGCAATTTGAGCAGGTACTGTGTTCATGATCATTGATGATGGATAAAAGGCTTTACCACCTGGAATATAAACCCCAACTCTGTCGATGGGTCGAACCTGCTCACCCAGGATAGTACCGTCGTCTGATTGAGTGGACCATGATTTTTGAATTTGCTGTTCATGGAAATTCCTAATATTATTGATTGTTTCTTCAAAAATGTACCGTATTTTTGGTTTGATACACTTTTCCGCATTAACGATCTCTTTTTCCGGTACTAATGTTTGAGAAACTTTAATCCCGTCGAATTTCTTAGTATAGTTAATCAACGCCTTGTCTCCCCCTTGGATGATATCCGAAATGATTGTTGAGACAGTATGTTGGAGATCCTTTTGTTGATCCAATCGAAATGCTTGGGATTGTTTAAAATCACCGCTTTCAATAATATTAATTAATGTCATTAGTTGATTAAGTTGCTATTGAATTATTCCTATCATAATGTGAATGTATAGGCCCAAAGGTGCTACACACATTTTTTCTGCTATAATGAATACATTTGATAAGTAAATGCTACATGAGTATGGACTTTTGCCAAAATAGAGTACACGATATCTGCTATGTGAATAGCAGTATTATGTAAAAAAGAAAATTAACAAATTGGATGTTAATAGTTGAATATCAGCTGTGAAGTAATTTAAAACAATGTATTATGTTTCAGGATAAATCACCTTTACTGAGGAATCAATCGAGAAACAGTCAATGAAAACAGTAGATAAAAAATCAAATATTGATCAATATATTCAGTATATCGAAAATTTAAAACCGGACCAATTATCGGATATTCGGCATTATGCTCGAAATCGTGTAATTGAGCCGTTTGAAGGGCAAAAAAGCATGGAAACCATTCAAAATGCTTTTGATACTATGGACAAAGGATTAAAAAAAATAAAATCCATTGGTCAAAAAACCGCAGAAAAAATATCCACTAGCAAGCTGAAATCCTTCGGACAAAAAACCGCAGAAAAAATATCCACTAGCAAGCTAACATTCATTACAAAATCTCGTTTGGGAGATATAAAACAATCATCTGAATTTTTTGGAAAAGTTGGTAAAACAACCGAGGAGATTCAACATCGTGCTTCCTCCATATACAGAGACGCTGAAGAAAAAGTCAGAAAAAACGTTATTGCATTTATAAAAAAAGGATTGGAAATATCGATCCAGGAAAACTATGAAGATCAGATACTAAAAAAAGCCAAGACCATTCTAAAACCAAGAGAATTTACCGATCTTAACCAAATCCGGGATCTATCAAATGAAGACAGGGATAAACTGATAAATGTCTTATATCCTTTTGATAGTACAGGACTAAGGAAGTTGTTGAAATCATTCGATATTTCCATGAATATTTTAATGGGTACTCTGGTAGCAACTAATCTTCCCGGTACCGGCATTGTTGTTAGTTTGATAAATATGGCCAAGACTCTGGTTACAACAGCAAACAGACTAAGCGTTATGTCCGCACTTTTTGGGTATAAAATTGTCAGTACACCTGCTCTTTTTCGTGCCTGTGCAGCCATTCTTCAATCTATTGAGACATGGGAAACAGACAAAGATCATGTGCCTTTACTACCGGAGATACTGTCCGATCTTTATGAAGGTACTCCTGAGTCAGACGACACCGCCCTGGATGATCTATTAAAAGCCGTAGGCAGTAAGGAGATGTACATTGCCATCCCAGGTGTTGGAATGTTGAGTATCAGTAAAATAAACTTAGATAGTATAAAAATGGACATGGTCATCCGAAATTTAGTTCAGGATTATTTCATTAAAGAAGTCCTGTTGGAAAGAGATGATACACTATGTTCAACACTTGTGATTGAAGATATGAAAGTAATCTATCGCAAGTTTATTGAAGCAAACTATTTTAGCATCATCCGCAAACAACTGGAAGCAGAAACGAAATACATTAACGAAAAAAAATGGAAAAACAGGTTAAAGCTGATATCCGGAATTGATGATCCATTATTTGAAAAAACGTCATACCTATTGGACCAATCTGTAGAATCAGTTTTTAGTAAGACTTACCATTTACCATCGGAGTTAAAAGAAAAGGTTGTTAATGATCAAATTAAAGCAATTTTAACTCAAAAACAGAATCTATTAATGGATATTTAATAGAACGTGTCAAAAAGATGATAACATGTAGTACAATCCTTAAGAAATAAAGCCAAGATAGGAAGTTTTCAGATTGCAAAATGAACATTTAAATTGTATAAGTAATTTTTATAGTTTCAAGTTTCCTTTAATCACCGGATCTTATATGCTGTTAAAACAAAATTGTCAATGCGATAGTAAAAAATCATCTGAATTGGGCATAGTTTTTGACAAATTGTTGTTTTACAGTTATAGATCATTTTATTGAAAGAGATTATAGTAGTAAATGTCTGAAAAAAGATGGTCATAATACTATCTATCATGTTGTACTAAAGCATGAAATATTTTCAAAAGAATCATCATTTAAGCAACAGAAAATAGTAAAGCCATGGTGTCCATGCGAATGGGGTTAGAAATGAGGATGAGTCAACAGCTCATCATGACCCCTCAATTACAACAGGCGATTAAACTGCTTCAATTATCCAGGATTGAACTGGAAGAATTAATTGACCAGAATCTTATTGAGAACCCCACCCTGGAGATGACACCGGTTGAAGATGAAGATGAAAAAACCGATGATTCAAAGAAGGATAAGGACGAAGCTGAAAACCTTATGGATGAACAGGTACAATTATCCTACGATGATGAATGGCAAAACTATATTGAATCCGGTGCGGGTGTCATGCAAGATGTGAGAAATCGTTCAAGCGATTCCGACGACACATCTAATCCATTGGAAGCCACAATTTCCCGTGCAACGACCTTAATGGACCATCTGTTTTGGCAGCTGGATATGTCCAATTTTAATGATATCAATCGGGACATTGCGGAATTTCTTATCGGAAACATAGATGATGAAGGATATCTTTCCATCTCTTTGCGAGATTTGCTGGCTACTACACCCGAGTTGCATCAATTAGTTAAAGAGAGCTTGTTAAAGGATGAAGTAGAATCACTGACAGATGAAGCATCTGTTGCAATGTTTGATTTGTTTCATGAAAACAGGGAAAAGGTTGAGAAACAAAAGAAGGGACGAAAGAAAAAAGCCCCAATCATGGAAGATGAAGAGGAAAATGGAAGTGAAACTATTGATTTTTTAAAAGTAAGCAACAAACACTGTGGGGTTTTGGAACTAGTTTTAAAGAAAATTCAATTATTTGATCCCCCGGGTGTTGCTACCCGAACTTTACAGGAATGTCTCCAAAATCAGTTAAAAACATTAAACATGTCCGATTCATTAGCCATGCGTATTATCAACGAAAATATGCAGTTCCTGGAGCAAAAGGATTTAAAAAAGATTGCTCGCCTTCAAAAGGCCGATATCCAGGAAGTGGTTAAAGCCTACCAAATCATCACCGAACTCGAACCCAAACCGGGCAGACCGTTTGGCAGAGAAGTAACCCAGTATGTCGTACCGGATGTTTTTATATACAAAAGAGGAAACGAATATGTTGTCAGTATGAACCAGGATAGTATCCCCAGGCTGAGAATTAACCCTTATTATCAAAGTTTAATCAAGCTGAATAAAGAGGATAAGGAACAAGCTCAAGCAGCAAAAAAGCCTGAAAGTGATGATCAGGACATGACATATCAGTATATCCTGGAAAAAATAAAAGCTGGCGACTGGTTGATGAAAAGTATAGAACAGCGTCAGAAGACCATTTACCGAGTGACAAAAAGCATACTGAAATTTCAGAACGAATTTTTTGAAAAAGGTATTGACTATTTGAAGCCATTGGTTCTAAAGGATGTAGCTGAAGATATAGATGTTCATGAATCTACCGTTAGCCGGATTACGACCAATAAATATGTCTATACACCACAGGGAATCTTTGAGCTGAAGTACTTTTTTACCAGCGGTATAGATCAGGGGGATGGTGATATCATTTCATCAAAGAAGATCAAAGATTATATTCAGAAATTAATTGAAACGGAAGATAAGAAAAGACCGTACACTGATCTTCAAATCAAAAACGAATTATTGGAAAATGCAAGCATAAAAGTTGCTCGTAGGACGGTGGCAAAGTATCGAGAAGCGATGAATATTCTACCTTCAAATAAACGTAAAAAACTGTTCTGATTGAATTTTATCAAAAAACAAAAAATATAAAGGTAACTTGTTCTTATTCTTGAATTTGTACTTTGACGTATGTTAATGTGAATGCATCGTTGCATTCTTTTTTTATTTTTTATTGATTGGTGTTAAATTTTAGTGAGATATGACAATGAGCAAACATTTCGAAAAAATAATCGATTATGCCGGCAGATTGTCTCTGGACATCGTTCAAAAGGAAGACAATGAAGAGTTGATTGTTGTTTCCAACGAAGATAAGGGCATTTATCATTTGATTATCGACTGTGAAGATACAATCTTAATCTTTGAACAATTGATTTATAAGATCAATTCAAATTCAAAGGAGCACTTTATGCGACTGTTGCAGATGAATCGTAGTTTGATTCATGGTGCTTTTGTTATTGATGAAGAAGGAAAAAACGTAATTTTTAGAGATACTCTTCAGATTGAAAATCTAGATTTTAACGAATTTGAAGGTACGATTAATGCTTTAAGCCTCGGGTTGGCAGAATATTCCAATGAATTACTGTCATTAAATAAGTAAAAAATCGGTTAAGGAGACAACATGGCTGGGTTTTTTAAACGAATCATGAGTTTGGGAAGTGCGGAGGCGCATTCCATCGTTGATAAGCTGGAAGATCCCGTTAAAATGACGGAACAAGGGATACGCGAGCTTAAAAATGATATGGAAAAGGCAAAAAACAATTTTGCTGAAGTAAAGGCAATCGCCATCCGAGCTGAAAGAGATATGGAAAAGGCAAAAAACGGTGCTATCGACTGGGAACGAAAAGCCGGTGCACTGCTACAGCAAGGCCAATCCGGTAAACTGGATGTCGCAAAAGCTGATATGCTTGCTACTGAAGCCTTGGCTCGAAGAGAGGAATGCAACAAACAATATGTATTGGCAAAAAGATCTAGCGACGCACAGAATCAGACTGTAGCGACATTGCAGAAAAATATCGATACATTAAAATCAAAGATTCAGCAGTATGAAAACGAATTGATCACCCTAAAAGCCCGAGCTAAGACAGCTCAGGCGACTAAAAAGATTAATAAACAACTTTCGACCGTAGATTCCAGCGGTACAGTCTCTATGCTTGAGCGTATGAAAGAAAAGGTCGAAGAGGAAGAGACGCTGGCATTGGCATATGGAGATATCGCTGAAAAGGGTAAAGGTATCAATGAAGAAATAGAACAGGCACTGTTAACTGATGAAATCGGCGGATTAAGTTCCCAAGCCGATGAACTCAAAGCCCTTAAAGAAAAAATGGGTATTCAATGATTGTTTCAGTGTAATATCAAGGATCTCGCACATAAGTGTGAATGACTTGTTCAAAAAGTTTTCGCTTATAATATTAAAATTATTTGATATTATATTTTTTTTTTGGTACACTGAATCAGTCAAATCGCAAACTTACTTATAAATAAGGAGGAAATATCCAAAATGAAGATGAAAAAATCTCAGTTGATCGAAAAATTGGTTTTGGAAATGGATGATTTTGTTGACGAAACCAGCAGTAAACAAAAGACAGAAATTGCTAGAGAAACGGTGAACCTGTTTTTCAATTCTATCAAAGATGCCTTAAAAGATGGGGACAGGGTTGAAATTAGGGGATTTGGTTCTTTTAGCACAAAAAAGTACAATGAGTATATTGGAAGAAATCCAAAAACAGGTGAAAAAGTTAAGGTTAGGCCCAAAAAGCTGCCTGTTTTTAGACCGGGAAGAGAACTCAGAGATATGGTTAACTCTTATCAATAGTTCAGTTGGGGATCAGTGTAAGTTCCCTTAAAGCGTTAATATATTGATACATCTTTCTCTTCGGGAGGACGCGTCTTCCAACGACGATTGATCCAATAATACTGGTCGGGATTCTCACGAATTCTTTTTTCCAGTTCCGAAGAGATGAGTTGTGCGATATTTTGAATGTCGGTTTGAGTATCAGGGGTTGTCTGGTAATAGATACGTTTTATGTAACCGCGATGTTTTAAGGGACCTGTACGCACTACCCAAATAAATATTAACGGGGCTTTTCGTTTTAGTGTGAAGGTTGCCAAACCTTGACCCACCACAGCCTTCTTGCCAAAAAAATCAACAAACAAATTGTCATGAGGAACATTCAGGTCACCTGCCATGCCTAAGGGATGATTGTTTCTCAGGGCTTTCATCATTTTGAAGGCAGATTTTTTTGACTTGGAAATAGTAACGGTGCCGAATTTCCGACGGATGTCGTTGATGGCATTGTCAAACAGTGTGTTTTTTTGTTGACCCGAATAGATGTGCAATGGTTCTAAAAACTTTGAAATTCCAGCAGCCATCAATTCCCAATGCCCAAAGTGATTTCCGGCAACAACGGCGCCTTTTCCCTCTTTTAAAGCATCTTTGAGTATATTCAATCCTTCGATTTCTATGTATTTTCCCAAGTCGTCGGGCGGTATAAAACGCATTAGCAGGAATTCAAACATAATCCTTGAGATGTTTTTGTAGTTTTCTTTAGCTAACTGTTTTAATTGACGCTTGTTTAATTCCTTACCAAAAGCAATCTCCAGATTGATCCCCACCACTTTTCTTCGTACGCCAAAATAATAAAGCAGTAATCCAAAAACATTCCCATAAAAGCTGATAATGGGCTTTGGTGTAATTCTGATAATAAACAACAAACTTTGGAAAATGGTGTATTCAATTTTATATTGGATTTTTTTCACAAGGAGAATTGTACTGAACTTATTGATGAATTGAAACCACAAGTTTCACCATTTATTTCAAATGATTAGCGGTTTCATTTGGTTAGAGTACAGGCTTTTTGATTAAAACTAGAGTCCGGCTCGAATCATGGCTTGCATGGTTATGATACCAACCGGTTTTTTTTCGTCCAAAACCGGCAATAAAAGTAACGGTTTTGGATTGTTCTTTATTGTATTAAAAGCTTCAATTGCATACAATTCGGATGATATTGTTACTGGATTGGTAAACATAATATCTTCGGCTTTTAATGCTTTCACATCATCGGTTGATTGAAGTGCTTTTCTGAGATCGAAACCGGTGATAAGACCTTGGAAGTCACCATTATCATCAACAACCAAGGCTGCGTTGACTCTGCCTTGAGTAATGGTTGAGACCACTATATCAAATGCCTCTTTCAGATGAACAACAGGATTCTCCTCTCCCGATTGCATTAGATCTTCAACTTTGTATAACAACCGTTTTCCCAATCGTCCACCCGGGTGAAACAAAGCAAAATCCTGGCGGCTGAAGTTTTTTTGTTTCATCAATGTTACTGCCAAGGCATCGCCAACAGCTAAAGCAGCGGTTGTCGAACATGTTGGTGCCAGATTGAGTGAACAGGCTTCATTTTTGATGGGAGTATAAAGAACAACATCGGAATGTCTGGCCAATGTTGATTCAAGATTAGCGGTTATAGAAATGATTTTACAGTCCATTTTTTTAAGTATTGGCAAAATACCAATCATTTCATCGCTTTCACCGGATTTTCCCAGTAGCAAAAGTGTATCACCCTGCTCAACAATCCCCAAATCACCATGTAATGCCTCGGAAGGATGCAAAAAAACTGCTGTTGTACCGGTGGAACAGAAAGTAGCGACGATTTTCCTGGCGATTAATCCCGATTTTCCCATACCGCTAACAATGATTTTGCGTGAGGAATCTAAAATCAACTCAACCGCTTTGTTAAATGAATCGTCGATGGATGCATGTAAGTCTTCCAGTGCTTTTATCTCTAAAGCAATGACATCCTTAATACTTTGTAAATAGTCCATATCTTTGTTGTTTTTTATTTAAATTTTTCCGCATCTTTGGCAAACTGTGCAATTCCAATGTCGGTTAATGGATGATTTTCGAGTTGTTTGAGTACTTTGGATGGAATAGTTAATATATCAATACCCATGGAAGATAACTCAACCACATGATTAGGTGTACGTATGGAAGCAGCAATGATCTGTGTTTCAAGTTCGGGATTATTCACTAAAATGCTTCTGATTATGCCCAGTAATTCCAATCCATCATGGGAAATGTCATCCAGTCTACCCAAGAAGGGGCAAACATATGTGGCTCCAGCTTTGGCCGCTAAAATCGCTTGTCCCGGAGAGAACACCAATGTTACATTGGTGTCGATTTCTTCAGCTTTTAAAGCGCGCACCGCTCTCAAGCCATCATGAATCATTGGAATTTTTATGACAATATTATCAGCGATCTTTGCCAATTCTTTTCCCTCTTTGACCATGCCTTCGAAATCTAACGAAAGAACTTCTGCATGAACAGGACCTGAAATCTCATGACATATATCCTTTAATATATCGTTGAAATTACCATTTTCTTTTGCAATAAGGGTCGGATTGGTAGTAACGCCATCGGCCAGTCCAAGCTCTTTAGCTTGGCGTATTTCTTCAAGATTTGCTGAATCAACATAAATGTCCATATAATTCTCCTGGTATTTAATTTATCAGTTAATGGGTTTAGGCTTGGTCGTCAGCAAATTATAGATAAGATGCCTTGTCCTACCGTTACCCCGGTCGGTAATAAGAGATCGATTAATAATCGGTTTAATTGTCTGAAATGAGTTCCTGATATTTGTTCCAGTTATACCCAAATATCAGATATGCAAATGAAAAAAGGAAAATTATCCAAAAAAGGAATTGGATATTTCCCGGCGTCAATCCAATCAAAACGGCTAGAATGATGAAGGTTAGTATAGAGACTTTTATCAATTTGGGTATAGCGGGTAGAATAACGCGGCCAAAATGAATGTATTTTATTTTGGAAATCATTAGCAGGCTGATCATTACAATAAATCCAGCCTTTAAATAGCTGTTAATATTAAGTATTGCGACTGAGCCACTGGTAAGAGCTGCGGCAGGTGATGGTAATCCCATAAAAATTTGAACGCCTCCTTCAACACCGGCTTTGCGTTTGTTTTGAATAAATCGATGCAATCGAAAAGCAGTACAGGTGAAATGTAAGATCCCAAGAATCACTCCAAGACTTGATTTTTGAAAAGCGGCCCATAAAATCAGTGATATAGTTCCACCGAAATTAGTAGCATCTGCTAAATCATCCAATAGTTCGCCCTTAGGTGTGCTTCCCCATTTTTCTGCGGCTCTGCCATCAAACATATCCAAAAATTGTCCCAGGAACACCATGGAAAAAGCAATCTCAATATATCTTCCTAATAGTAAATTTTTAATAAATACAAGGTTATCAAGAATTGCCGGGGAAAAGTCATTTTGACTAAATAAGAAGATGATGGAGATACCGGTAATACCGCAGATAAGATTCATTATGCTAAGAATGTTGGCATACCAATAGTTTGGAATCACTTTAAAAAACATGCTGCAGAATGACAAAAATACCGCACCCGCCAGAGAAGCATTGATTAGCCATTTTAGCGCACCGGGAAAATAAATCTCCTGCATGGTAACCAGTACCAGCGTAATGGCCGCCAAAAACGTTTTGGACTTACCGAACAAATTTGCTGCTTTATTGCTAATAAAGTATCGGGATATAGTGCCAATGATGTCAAAGATAAGAAAAACAGTCACCAGGGAAAAAGGAACTATGTCAAGGACAGCAAAATAAAACAGTGGCGGAAAGATCAGTAGTTTATCCGATAGTGGATCAATGCTTTCTCCTTCTTTGGAATGAAGATCAAAATCTCGGGCGATAGTTCCATCCGTAATATCGGTAATCATCCAAAATGCAAACCATAATACACCGGCATGATGCCATACCGTTCCAATTTCGCCAGGATTCAGGATAGTACTCATATGGTATAATGTTACACTAACTATACCCATTGGAAATCGACATCGACTGATAAAATTCGGATGAAGCCAAAAAGTTGATTGAATCCATTCTTTCGCCCAACTGGTTCTAGCCAAGCGATAAAGTATATATCGTTCAGCCGCAAACATTAATGTAATGGGCAAAACTGACTTGTATATAATAGGGTGGATTAGGTCAAAAAAATGCATGGTTCGCCTTTAAATTAATCTGGTTTTATTCGAAACTATCGGAATATTGAGGTTTTAATAATAATCTCAATAGGAACCGTGGTCTTCACAGATAATGCGAGTGTTTACTTTCTATCTTTTATCACTATAACAGCTTTATATAATCAACTTTTTAATCTATTTATATGTAATATTTCATAAAATGGACAGATTAAGGTACAATTAATTCATTAAATTCTGTATAAATGCTGGTTGCGCTTCAACCAAAAATCGGCCGACTATTGTTCTTGATTGTTTGTTATACCTATCAGTACTAACGAAAAAAGGAAAGTCCACATGCATTCAACCCTTCACAAAAATCGCCGTGTGTGACAATAAAAGAGATTAAAGGAGAGATTAATGCAGATTTTTTGCCTACTCCTGCACTTGTTAACCCTTCAGTTTAGAGTTCTCGTGTATTAATCTGTAATTAAAGTCTATTTTAAATATTTGCAATGTTATTTCAGGCTTGATACGAAATCTATTGTTACCTCCAGGAATCTCTTCCTGGAGGCCGGACCAAGGTCGGCATGACGACGAGAACTTTCAACTGTCAAATTGTTAAAAAGTGCATCATTTTAACGAGTACAGGCAAAAAATGGGGGGGCATTGATTGCCGTTTGGTTTGAATTAAATGAATTTATAAAATTGTAATATTAAAAACAATGAACAAATATACAAAATATATATCTTTTGTACTAGGTTTTTTAATCGTTATCCTTAACGGTTGTAGTGCAAGCACTGAACCTGAAACCATGGAGCAGAAATACGATTTAGCCATTCAAAACATTGATAAGGGCAATTATTCTGCTGCTATTCCGTTGCTACAGGCTGTTATCAATGAGAATCCGGGTACACGGTATGCGTCCTACTCATACCTAAAACTGGGAGACGCTCATGTTCTTGCTGATGACAATAAGCTTGACGAAGCAGAAATGAATTATCGCATTTTTTTAAACTACAATTCCCACAGCCATTTGGTTCCGTACGTCCTCAGCCGCTTGATCGAGTTAAATTTTAAAAGAAATATCAGTTCTATGTTTGGGAAAGAGTATGCATTTTCACGTGATCCTGATCATTTCAAAAAAATAATAATGGAATATCAACGATTTTATTTTCTATATCCCGATAGTTTGTATCTGAAAGATGCTGAAAACTATCTGAACGAATCTGTTGAAGCATTGGCTGAACATGAATTTATCATCGGCAACTGGTATTTTAATCATTCCCTTTTCACGCCGGCTATTCATCGCTATCGGTATATCATGAGCCATTATCCCAATTTTAAGAATTGGAAGAAAGTTGTTGTCAGATTAATTGAAGCTTATCGAAAAAATCAACAGACCGAATTAGCTGACGAACTTGAGAGAGTTTATAATATGAAGCTAGCGAAAATGACGGTTTCACTAAATTAATGCTTTGAAAAAACATATCTATCATTGATAGGATTGATTAAAACAGTAACAGTACCGTATTGAACCTAAATAAACGAATGAAAACCGGATATTCAACATTTAATATTATATTTTTACTGATTGCACTTACATTGTCCGGGTGTTCGTTTTTTTCAAGTCAACCAAAAGTAAAGCCGAAAGAGACAAAAAAAAGCCCCTTTCAGATACTGGTTGCTCAAAACAAAGAACTAACGGAGAAAAACAAACAGTTATTTGATCGGGTTGAAGTTTTGGAAAAACAACAGACGGAAGATCGGGAAAAATTCAAAAAGCGAATCAAAAACCTGGATCGAACCATTTATTTGCTTGAACAAAACCTGAAACAAATAAAAACAACATCCTTAAAAAAAGCTAAACACACAGCTGTTGTCTCCAGTGCCGCTATCAAAAAAGAAGACAAAAAAGAATCCCCGTTAAAACCTGGTAAAAAAGTCCCTCAAACTGTACAAAAAGCTGAAATTGATGTAGCAGGAACAGGGTTATTCAAAGAGTTTAAAACACCAGAAAACTCAGAAGCCATAAAAACGGTTTCATTGATTCCATCCTCTAATTCGTCAAGTAAAGAACAAAAAAAGACAATAACTTTGCCCATAACTGACTCCGACCATAATGAGACGAAAACAGTGATAAAAGATTCTAAAAAGGTTGAAGAACTGGTCATTAAAAACGATAATTGGGAAGATCCTGACTTAAAAAGTCCGGTTTCTCCCATTCCTTTGCAAGTGATCCCGGGCGCAAAACGGTTGTATCAAAAAGCGTTTAAGGTTTATTCCAATGGGGAATTGTCTGAGGCGATTAATTTGTTTGAAGGTTTTCTACTCAAATTTCCTAATGATAAAGATGCGGATAATTCCCAGTACTGGATCGGTCAAGCCTATTTTAAAATGGATAACTATCTAAAGGCAGAACATGCTTTTAGAAAAGTGATTAAAAATTACAAGCATGAAGAAACAAAAAGAGGATATAAAACACCGGATGCTATGCTAATGCTGGGGAGGGTTTATTTGACAAGAAACAAACCAATAAAAGCCAGATATTATTTTCAGCAGGTTATAGAGCGTTTTTCCGAGACCCGATCAGCAGCCAAAGCTAAAAGGGAAATTCAATCATTGGATTCATTTTAAACATGAAATTATCGGAGAAAA
The DNA here is from genome assembly GCA_041556995.1 of bacterium. Classification (GTDB taxonomy): domain Bacteria; phylum SAR324; class SAR324; order XYD2-FULL-50-16; family XYD2-FULL-50-16; genus JAHJTV01. The sequence goes on along the minus strand of JBFFHJ010000004.1, from coordinate 113,181 downwards.
CACTAGCGCTATTGGCCTTATGGTTAATATCAGGAATGGGCCCGAGGCGTATTTATAAACTCGTGGAACATTTTGGTCAGGTCGAAAAAGTTTTTGATACATCGCCGAGTAATTTATCAAAAATCCTGGGTGTCGATATTAAAATTACAGAAAAAATATCATCCGCCTTGGAATCAGGAACTTTGGCCAATGAGCTTCGTTTACTGGAAAAACATCAAATTGAAGTAATAGATTACACACAAGAAAGCTACCCCCGGTTATTAAAGGAAATCTACAACGCCCCACCTATTCTTTATCAAAAAGGCAACATCGATTTTAACAGTGGATTGTATATAGCCTTTGTCGGATCTAGAAAAGCTTCTTTTGCCGGTAAAAGTATTTGTAAAAAACTGATAGCAAAATTGGCGGAGCTTTATCCAGAAACTGTTATTGTCAGCGGTCTGGCATTGGGAATCGATAGCGCTGCACATACTGCTGCATTGGATTGTGGATTAAAAACAGTTAGTGTTTTAGCTGGCGGATTGTCTGATATTTATCCAACTCAAAATCAAAAGCTTAGTGAAAAGATTCAACACAATGGGGCATTAATAACCGAATTTCCAGCAGGAACTCGACCGGTTGCCGGCAATTTCCCATTAAGAAATCGGATTATCAGCGGAATTTCAAAAGGGGTAGTTATTGTCGAAGCCGGTGAACGAAGCGGTGCTTCCATCACTGCCGGTTATGCATTGGAACAAAACAGAGAATTGTTTGCACTTCCGGGACCTGCTGATTCCAGGTTTCATCTGGGAACAAACCGATTAATTCAAAAAGGATCAGCCAAGCTAGTAATTAAAGCTGATGATATTTTAGAAGAAGTTCTTCCGTCCTACTTAAATGACCGACAAACAGTGCAATTGGAAATACCAGCAGACCAATCTGAATTAACTTCTGTAGAAAAAGCAGTTTTAAAGCTGTTGGAAGACGGAAATGCCCATCAGGACATGTTGGCTAAAGGTCTGAATATGCCGGTTTACAAACTTTTGGCGACCCTCACTACATTGGAAGTGAAAGGCTTGATTGTTAGCAAGCCAGGGGCTGTGTACGAAGCGGTTGTTAAGTAAAATACCCTTTTTTATTAAGATATTTTGAGATCATTTGAATTGTAATGATGATTAAAAAAACTGATTTTCTGATTCGTTTTATGTTGATCGTTTTTTGTAGTGTATCTATCTCAAAAAGCTCACTTTTAATTGCCCAAACTGGTATCCATGCGTCAGTTTCCATCAATTACGAACTAACTGAAGGTTATTGGCCGGGTTATGATTTTACGTTGATATATGGTAGACTTATTGGCTTAAGAATGACTATCATTCCCGATTTTATGTTTTCAGAAGACACTGAAATAGTATTCAAGGATAATACGCTATCAAGCTTTGAATGCAAAGGGGATCTAAAGATGCCTATGGTTTTAAAAACATTGGATTACAGATCACTCCAAGGTGCCGGCAAAGTCGCTTTTGACTTTTTGACCGCTTATATTGGCATTGGGTATAACGAACTTGAAACGGAAATTACTAAAAAAGTGTACTCAACGGAGACAAACAACCTTCATGAGACGACTATACAAGAAACAGTAAAAACACCGGTTTACAGTACTGCTTTTGGAATGTATGGGGGAGAAAAGTTTTTATTCATCGACACCCGCTTAATGTACATAAAAGGGGAAAGTAAAAAAGGCGATGTTATCAACGAACAAGTTTCATTTGATCGCTGGATGGTTATGTTTTCTATTGGCATCGGTTTTTAAAAAATAATTGACTGCAAGGGATATTCGGTTAAAATTATAAACAATCCAATATGTAATTTTTAGACCATTGTTTAAATGTCAGTTTTTAACAATGGGATTTAATTTGAGCTATAGATGACCCAATGAAAAAGCGCGCAAATTGGTTATTAAGGATTAAAAGCAGTGGAGTGGCGATTACCTTGATCGGTTTTTTTAGTTTTTTGGTAATTGCAGCATTTCTAATGTTAATTTTAGAATCATCTGAGTCAAAGTCGGGTATCAATAATCTGTTTCAATCCTTGTGGTTCTCTATCGTTACTATCACAACCGTCGGATACGGTGATTTATCACCATTATCGTCCTTGGGTAAAGTGGCGGCGATTGTAATAATGTTTATTGGAATTGTCTATATCGGGGTTTTAACTGGTAACATCACCAGTTGGCTAGTAGAAAGAAATCGAAAAAATACTTTGGGCTTAGTACCGATTAAAAAAAAGGAAAGACATTTTTTAATATTGGGTTGGCGACAAGGAATGACGGAATTATTGAAAGATATTCTATTTTTGCACCAACAGGATTCCCAGAATGTAGTACTGGTCAATAACACTGACGCCAAGGAAGTAAATGAGCTACGGCAGGATCCTAATTTACGCCATATCAATTTCTTTAGTGGGGATTATACCAACCGAGAGGTATTACTAAACGCCTGTGGTAACAGAGCCGCCAGAGTTTTAGTACTGGCTGATGAGAGATGGGGAAAAACTGCTGAGGAGGTTGATTTTAAAACAGTCCTGGCCACTATTGCCGTAAAAAGAATTAATCCTCATATTTATTCTATTGTTGAAATCATTCAACCAAAATTTAGCCTTTATTTACAGCATGTTGGGGTCGAAGAGATTATATTAAATCGATTCAGTTCCCAAGCTTTAATATGCAATATTGCATTGATGTCCGGTATGAACAGCGTTTTTAGACGTCTATTTGCCATGGATACCGGTATTTTAAATATTCTTGCTGTACCACAAGATGTGATCGGAAAAACTTACAAGGAATTAAAAGCAAAGGTTCACAAGAGTCTTGTCATCGGGATTATTGAAAATACAGGCAATTTACGCATCAGAAAGCAGGAAAAAATGAACCACATCCAAAAGTCTGTTTCCATCAGCAAAGCCATTCAGGGACTCATGGAGATTAAGCATTTAGAAAGCAATCTGCCGTTATTTCATCCAGCACCAAATTATACTATTAAAGAAAATAGTGCCATAATCGTGCTGGATGTTAACCCAGGGGAGTTAAATATTGGTGATTGTACAGCTGAGACAAGTATTGGAGATGGTAACATTATTCGTTCTTCCGAAGAATTGATAAAAGATCAGATTATAAAATTGCTTGAAAAATCCGATAATTGGAATTCCTATATTGAAATGATGAAACGTGTTAACCTGGAGATTTATCGTTATCGTTATCAGGTTAGTGGTGTGATTCATAAAAATCAAAAAATCACCTTTGAATCATTAGCTATACCAAGCCATATTATTCAAAAAATCAATGATCTATACAAAAAGAAGCCGGATAAAAAAGCCCTGATATATTCCAAGTTTAATAGCCTTTTAGATAAGGCATATGATTGGGATGAATTGAATGCTTTGCTTGAACTTGAGGGGATAAAGATCTATTTTTATAGAAAGAAAGCAAACGGTTTGGTGTATGATGATAAAAGATACAGTTTTCAGACCTTAGGAGTTGAACAGGATATTGTTGAAGAATTGCGTAAACACATCCAGATTCCCCAGGAATCCGGAAAACAAGTCCCACTTTTTGACCCGGACGAAGAATATTTGACACTGTCGGCTTTTATGAACAAATTAAAAAGCAAAGATATCATCATCAAACCTAAGTCTGAACGAGATCCCAAGATCTTAATGATTTGCGGATGGAAACCGCAATTGATTGAAATGTTAAATTTTATCATTACTCAATATCCAAGTCATTCTGTGGAATGGGATAAAATTTCTGTTGTGGCTGATGTGGATAGACAAACAAAAGAGCGGTTTTATGCCTCTTTTCCTGATAGTACTGCCATAAAATTGTACCAAGGTGAAATTGCTAACCGTGAAGTGCTTAAAAAAGCAGGTATTGTTCATGCAACAAAAGTCGTCATTTTAGCTGAAACCGACTTGGGTAAATCACATGAAGAAATTGACGCACAAACGGTATTGACTGCCATGCTGATAGGCAGTATGAATAAACGAGCATATAAGGTGGCGGAGATTTTGGATAACCGTTATCAAGAAGCGCTGGAACAGGCCAATGTTGAAGAGATATACCTGGAAGATGAGTTCACCAGGATTATGTTGGCAAACGCTTCTCACGGTCTTGGCGTAACACGCGTTTTACGAGAACTGGTCAATCTTGATAGAACAATTCTTGAGATTGTTGAAATTGACAAAAAACATATACATGGTAGTTTTAGGCAGTTACTCAGGGAAGCCACCAAACCGGGTAAAATGGTTCTAGGTCTTCTAGAGGAAACCGGAAATCTGTATGCCCGTAAAACCGATAAAATAATGGCAGCGCAGATTCAGTCGAATATAAAGGAACAGGTCGAAGAACTGATTAAAGTCAAAGAACTGATACCAAACAATGTGGTGGTGGCACCATCACCTCATTACAAAATAAGCTCCAACTCAAAACTGATTATTTTAAAAACCAGTGATGTTAAAGGCTGGGAAACGTATCAAAAATATATTTCTTAGAGTTTTACTTTTATAATGTCTTTAAAAATCAGAAATTACAGGCTTTATTTATTGAAAAAAGATAGCTTTTACAGTATGAAAATAAGATTGGGAGCTTTTAGTTTTTCGGCACTTAAGAGTATCACTTTATAATTATTGTTTTATATTAACAACAAGTTAAGAGTCTTGTTAGGTAACGACAAGGCAATAAGGAGACGTATTCAGAATGGCGAAATGGGATATAAATAAATATTTTTCCCTTCAAGCAACAAACGAAAAATGTACCCAGCTTGCTACAGATTTGCTGAATTCATACTCTCTAACCAGGGGTTGTCTTGAAACCCTGGGCAAAGATTTGCAGGATCAATTAGAATTCGGTTTTTTTGAAGAGGGGGCCGAAATTATTATCCAAGGTGAATCTGGCAGAGATGTTTTTATTCTTTGCAGCGGAATTATTGACGTGCTGGTAAACGATCAAGTGGTAGTACAAATGAATTCACCAACGTTGGTTGGTGATAAAGGTGTCGTGTCGGCAACTGCTACCAGAGCAGCCAGCATTAGAATCGCCGGAGAAAAAAAAGCCTTGGTGTTAAAGATACCTATGGAAAGTTTCATTCGCAATTTTAAGGATGGCTCCATTGAAGATGAAAGTTTTTCCCAGGAAAAATCTATTTTTGAAAACGTTTTCCAAACGGTTCAGGAACGCCTGTTTGAATTTATGCACTTGCAAAAGTCTTTATGGGAACAAGCCAGTAATACCATACAGCTTCTGAATCAGCAAATCTACGCCAAACAACTGGATAACCAGATTGAGCCGGATTGGGACGAAGAATCATGGAAAATTGTTCAGAATTATCTAAACGTTAAATTTAACATCAAATGGCCGGATAATATTCCTTTAAACGCAAAAAATCTGAATATTTATTTAAGACAGTACCTTGACAAAAAATATCAGAACACCTCAGAAGCCGGTGTATTGGACAAGAAAAAACTGGAATGGCGTAATTCACTAACAGGTATTGCCAATCGTGTTTTAAAGGACAATTCTGACGTAAAAAAACCAGTACCGGCATTGGATTTGGAACTATTTAATCCAAATATATACCGTATGCGGTTAACAGGGCTGCAAAATCAACTGGAAAAACGCTATTCTTCAAAGCAAATCAAATCGGCCAGTACCAAGAAACGCCCTCCCTCCTCTTTTTTTGGAACAGGTGAACGTTCAAACGAATTCAACCTTTCCACTTATCTGGATTATTTTTATAAAATGCACCGCGTCAACAATCCAAGGCGCTTATTGGCTCAAGTTGGACAAAAATGTGCACTAATTGCGGCGGAGTGTGAAAATAACTTCAATTCTTCCGTTGTTAAAATGCAAAAGTTCCTGGAAGAAGTAAAATCTAGAAATATTTCGTTGGGGGGAATACAATCCGAATCGAAAACCGATCCCAAATCTATTAAAACATGGATTGGGACACTGATTCGAGGGATTCATCATTACAGGGATTCAACTCCGACTGTAGATGGACAAACATTAGGAATTATTAAATTCTCGGATAAGAATTATCCAACCTTTTCCGCTTTGATCAAAGCGCATCGTGTCAAATTTACTCGCGACCAGATGAGTCAGGCGTTTATGAAGCTGATAAAAAGCCTTCAGTTTCAGACAGAATATCTGTCGAAGCAGATGTTATTTAATATCTTTCATCTATGCGGAATAGAGCGTGGTGATACTGTTCCGGAATCTGAAATAAAAACAAATTACTGGTTTCCCCTTTCCAATGATGTCAAACTGAATTATGGAGATAATAGATTGTTTAATATCAAGGCTTGTACGCATATGGGAGGGGAATTCTGGAGTCTTGATAATAATGACAATAAAGTGAGCGGGTCCTCTGACGCAAAATTCAGTCTGACATCGGAAGATAATACTATTATTCTCATTCTTTCTACCGAAAAACTGCCATGGGTAAGAAACAAGACCCCTGAGTCAAAAGTTATGATCGAATTATACCTGCCGTTGATGCAATGGCTGATCGACAAACATATTGAACTATTACTCTATCTCCAATCTTGTCGGGATGAAATTGTTGAAGAATGGAAAGAAATCAGGGACGGTATTGTTCGATCACAAAAGATCGCAGCTTTTGAACAAAAAGCTCTAAAACTACCTAAAGCTGATTATGATCGAATTATCGGATGGCTCAGCAGTTCACTGGGTATAAAGTTTGAACCCAATGAAGTTTTTGTCTCCAGCAAGATTTCCAAAAGAATCTATAATTTTTTCCTCCATTCAGCGACCATCACCGACCCTGAACTATCTGTCGAGCAACGTGGAAATCAGGCTTATACAAAATGGAGAAATTTATTGTTTGAACTGGTCGATCAAATTCCTGCTTTAAATAAAGTTGTCACCGATATTCCGGTAAACGAAGCCAGACCAGTGCTAGATATTTTAACCAAACATTTAACACCACTTCTATCTCCGATTTTAAAAGAAACATGGAAAAAACAAAATCCAATTACCAGCGGAACCCCTCACTTGAACATGTTGGCTATTCTTCATCCCGATAAACATCCTTCAACCGAGGAACCCGTTCGATTGTTTAACGATATTAAAAACATTTTCGCCAAAAATATCTATCAATTGGTCCTGGAAATTAAACAACACAAACAAACTCTAAACGATCTATTTGAATACCGAAGTAAATCTGACGTCAGTATAGTATCCAGCGCTGAACATGTGGATATGAGACAAGAATCTATAAAAAACCTCATAAAATTGCTTGAAGAAATTCCAACACCCGCATAGATTACCTTTTTTCTCTCCAGGTAAATTTCCTATACGATCCTAATATCATCTTTTATTCAACCAAAATCAGGAAGTTATTTAAAAATAACAGCTAATTATAATGTTTTTTCATAAACTGTTCATGTAAATTTCCAAATATCGCAAAGTCAAAATGGAAAATTTTTAAACCATGAAAAAATGGATTTTTATGTTCAATAAAATAAACCTGATCCAAGTATATCGGTATGCTACATACCAAAATTTTCTTGATGAAATATCTTCTCTAAGGTATTAAAAAACAAGGAGTATAAAATGATAAACACGTTAAATCAGTCGATTGCCGAATTAAGAGTTTGGAAAAAATCATTTTATTTTGTTATATAATAAAAAGAAATAGATCCAATGTGTCTGGTGCTTTTTGCTTATAACGTACATGAAGAATATCCTCTTATTCTGGCAGCTAACAGAGACGAGTTTTACTGTCGTCCTGCAAATCCGGTCGATTTTTGGAAAAATCGTCCGAACATCCTGGCCGGAAAAGATCTCCAGGGTGGTGGCACTTGGCTAGGAATCACACGTCAGGGAAATTTTGCTACTTTAACCAACTACCGTGATCCAAGCTCTTTCAAAACAGAATCCTTATCCAGGGGGAATATTGTGTTTGATTATCTTGCCAGTAAGGAAGAAACATCCTCATATTTGCATAAACTTACAGTGGAAAATATATTCTACAATGGATTTAATCTAATTGCCGGAAACATCGACCAACTGTTTTATTTTTCAAACATAACCGGTAAGGTTAAAAGAATATCCAAGGGTGTTCATGGTTTATGTAATCATTTGTTGAATACTCCCTGGCCAAAGGTGAAAAAAGGGAAAAAAAGACTTTCAGAGATTATAGCCTCAAACACCAGTATCGACCTTAATGCACTACGGGAGTTGATGCATGACAAATCCCCTGCACCGGATGAAGAATTGCCTGATACAGGGGTTGGATTAAAGCTGGAAAGATTATTATCACCCATTTTTATTTCCAGTCCTGAATATGGAACACGCACAACGACGATATTGACCATTGACAGTAAAAATACTATAAATTTTCAAGAGATTAACTACCAAGAAGAAAATGACACCGGGAAATCTAAGGAGTTTTGTTTAACAGTCGAAAAATTATAAAGAAAGATGACTAAAACATAATTAACTAATTGTATTTTATTTATTATTAATTCTCTACACAGATAATGAAAAACAGCCTAGCTAATAATCGTCACATTTCTCCTGACAGAAAATTTAGTACACTCTACGAGGAGGTGGAAGGCAATGGATATAGAATTGCTCTTAGCCATCCAAAATATAAGGGAAGATCGGACAGGCTTGACCTGATAACCAATAAAATGATCGGCATCAAAGTTTCCATAAATAGTAAAACTTTCCTTGTCTGTGATATCAGTAAAACCGGTTTTTCATACGCGGAAAAAGTCCCGGTTAAAAAGAATCTTAGTTTCAAACAGGTAAAATTTAAAGTTGACCAGATTGCTTCCTCAAACTACGGTAAAGCATTAAAATGTCTTTGTTTTTTTGGAAATAAAGAAGATAGCAATAATGTTCAAACTACGGGAGTCATCAGAAATCATAATGTTTTTTTGGTACTTTCGCCTGACGAAATCCGACAAACCGTCACATCACATCTCCAACGTATATCAATCAGAAGAAGTCATGATCCGGAAGGATACTTTCAAAAACTGGATTTGTTGCTGGAAAAGTCAAGCTACATGCGTGAAAAAGGATTTAGTATATCTTCATTAAGCATTGTATTGAACATCTCATTTCAAAATCTAATTGGAGAAATTGGCGCCCCTTCTGAAATTTTTGAAACATTGTACCAAGGATATATTAATAAGCCGGTATATGTGAAATATGGCATTTCAGTGGATAACCGGAAAGAGGCATTGGATCTTCTCAATTTCGCAAGAATCAAAGATAACAGACGAATTAAAACAATTAAAAAACAAAAAGAAAAATCCTATGAAAATAAAACAGAACTAATCAAAAAACTAAATCAAATCCATACTTTTCATAGTTTTGTTGAAATGGTTTGGAAGAACTGTCTGACATACTTTGAACTTCAAATAAATACCGAACTACCCAAAATTGAAAAGGTCAAGGTTGCCCAAAAACTAAGTGAAGAAAAAAAAGTATTTAACGGACATATTGAAAAACTGGCTGATTACGAATACAAAGAAGGTGATAGTGCCGGGTTGGAAACATATCTATCCAATGGCCTGTACTGGTATTTAATTGAAAAGGATAAAAAGTATTTCGATCGTGAAATTATAAAAAAAGAGATCCGACGTCTTATCGTTGAAACCTACGAAGATTGCCTTGATAAAGCAAAATTCCCCAACTGATTCCTACACAAACAGATAAAAAATCCTGAAGTAAATCTATAATCACGTCCAAGTCAATTGCATGATAACGGTTCACCTGCATCCTGCAATGTGTACCTACAATTTAATGACCGATAAATTAGGGGGATCGTCATGTAGCCACCCTGCAATTACGCTTGGAAAAGTATCAATAATTGATGATTATTGGATTTATCCAAATTATTGATTGCTTTAATATGTGATGGCTGATATATTTCTGATTTAATGTTAAAAAAAGGAAACCAGACAAAAAAGGGCGTTATTGACAAGCATTTCAATAATTTAAAAAGATAATTTCCTTTGCATTCTGGCTAAATTAAAAATCAGTTATTCCTACCCTGAGTACGGAATAATCGAATCGTTAAACCATCCGAAACGTTTTAAAAGATATGGCAAATAAATGTGAAATTTGCGGAAAAGGTCCAATTACGGGTAACAACGTCAGCCATGCCCATAACAAAACAAGAAAGCGTTGGCTGCCTAATCTTCAGAAAGTTAACGTAAAAAAACCTAATGGTAACAAAGTTGCAATGAAAGTTTGTACCAGCTGTATTCGCTCTGGCAGAGTTGCCACAGCTGTTTAATGCTCACTATGAAGTAACACGGAAAAAAAATGAAATTTAAAAACAACAACGTGTTCGATCAGGCAAAACATGCCATTGATCCGAAACAATGTTTGAAGGAACGAAAGAAAAATATGCCTCCTATCATTCTGGATCTTCGAACCCAGGATGATTATAAGAAGGAGCATTTGATCGGCGCATACTCGTTTCCAGCGGAGTTTTTAAAGGATAATCTGAAGCAGATCCCCCCATATGCGCAGGTCATTCTTTATTCAGATTCGAATGATGATGATACCATACAATCGGTTAAGTTGATGTTTGAGAATAAATTTACCGATGTCTCTTACGTGAAGGGTGGCATTGATAAAATTATGGAAGCCCTGAAAAGCGCGAGTGATGAAGTCATTCTTAAAGACATTCCTGCTGATCAATGGGAAACAAAGATTGAAGGTGTGCTCAACGAAAAAGTTAGACCGACCTTAGCAGCTGACGGTGGTGGACTTCAAGTGGTGAAGATTGAAAAAGATGAAGTTCATATCCATTATGAAGGCGCGTGCAGTGGATGTGCCAGCGCAGCAACAGGGACATTGAACTTTATTAGAAATACCTTGAGTACATCCCTTAATCATGAGATTAACGTTGTAATGGCTTAATTAATAAGCAGCTTTCAGGGGTTTTCCTGGAAGCACTTCGTCCTTCTATATTATTCCTACCTCTCTAAGTATTTGACAATACGGTCGATTGAGATGCAGACTCCCAAATTATTCGTAATATCTGCTCCTAGTGGAACCGGAAAAACTACGATAATCAAACAGGTTATTACATCACTTCCAACTGTAACCTTATCCATATCCCATACTACAAGATCGCCTCGGATAAGCGAGAAAGACGGGGTTGATTATTTTTTTGTCGATAAAGAAACATTTAGACTAAAAATAGAGCAAGGTGATTTTCTTGAATGGGCTGAGGTTCATGGTAATTATTACGGAACATCAAAAAAACATATTGAAGAAACAATTGAAAAAGGTAGAATCGTTGTATTAGATATTGATGTTCAAGGAGCAATGCAGGTTAAACGAATTGATAATATAAAATCAGTTTTTATTTTTATCGAACCGCCATCAATGGAAGAATTAATTCGACGTTTGGAAACCCGGGGAACTGAATCCAAAGAATCTTTGGAGAGAAGAGTTTCAAACGCTAATAAAGAATTACAATATAAGGATCAATACGATTATGTTATCATTAACGATGATTTGGGTAATGCAGTAAAAGAAATGGAAGAACTGATTATCCAAGAAACAACCTCATCCGGTAAATAACGGAATCTTTAATATTTTCCACCAACTGTAGGGAAAACACTGAGAGGTTAATGTCAGAATGGTACGTATTGAAAATATCATTGCAGATTTCCGGGAATACACTGAAAATAAAATTGATTGTAGTCCTATTCAAAAAGCCTACGTTTTAGCAGCCAAGTCGCAGCCCTATCTTAAAATTTTTCCTAAAAATTATCTCCAGAATGCCTTAGAAGTGGCCCAGGTCCTTGTAGATCTGCGGTTGGACCTTCAAAGTGTTGTATCCGGGTTATTACACGGTATTCTTCTGGAGGGGAAGATCAGCATTGAAGAGATAAGGGATCTTTTAGGAGATGAAACAGCTGAAATTGTTGGCGGCATGCACAACATATTGGGTGTTTCCGATATCCCGGAAGAAAAAGAAAGGATTGCAGAAAAAATGCGACAAATGATTTTTGCTTCGTCCAAGGATATTCGTATCATCTTTGTTAATCTTGCTGCAAGACTTGTAAGAATGCGCCATGGCAGTCGACTATATAACTTAAGAATCAAATCAATTGCCAGGGAAACTTTGCAGATTTATGCTCCTATTGCCGAGCGTCTTGGTTTATCGCACATCAAAATCGAGTTGGAAGATCTGTGCTTTTCTTACATTCATCCAAAAGAATATAAAGAGATTGAGGAATTCTGCACTAATAATGAGGGAGTACATCAGCTCACCCTGAAATGGCTAGACAATGAAATCACTAATTTACTGATATCCCATAATATTAAAGGTCAGGTAAAAGAACGTATCAAACACTACTATTCGATCTATCTTAAATCAAATAGAATCGGTGTTGACTATGATCAACTGCACGATCTTTTAGGGGTTCGAATCATCGTCAACAACATAGATGAATGCTACAAGGTGTTAGGACTGATCAGTAGTTTTTATACCCCTGTTACGGAGAGTTTTAAGGACTATATTTCTTTCCCCAAACCCAACGGTTATCAGTCATTGCATATTGATGTCTATTCAAAGGACGGTATCGGATTTGATGTTCAAATTCGAACCATTGAGATGGATAAAATAGCCGAACGCGGTGTCGCAGCACATTGGGTTTATAAAGAAAAAAACTCATCAGATTCGATTTCTATAGAAAAAACCTCATGGCTACAAGATTTGTCAAAAAGTCTAAATTTTTCCATTGATGCCAATGAGTCCTTGGAAATTTTTACGCGGGAACTGTACTCTGATTTTGTCTATGTTTTTACACCTAAGGGCAAAATCATCAAACTGCAATCTGGTGCTTGTGTGATAGATTTTGCGTATGCAGTTCATACGGAGATTGGGCATACCTGCGTGGGAGCTATGGTAAACGGACGAAATACATCCATCAAAACCAAGCTAAAACAAGGGGATAAGATTGAAGTTTTGACCTCTTCAAAACAGAATCCATCTAAAGATTGGTTGCATTATGCAGTAACCTCCAGGGCACTTTCTAAAATACGCTCTTATCTTAAAAAGGAGGAACGTGAACAAGCCGAAATACTGGGAAAGGAGCTATTTACTGAAAAAGTTGCGAAGATCGGCAAAAAGCTCCGGGAAGTACTGAAATCAGCCGAATTAAAAGCATTTTTAGATAAAGCCGGTTACCAGGATATCAAGAGCTTTTATATTCATATTGGTTACGGAAAGGAGGATGTTAATCAACTGGATGTAGTGTTTGACACACCGGCTTCGAAAAAGCAGGCTGTCTATAGAAGTGCTGTTAAAAGCGATAAAACAAAATCAGAGAAAAGGGAAGCGGTTCGTATCACCGGAATTGATGACATCATGGTCCGCTATGCAAATTGTTGTAATCCGGTGAAAGGTGACGAGATCGTTGGTTTGGTTACCCAGGGAAAAGGGGTGTCTATTCATTTGGCCAATTGTGTAAATATAAGAACCCAAGGATTTAATCCCGACAGACTAGTTGAAGTTGATTGGGTAAAGTCCTCGTCCGAAAAGTTACCGGTCAAAATCGGCTTGACTTTTGATAATCATATCAAAACAAATCTACAGATAATGAAAGTGCTGGTTGCTGCTAAAGTTGATCTTATTGAAGACACTTTGCGTTTAATCAATGAAACAAGTCATCGTAATTTTACCATTAAGGTAGATGGGGCAGAACAGTTGGAAAGAGTGCTGGTTAAGCTGAATGCTATCAAATCGGTTAATGCCCATCGTCAATTCGAGAAGCAAAATTAGCTTTAAGATATCTATGTTAATTATAAATAATTCTGCCATTCCCATCGAATCTGTCGATTACTATGTATATATTTTATGCTACTGCGTTTAAATGCATAGTCCAAGATATCGAAAGCTTCATCAGGAGTTTTTTCCATGTGTATATGTATTTTGTTGGCCAAAGTTTTTAAAACTTCGTTATCTGATACTGCATCGACACCATTTATCCAGGTTCCGTTCTCTTCGATAATTTTATCCATCATTAATTGATACAAGAAAAGAAAACGTTCTAGGTTTTTAATTTGCCATTCTTCATCTTCGGTTGCTTCACCGCTATCCATTTTATTTCTAATTTGAAATAGTTTTTCGTGTGTATCTTTATCCCATTGTTCTGCAATAATATTCAGCATGTCTTTGTTGACATTGGATGTTTCCACGATGGCTCTGTTAGCATGATATTGGGACCAATCATCTGTGATGATATCCAGATCGTACTTATCGTTTTCATCACGAATGGCCGTGCCAGGGAAAGGTGCCAGTAGGTGAAATCCATAACACGCGCCTATTTGCTCAATTTCTTTGCCAAAATTCTGGGTTTCAATCAGGGAGGCTTCGGTTTCGCCCGGCAAACCGAGGATAAATGATACGTGTGGTTCTACTCCAGCTTCATTGCACATGCGAATAGCCCGTTTCACTTTTTCAAGGGTGATACCCTTTTTAATCGTTTTTAGTATGTCCACATTGGCCGTTTCCACACCGAAACTTACTGATGTACATCCGGCCTCCCGCATAGCCTCAAGTACTTCGGGAGAAATAGTGTCCACCCTGGAAAAGGATGACCATTTTATGTTTAATTTCCGAAGAATGATTTCGTTGCAAATAGTCAAACAATGCGCTTTTTTGGCAGTAAAGAGATCATCGGCAATGTTGATCTGGGGAAAGTCAAGTGTAGTGAGATATTCAAATTCATCTACAACATCGATGGGATTTCGGTAACGAACCCTTGCCCCAACCATTTTACGTCCTACACAAAAGATACACCGATGGGGACACCCTCTGCTGGTTGTCATGCTGATGGGTGTATGCAAAGCCCTGTACCGCCCTAATGGCAGCAGATGTCGGGCTGGAAGCGGTAGAGTATTTACATCCAAAAAATCTCGCTTTTCATTGATAATAACATCGTTACCACTTCGATAAGCCAGACTCTTAATGCGGCTCCAGTCTTTACTGTTTCTATATTCTTCGACGATCTCAACAATAGTGGCTTCACCTTCCCCCAGGGCAATAACATCTAATTCCGAATAGCCGTCCAGTGTTTCTTTTGCACAAAACGAGACATGCGGCCCTCCCATGACAGTCAAAATATCAGGATTGATTGCCTTCACGTCTTTAATTACTTGGATGGCATCATTAAATGTCATAGTAACAGCGGTTGAGCCCACAATATCCGGTTCAAAGTTTGAAAGGACATCTTTTAAAAACTTTTGGCTGTAAGGAAATATGACTAGATCAAGAATTTTGACATCAACGCCTGCTTTTTCCAAAGCAGCCGCCAGAAAAGAAATGCCCAAAGGTGGTGTAGGACCTTCGGTAATGGGGCAATAAGGGTTTATTAATAGAAAACGCATGAAAGATCCCCAGATAATCAATTAATGGACAGTTAATTTGAAAATTTACCTGACATTTTGCAAAAATCCTTGAGCAGTGTCAATTCATATAAATCTAACACTCATGTACTGAACAACTCTAATGGCATTCATTTATTATACTAACATAAAGTAAGGCGATAATGTCGTTTTTTATAGTGTTATTATTAATTGTCAGGAAAATTTAATACTATCAAAATATATCAGTAATTTATTCAATATGACCAAAAGAGACAAAATAAGAGAGTTGTTACAAGATGGGGAGTTGTATGGCATCACTGCTACACAATATGATTCATCTGGCAATGTAGCCATTGTTGAGAAAATGATCCGAGCCGGTTTGAAGATCATACAGTATCGAGATAAAACTCAGACCAAACAAAGCATGTTTTATGAAATAAAGAAGATACGACATTTAACTCAGCAAAACGATGTTATTCTGATCGTAAATGATCATGTTGATTTATGTCAGGCCGTTGATGCGGATGGTGTTCATCTAGGCCAAAACGATTTACCGGTGGATGTAGCTCGGAAAATACTGGGAAAGGACAAGATTATCGGTTTTTCAACTCATAATTCGAAGCAAGGAAAACAAGCTGAACAAACAAGTGCCGATTATATTGGTGTAGGACCGGTCTTTAAAACCACGACCAAACTTCACGAACCAATAGCCGGACTTGAATATGCGTGTTTTGCTGCTCAGCATTTGAATATTCCTCACGTGGCTTTGGGTGGTATTACGGAAGCTAATTTGGAAATCGTTCTGAAACAGGGAATCCGGTCCGTATGTCTGGTCAAAGATTTATTGGAAAGTGAGTACCTGGACGAAAAAGTCATCAGGATTAATACCATATTAAAAGGTTAACCGATTATTAAACAGTCATTTTTTTGTAAAGTGCAATTTTGAAAAGGATTTTTTCGATTGGCGGATATCGGACTTCATACTGGTGTATTTTCCGTTAATCTGCATAGAAAGGCGTCCATTGGTTTCCCCGGCGTCACCAGATAGAATGGGATGTCCATTCATATGGACAATCACATTATTATCGAGTTCATTTCTGATAGGCAGGATTTTTTTGTTCTGATAACTCTTCAGGAGTTCCTTGTGCGAAATATCCAGATGGCCAATAATCCCCCTGATTTCATATTTGGAATTTTCCAATAAAACATTGGTGAAATGCTCTTTGATTTTAGACGTTTTTAGAATACTGTCCTTTGAAGCCAGCAGTCCCCTGGATCCATGCTTATCAATTATACGATCCAATTGATAATTGGAAAGACAGAATTCCCAAACTGACTTAAACTTCTTTTGACGCATGGTTAAGGTTACCACTACACACGATTCCGTAGTATCCATGATTTTTGCTTTAATACGGTTGGATATCAGTTTTTTCAATCTTGTTTCCACTGAGTAAATACCGGCCCAGCTCTTTTGAAACAGGTTTAAAAGAGAATCAACAGTGTTTTTGACATGATGGCAGTTGTGGCTGTCAATCTGAAATCCATTGTAAATTGCTGCTCTCCCGTTTTTAAATAGATCTTCACGGGACAGAATGAGATTGATGATCCGATTATCGGTCTTTAACAAGCAATCTCTGATCAATGGTGAAAGGCTAAAAACAAAAAGTGGTGATGGATAAACAACTGAATTTAAGTATTCTTTGAATTTAAGACCGGTTTTAATTTTATAGTTAAAATCAAAAGTCAGTTTATACTCATCGTAAAAATAGGATTCCAATTCATCGATATACTGCCGAAAAACAGTCTCCAAGGCTGCATAATACCCATACTTTATTTTCTCTCCGCGTGTAATGTCATATAGTTTTACCGATCGATGGGCAGTCATGCGTAAATTCCTGTCAGCTGTTGATTAATGATAGTGTTTCAAGATTTCTTATGGTGATAGTTGTATTTTAAAAACTGATTCCTGTAATGCGAACCCCCAGTTGTTCATCGTTAATCTGAACCACTTCTCCTTGGGCGATAGTTTTTTCCCCTAAAATAATATCCACAGGATCACCTATTTTTTTATCTAATTCAATAATTGAGCCATACGAAAGATTGGTGATATCCTGGCCTTTAAGGCTGGCTTTTCCAATTTCAACAGTAAGTTGATGTCGCAAATTAAACAAGAGATCATGCCCTACTAAGGAAGCTTCTACCTGGGGTGCAGTAGAAGGTTGAATGATACTTTCTGTACCTATTTCTGGCACAGTCAGTTGATCTTCCATGTCATCCTGTTCGATTTCTGCTGTAAAATCTTCTTCTGGCATTTCTAGTACAACCTGCTCGCCTTCTGTATCAATGTCATCTTCAGCACCTTCTTCCATGTCCAGCATCTCCATTTCGGTATCAGCCAAATCATTACTGTCCAAAGATGATGTTTCCAATTCTATCATACTGTCATCAATATCATCGCTTCCAAGTACTTCTTCTGTTAAATCAAGATCTTCTGTATCAGAAATGTCTTTTAAATCAATGATGTTATCATCTAAATCAGGTGTTGATTCACCGGTATCTTCTTTCATAAATGTTGGAATTTCTTCAACAGAATCCATATCTTCAATAGTATCAGTGCCGCCTTCTTCCGGTTCCAGATCCATTACTTCCATTGATTCATCCAGTACCATACTATCCATTTCTGAAGTAACAGACGATGTTTCATCTTCTTCCAGTTCCAATGATAAATCTGACATTGAATCATCTTCAAGATCGATGTCTAGCTCCTCGTCAATATCCTCTTTCCCGGTTTCAACATCATTCGCAATATTTGCCAACTCTCTTTCCAGTTCGTCTTCCGACTCTACTTCTTTAATCTTTTTAATTTTAGGTGCTTCAACCAAATCGGATTCTTCGATTCCTAACTCATCTTCAAGTGAAGACAAGTCGAGAGAAGCTGTAGTCGTTTCAGTGTACTCATCTTCAGTTGCATCATCTAATTCCAGGTCAAAGTCTTCATTGCTGGTATCTACTTCGTCAAGGGAGATATCCATATCATCATCCAGATCCAATTCCGTCTCTTCATCCAATCCAGTATCATCCGCTATATCCAGATTTTCAGTTTCATCTTGATCTAAAGTATCACTGCTACCGGCAGGTGTTTCTTCCGCCAGATCAAGATCCAAATCGTCGTCCAAATCCAATTCGGTTTCTTCATCAATCCCGGAGTCATCAGCAATATCCAAATCCAAATCAAGTTCTCCTTCGTCGTCATCGCTTATATCAATATCAGTCTCAAAGCTCAGTTCCGCCCCAGAGTCTGCCTCTGTATCGCCGTCCAGATCGAGATCCAAATCCCCGTCCATATCCAAATCAAGATCGGTTTCCACTGCATCTAAACCAAGATCATCGGAAACATCTCCTCCAGTATCATCTGTTACATCAATATCTTCCAAATTCATTTCATCGGATAGACTGTCCGTTTCATCACTGATATCAATAGTTTTGCCAAGTTCAGACTCCAGATCATCAGTATCACCCAGATCCAATTCATCGCCAATGTCAATATCGTCTCCCAAATCGATATCCAGATCATCTGTTTCCCCACCGATGTCTTCCAAGTCCATCTCAGTTTTATCTACCTCATCATTATCTGAAATATCAAAGTCTAGGTCGCCATTTCCATCCAAATCTCCGTCTTCCAGATCAATGTCAGGATCTTCGTCAGCTCCACCTTCGGCGTCGGAGATATCTCCAAGATCAGTATCGTCGAAATCGATACCGTCCGCTTCTGCGGACGTTTCGGAATCACCGTTTAGATCAAAGTCCGAATCATCTAAGTCCAAATCTATATCATCGCCAAGATCCAGGTCATCCAGACCTTCCAGATCTAATTCTTCTGCCATATCCTTTGCCATTACTGGTTCCTATTGAACGAAGTGAAATGGTTACTCTTAAACAAATAATTAACAGGAAACTTGTTTTGCGTCGTTCCCAAAATCAGAATTAGAATTTATTGATAGAACACTATCTATTTGATATTAGAATTGTGTCAGATTCAATTCATCTGATTACAATTTACTAATTCCTTTCCATTAACTTGACGCCAATCGTGTGATAATACTGCGATTTTTGCCGACTGGTCGTTTTTATGGCTGTGATATGCGAAAAACAGTCCAAATTGAAGAAAAAATAAAAAAAGATTTTCCAGACCTTCTTCTGGATACTCAACAGATCGAAGCTATATCACGTTATCTTGATCTGTTATCCCATTGGAATAAAAAAATAAATCTTACTGCCATTAAAGACCGAAATTTAATGATCGGAAAGCTACTGTTTGATTCGTTGATGGCCTTTGATACAAATCAAAACCATTTTTCCGACATAAAATTGACCGGAAATATTCTTGATCTTGGTTCGGGAGCAGGGATTCCAGGAATTTTTTTAGCGATTTGTGATCAAAAACTGGATATTAGCTCGGTTGATAAATCGAAAAAAAAGATTCTGTTTCAAGAAAATGCAAAGGCACAACTAAAACTAGCTAACTTTCATCCTATTAACAGTCGCTTGGAAGATCTGGCCAAATATATAGGTCTTAGCTATCGTTACGATTTTATTATATCAAGAGCTTTCGATCAAATAAAGGGTATATTCACCCATAGTGATCGATTCTTGAAACCAAAGGGATATTTAATTTTATGGAAAGGAAAAAAGTGGAAAGATGAATGGGATGATGTTAAATCGGATATAAGGGAGAGATATCAGGTTAAAGAAACAAAAACTTATTATTTCAACGACTACAAGCATGGAGGAATCATATTGGTGATTCAACGTTTAATATAATATTAATTGAAACCACAATAGATATCTTTCTGTGAGCTAAGAAATATATAGAGAACAAACTTACAAAGTGTTTGAACAACAAGATGTTATTTTTGCTATTTATTATTCAGGGGAGTTCTCATTAATTGAATTTCTTACTTCGTTGTATGAGAAACGAAAAAACAATAAAATCAATAATTTTTGGGATCGTTAGAAATCAATTTATTTATCAATTTGCGATATTTATCGTGAGTACTGAAAATACTGAATATTTGATATTGGAATAATAGTATCACGTTCTCCTTCAATGACAGTAATAAAATCCTTTCCTACTTCAGATATTATTCCCTCGATTACATCGCCTCCGGTTAGAACAAAAGTCAGATTATGTATGCCAATATGTTCGCCGAACTTTTCCATCAATGGTTTTGCTTCTTCACTTGTGTACGATATTGTTTGAATAATCGATGACATAGTAACACCTGGATTGATTATTTATTTGTAATGGAGTTTTAGAATCAGTTTATTTTTTATTCTAATATATAATTTTGAAGTTCTGAATTGGATTGATCGTAAGATGCTGTTTTTTTAGTAAATCATTAGCCATCAGATCTGTAATTTTAACTGGAAAATCCTGAACGATTAACTCGGGAGAAAACATGGTATAAAAAGCACCACCGGATCGAAAAGAGGTTACAGCCACATACAACTCTTGATTGTCACGAATCTCTTTTTTCATATATTTTAGCCAGACCAATCGGTTTCCAACCGGTTTCCGGATATCAAAACCATAGTTTATCCCATCCCACATATCGTAATTATAGCTTAATATTTTATAACGTCGCCAATCCGGGTTTATATCAATTTCCTTTTTACCATTTTCCCCTGTTATTAACCAAAAAAAACCCGCTGCTTGTTCTAAAGCGGATCTCAATATTTTACCATTAATTTTTAATACACAGATGGTATCCTGAAAAAAAAAGTACCGAAGAATATCCTTTATTTTTATTTTGCCTTTCATTCCTTTTAAATTAGAATCCAACAAAGGACTACCTGAAATATCAATACCGGTTGTTTCACATATTAAGTTATTAACCCATTGAATTAACGGATGTTTATTTATCCAGACATCTTTCAGAGGATCGTTGATGACGAAGCTATTATCAACTGATCCCAAGGGCATATTTAAAATTGTATCAACATATTTCTGGTGCGGTTTTAAAATTTTTCCAAAAATAGGATCAGGTGGTATGTCCTGGCTATCGATTATTTTGGGAGTTATAGTGAAAGTTGTTTTTTCTGTTTTCTTTAAAGATGATTTAGCAATAGTATCTGTTGTTAAACGAATGTGAGCCCAGCATTTTGCAAAACAGGATGGTTGTATGATAGTGGCTTTTTTCGCTTTTTCAGGTTGATAGACTAATGACCTGTGTTGATGACCAGTCAGTAGTAGATTAATCTCTGGAAAAAGCTCCCATAACTCCAAAGCCTGATTTTCATTGCTATTAACCACAGTCCATTTTTCATTGGTGATAGGATTTTTTTTCAATCCACCATGATAAGATACAATTAGGAAGTCACATTTTCTATTGAGTTGAGGGATAATGGTTTGGGCTGTGTCGATGACATTTTTAAATTCAATGCCCTGAATTGTTTCAGTGCTTTCCCAACGAGAAACATAATCCGTAACTAAGCCAAGAACTCCAATTTTCAAGCCGTTGAATTTAAAAATTCTAAACGGTTCAAAATAAGTCTTATTAGACCCTTTTTTAAGAATGTTTGCTGCCAACCATGGGATTTTTGAATTTCTCCGAATCTGATTGAGGTGACGAATACCGAAATTAAATTCATGGTTGCCAACAATAAAACAGTCTACACCCAATTCGTCATGAACAATATTAATCGGATGATTGTGCTTTTTACCACTTGGCGTATTAAAGTCATGCAGATCAACCAGAGGGGTTCCTTGTATGGTATCGCCATTATCGATCAGCAGGATGTTTTTACCATTCTGCCTTAGTTTCTTCACATAGGTGGACAAACGGTCTAATCCAAGAGACGGTTTATCTCCTTTTTTATGGTTCTTCGATAAAAATCGTCCGTGAACATCAGAATAGTAGATTATATGAAGACAAAAGGGATCACTGTTGATTTTTTCCTCAGTTGAACTCATTTGAATGATCACAGATAAATATTAGCTAGGATTAGGAAAAGATGGGATTGCTTATTCCGCTGGTAATCATGTCAACGGTCACTCGTTGATTATTCTGACAATAACCAACCTGAATATCCGGCTTGATATCACCATGAAAGTCAGATCCGGCAGAAATAAACAAATCATTGCCCAAGGCAATATTTTTGTACATGTCTACTTGATTCGTATTGTGCAATGATGCGTACACCTCCATACCGTCCAAACCAAAACCGATCAGTTTCTTTAAAAAACGATCAAAAGCATCACCGCTTAGGTTCAAAGTTATAGGATGTGCGAGAACAGCCAAGCCGTTAGCATCATGAATTATTTTTATCGATTCTTCAGCTGTGAACGTTTCTTTTCTTACAAATGCTATCTTGCCTCGTCCCAAGTATTTATTAAATGCTTGATCAATACTGATAACATATCCTTTATCCAGCATCATTTTGGCAATGTGGGGCCTACCCAGACTTTTTATGCCGTTGAACCTTTTGAACATATCATCAATAAGAATGTTGAAACCCAAACTGTTGAGTTTTTCTACAATCTTTACGTTCCTGTTTTTCCGAATGTCCTGAAATTCAGCCAAATTGGTTAGTAACTGTTTATTATTTATATCAATGCCATAACCAAGAATATGAAGCGTTCCTCCCTTGTATTCGGAACTGATTTCAATTCCCGGTATCAATTTTATTTCAAAATGGTCAGCCGCTTCCCTAGCTTCTTCAATACCGGCAATAGTGTCATGATCAGTTATGGACACAATCTTAATCTTATTTTTTACAGCCAGTTGAATAACCTCTTTCGGTGTAAGTGTACCGTCTGATTTTAAGGTGTGTAAATGAAGATCGATCCAATCGTTTTTGTTCATAAAATGATTAAGTATCGTATTTGACTAATTTCAATGGATAATTATTTTAATATAACATTATTTCTATTATATTATCTAGTTTTAAGGAACGAATGTAAATAGACTACTGACTTCTTTGTTCAGGTTAAAGAATACAGCGATTGTCAACGGATACTTAGTCCATATATGGACTTATACCCGCAATTCATGGTGATATCTTACATCAGACTGCGATATTTACTTTACTTAAATCAGTGCTCAGTATAGGATATTTTAAAATTTCGACACAAACAGGATTATCCTGGAACAGTATTTATTCAGGGTGACTTGAAACAATGACTTTATAAAAAAAATTTATATTCATGAAAGTCGAATATCTCAATCCATTTATTTTTGCCACCAGAAAAGTCTTGAAAATGATGGCCTATATGGATTCCAAACCACGAAAGCCATATCTCAAAGAGTTGGGCAACAATAAAGGTCTGGGAGATATTTCCTCGGTGATCTCGGTAAGTGGAGAATGCAAAGGCAGCATTGGAATTAGTTTTTCGACACAATGTATTCTCAGAGTGGCATACCAGATGTTTAGCGAAGAATATGACGGCCTTACTGATGAAATCGTCGATATGGTTGGAGAAATAGTCAATATGGTAAGTGGAGATGCCAGGCAAGAGCTAGTTAAACTTGGTTTCCATTTTTCCGCCGGAATTCCCGTAACATCGAAAGGCAATGACCACGAACTGATTCATTCAATTAAGGATAGAGTGATCGTCATCCCTTTCCAAACAGAATATGGCGAGTTTTACATTGAGACCTGCTTTGACTCAAAAAAATTCTTGGAATAAGAATATTCTCCAAATAATGATGAACCATTTGCTCATCCGGGCTATAATAAAAAAGATAATAACCATCATATGTATTTCATCCAAGAAATTAATAATTTGATTTAAGTTAGAATATTATATATCATAAAGCTAATTTCAGGAGTCATCCATGCAGTCAGATGAAAAAAGAAGAGAGGCGTTTTTAAAAAACAGGGATAAAATGAGAGAACGTCATAAACGCGTTCAAGAGCTTGATGAAGAAATTGAGCTTATTGACACGGATGAACCACCGATCATAAGCCTGGAAAGCTTGCAAGAGCAATTACAAACCTTAAAACACGAAATAAATATTGAAACCATTCAAGAAAAACTTCGCAGCCACGAGTTGTTTTTTAAGGAACTGGGCGAAGATAGAGAATTACTTTTTGATATCATACGTCTATACAAACAGAAACGAGATCTTAAACTGAAGAAAAAATAATAAGTTAATCATATAAACATTCAAACCAGGCCCATCCTACTCTCTGTTTTTGCCAAAGATCCGGACTAACAACCGGACAACAATATCCAGCTTACTCGCTTAAAATCAACCACTACGTTTAAACGTTTTTGCATGCTTGTTTCAATAATATCAATATTAACTAGTTGATTTTATTGAAACTACTACGATGTCTTACTGGACAAAAGCAAACCTTTCTTTTTGATAATCTTAAAAAATCATTGTCTTTGAAACGACTGTGATATAAAATATGTTAAGTACTGTGTTGAAGCTGATATAAATGCAGACTTAATATTATGTCATTGTGCATAAATGGCAGCTTGCAAGGATAATTTCTATACTCTTGATGTTCAGACGTTTATATCTTTTTTGAGTTTACCCGCTCGAAATAAGGAGGAACCATATGGTAGATACTAGTAGTTTTCAATCTCAAATGGATTTTAGGGTGGACGATGAAAAAAAAACAGGAATTCTAAGATTAAAAGGCGATCTTACCATCCAATGTGCTTTGCCTTTGAAAGATGCATTGGCTGATTCATTACAATACGTTGATAACTGCAAATTGGATTTAAATGATGTTACTACCATTGATATATCATGCATCCAGGTTTTTTACTCCGCCTATAAAACGGCGTTGGATTCCGGTAAACAGTTTTCTCTATATGGAGAATGCTCACCGCTTTTTTATAAAATAATTGAAACAGCAGGTTATTCGCGTCTGGATTGGTTATGTTTTAAGTCGGTAGATACTTAATGAGCAACGATCAACATGTAAGGTATAAACAAATTTTATAGGAACACTTAAGAAGTAGAATTAATCAGAAGGCGATTCTATGGGATCTGATGTTAATGAGTATTCTAATATAATCACATATTAGGCTTAAAAATTAAACAATGGGTTGATACTTATACGATGAGAGTTCAGCATATAAAAAATGAAAAGCGGTATGTACTTGATCCAGGTGATCATTACATAACAGACAAACCAATTATCATTTCGACACTTTTAGGTTCATGTGTATCAGCGTGTCTGTATGATCCCATAAACAAAGTTATGGGAATGAACCACTTTTTACTCAGCAATAAGCGCTATATGAAGGATGGAGCACTGTGCCTCACTGAAGCAGGTCGATATGGAGTTCATGCCATGGAGATTATCATCAACGGCATGATTAACCAGGGGGCAGCTCGAAAATACATCAAGGCAAAAGCATTCGGTGGCGGCAATGTTTTGCAGCCTACAGCCAAGAAAACCGGTTTTTTCTGTGTGGGTGAAGTGAATACAAGATTTATTAAGGAGTTTTTGGAAAATGAAAAAATACAATTAGTAACTTCCGATCTTGGTGGAAATCACGGCAGGGTCATTCGATTTTATGGCAGTGATTATTCTGTTTATGTTAAAAAAATCGGAATCAGAGAAACTGATAAAATAAGAAAACGTGATAACAAATACTGGAAGCAAACTATTCAAAAACAGAAAGAAAAAGAAACTGAAATTGAATTATGGTAAGCCGTATGTCCTTATTATCACCAACATTATACGCTGTATTAATAAATCAGCAGGTTGGAAACAGTATAAACATTATTTCATTGTCACATAAGGATTTTTTACGCCTGAGTGAATTTATTCAAAAGGAATATGGAATCAAAATGCCGGAAGCAAAAAAAACACTTCTGGAATCACGGCTGCAGAAACGCCTGCGTTTTCTTAAAATTAAGACCTTTAAAGAATACTGCGATTATCTTTTTAGTCCTGAAGGGCTTTCCAGTGAAATACCATATTTTATTGATAAAATTACGACCAACAAAACAGAGTTTTTTCGCGAAGGCAGTCATTTTGATTTTTTAACAAAACATGCATTACCTGAAATAATTAAAAATATTGATACAAGCTATAAAGAGATAAAACTATGGAGTGCGGGTTGTTCTACCGGGGAAGAGCCTTATACCCTCGCCATGGTCCTAAATGATTATACTGCTTTAAAAAAGAATTTAAACTTGCACTTTTCTATACTGGCAACGGATATCTCAATGGAAGTTTTACAAACGGCACACCAAGCAGTGTATCACGAGTCTCGAGCGGAACCGATTCCGCTTTCCATGAAAAAAAGATATTTATTAAAAAGCAAAGTACGCAATAACCAGATTATTAAAATTACATCCGAAATACGAAACCAAGTAAAATTCTTACAGTTGAATTTTATGGAAACAGATTTTGGATTAAAACAGCGTTTTGATATTATATTTTGTCGTAATGTAATTATATACTTTGATAAATTAACACAAGAAAAAATATTAAAACGTATATTAAATTATTTGGTTCCTGGAGGCTATTTTTTTCAAGGGCATTCTGAATCTATACAAGGAATGAAATTACCATTAAAGCCAGTCTACCCAACTGTTTATATAAAAACAAGTTAGTACTTATCACACATTTTAGGATTTAAAGTTGACCTTTACTTGGTTAGATTTTTTAAAAATCAGTGTCATTCTAGTGGGAACTCTGACGAACTTAAGGATTTTCATTTTAGCCCTGAGAGATCCTTCGTCATACCCTCCTCAGGATGACAGTAAACGTTCTCACTGTGACCAACCAAGAATAGGGTGTGAAAAAGTCTATAATGTGAGATTTTAGTCATTATTTGAAAATGTATCAAATATTTATGTTTTTAAATTGGCATATATTTTTAATAGCAATAATTATTTAAATATTTATTATATTATATTAAATGACGGGTAATCTTGGAAAATTATGAAAAAAATAAAAGTTATGATCATCGATGACTCGGCCATTGTTCGACAGACGCTTGAAAAAGTGCTGAATTCTGATCGGCACATTGAAGTGGTTGATACGGCACAAGACCCCTATATCGCGGCAGAGAAACTAAAGAAAAATGTTCCGGATGTTATCACCCTGGATGTTGAAATGCCGCGTATGGATGGGATAACGTTTCTACGAAAAATTATGACTCAGCACCCCATTCCAGTAGTTATCTGCTCAAGTCTAACAAATGAGGGATCTGAAACAGCGATGAAAGCCCTTGAATATGGTGCTGTGGAAGTGATGCATAAACCAATGATAGGCACCAAACAATTCCTTGAGGAATCTAAAGTCGTCATCTGTGATACCATTAAAGCAGCGGCACAAGTCAATGTTCTCGGTGGAAAAAAAGTCGTGAAACCAATTAAATTGATTAAACCCGCCAAAAAACTTTCGGCAGATGCGGTTTTGGCCAAAGCTGATTCAAGGGCCATGGTTCAGACAACGGAAAAAGTAGTAGTAGTGGGTGCATCCACAGGCGGAACGGAAGCATTACGGATCTTTCTAGAAGCTTTGCCACATAATTCGCCGGGCATTGTAGTTGTGCAACATATGCCGGAAAACTTTACAACCGCATTTGCCAACCGATTGAATAACATCTGCCAAGTATCGGTTAAGGAGGCATCAAATAATGATTCCGTTGTACAAGGACACGTATTGATTGCTCCTGGCAACAAACATACTTTGCTTAAACGAAGCGGTGCTCGATATTTTGTTGAGGTAAAAGATGGTCCTCTAGTCAGTCGACATCGGCCGTCGGTGGATGTTCTTTTTAGATCAGCATCTCGATATGGCGGAAAAAATATTGTCGGTGTGATTATGACTGGCATGGGAGATGATGGGGCAAAAGGCATGAAGGAATTAAAGGAACAAGGTGCAAAAACCATTGCACAAAATGAGGAAACGTGTGTTGTATTTGGAATGCCTAACGAAGCCATCAAAATTGGAGGTGTAGATAATATTCTTCCATTAAATTCAATTGCCGATAAAGTGATAATGTTATGTCATTAAATTAGAAATAAACATTTTAGTTAAATATAATTTATAATATAATAAATCAAATATCAATTTAATTTTTAAGTCATTTTTTGGGGGCGATATGAGCAAAGTCATTTTAACAGTCGATGATTCAGCGAGTGTTCGTCAAATGGTTTCCTTTACTTTAAAAAATGAAGGATACGAGGTCATCGAAGCTATCGACGGAGTGGATGCATTATCAAAACTATCTGACAAAAAAGCTGATATGGTTTTAACTGATCTGAACATGCCCAACATGGATGGCATTGAATTAATAAAAAATATTAGACAAAATCCCAGATATAAATTTATCCCGATTATTTTTTTGACCACAGAATCACAACAAGAAAAAAAACAGGCTGGCAAAACAGCCGGAGCAACGGGTTGGATTGTAAAGCCATTCAAACCAGAACAATTGATCGGCGTGATAAAAAAAGTATTGGGATAAAAGAAGGATAAATAGTTTTACTATTAACTAGATTTAAACGTCTTGAAGGATATAGACATATGTTTACGTATAATGCGAGCATGCCATGAAAACAGGGGAAAATCAGCAAAATCAACGGGAGCTGGAAGACCGTCGAAACGTGAGCTTATTTAAAGAAGAAGCGTATGAACGCCTGTCTGAATTGGAAGAGTCATTGCTTGAATTGGAAGAAAACCCTGATAAACATGAACTCATCGATAGCGCATTCCGAGCAATGCACACGATTAAAGGATCCGGTGGAATGTTTGGATTTGAAGATATTGTTGAATTTACACATAACATCGAAACTGTGTACGCAAAAGTGAGAGATGGAGAAATTCCTGTCACAAATGATCTGATTGCCATAACATTGGAGGCTCATGATCAAATTGGTAAAATGCTGGATGATATGGGTAACGATACAACCGAAAATATAGAAAAAAGAAAATATATTACATCTGAATTTGATAAATATATTCCCAAAACTCAATTATTTGAAGAAGAAGACAGTTTGCCTATCAATGAAGACTTCTCTAAAAAGGAACTCATCACTTATCAAATCCGTTTTCGCCCCCAACTGGATCTGTTTACCAATGGTACCAATCCATTATTATTGCTAGGCGAGCTTCAAACGCTAGGAGTAAGTCAAATCACAGCATTTGTTGAACGTATTCCGCTATTGTCAGAACTGAATCCGGAAAACTGCTATACTTGGTGGGATATTGTATTGACGACTGATCAAGGAAGAAACGCCATCGAGGATGTTTTTATTTTTGTCGACGATAGTTGCGAAATTAATATCAATATTTTGGACGATAATTCTGAGTATAAAAGGATTGGAGAGATTCTGGTTGATCGGGGAGATATACAACCCGAGCAACTTCAGGAATTCCTGAAGAATCAGGAACCTCTGGGTAAAAAACTTAGCCATGCTGGATTGATTGATCCCAGCCATATTGAATCGGCGCTGGCAGAGCAAAATGTGATGAAAAAAATAAAGGAAAAACAAAAGAAAATTGAATCAGTCTCCAGCATCAGGGTAACATCACATAAACTCGATAAGTTAGTTGATCTGGTTGGAGAGTTGGTGACAGCCCAAGCAAGACTTACTCAGATTGCGAATAACAGGAGTGATCCATCGGTTTTAGCCATTGCTGAAGAGGTGGAACGGCTGACAGCGGAATTACGAGACAATACCATGAGTGTTCGCATGTTAAGATTTGGTACAACATTTAATCGCTTTAAACGATTGATCAGGGACCTGGCCGCCGAATTAAATGCAGAAATCATGTTTATCACCGAAGGGGCCGATACCGAATTGGACAAGAATGTTATCGAGAAGCTTAATGATCCATTGATCCATATTTTAAGAAATGCTGCTGATCACGGCATTGAATCCCCTGAAGACAGAGTTGCAGCAGGAAAAGCGAGACAGGGAACCATTCAATTATCAGCTTCCTATTCTGGAGCTAACGTATTAATAAGAATTAATGATGATGGATCAGGATTAGATGTGGCGCGTATTCGACAAAAAGCCATTGCCCGTGGTCTAATAACCAAAGACGCTAAGTTGTCTGATAAAGAAGCATATTCTTTAATTTTCGAACCCGGATTTTCAACAGCCCAGCAAGTAACTAGTGTTTCCGGTCGCGGAGTCGGTATGGATGTAGTCAAAAGGGCAATCGAAGATCTGAGAGGTACTATAGATGTTGAAAGTAAAAAAGGCAAAGGAACAACCATCACCCTTAAACTACCCTTAACCCTGGCAATAATTGACGGCTTATTGGTAACGGTGGGACAAGAATATTACGTAATACCGCTGGCAGCTGTGGAAGAGTGTATTGAGCTAACAACAAAAGATATCCGGCAAACCCATGGCAGAGATATTGCGGACGTTCGTGGACAAATTGTTCCATATGTAAAACTTAGAGATCAATTCAATATAAACGGCGAAAGACCTGAAATTGAGCAGGTCGTCATCACAGAGATCGATGGTTACAGGATTGGATTTGTTGTGGATTCAGTTATCGGACAGCATCAAACAGTCATAAAAAATCTCAGTCGAATATACAAGGATGTTGAATCCATCTCTGGTGCAACTATTATGGCTGATGGAACAGTGGCGTTAATTATCGATATCAATAAACACCTGCAAATTGTAGAAAAAGAATATGTAGAGCATTATAGTTAACGAGGTGCTCCCAAAGTAAAAAAAAATCAGTATTATTTTAACAGATTTTTGATTTTTTTTTGACAGTTCAGGTTGTTATTGATAGAAAAAATTTTGAGAGCATTCGAATCATTTACATGCATTATGTATTATAGAAAAACGGGTACGATGTCACGTTCTTGACCCAATAAAATAGGACCATTTTTGAAAATAGAATATATCCAACCTTTTATCAATGCTACCCGTAAAGTCCTCAGTACAATGGCTTCAATGGATTCCAAACCAAAGAAACCCTATCTAAAGGAATCGGGGGACTATAAAGCGCTTGGGGAAATATCTTCGGTGATCGACTTAACGGGGGAATGTAACGGAAGCATTGGCTTGAGTTTTTCATCTAATTGCATATTAACCATCGCAAAACAAATGCTGGGTGAAGAATACTCATCGCTGGATGAGGAAGTTGAAGATATGGTTGGGGAGTTGATAAATATGATAAGCGGCGATGCAAGACGACAATTGGTCAAGCTTGGATTTTCGTTCTCTGCCGGGATTCCCAAAATATCCAAGGGAGATTTACACGAAATCAATCATTCGGTCAGTGAACGTATCATTTTGATTCCTTTTATTACTGATTTCGGCGATTTTTATATTGAAACCTGTTTTGATTCCAGAAAATTTCTTGAATAACTTACCATAAAATCTCCTATTTAGCTTCTGGAACTGACTTGTCGAAATGGTAGATACTTTTTATATCTATGTTTCGATATTTCTCCCATTTGGTATGATACGCATGTAACGTTATCAGAAATGGCTTTATGGATTCCCCTTTTCGCACAATCTGTTTATTTCGTTTTTTTATGTATCGGTTCACTTCTATGGGATGGGGAATATAGTAATTTGGAAAATAGAAGTCATCTTCTTCTTTGAAAAGTCGGGTTTCAAAGAATGCCCCCTTTAAACAACCAATGAGAAATTTTTTGTCTGATATCTGATATTTTTGCTTTGAATACAAATCTTTAATGATGGTTTTCCCATTTTTTATTTTCACATATTCAAAAAGTGAATGGATGTGATTATCTTGACCCTGGGTTTTAGAATATTCATCCAAAAAATTGTTACGCTTTAAATGCTCCTGGTAAACCTCAAAAGGCGAGGAAAGATTCTGTGAACATCGCCAGTCGTATGTAAACCACAATAAAAAGGCGTTCATTCTATTGGAAAAATCATGATCCATTTCACTCAACTTCCCGGTTTTATTAAAATAATATTCTTTTGCTTTAACCAGTTCCTTTGATAAAAGGGGATGTTGATCATAAAACGAACTTATCTTCTCAAAAAATTCGTCAAAGTTCCTCATACGCGATAATGCTTGATTATTATCAGACATAAAATCAAATCTCTCTTTTCACACCTGTATTTAACGGTCTGTATCAGAATTCTTTTTGGATAATCGGACTAAATAATCTAAAAAACGACGTTTCCTGGCAGCTGTGCTGTTGATTCGTATGATCATACTAAAAAGCAGTATTATCATAACAACGCATAAAAGGCTCAAAAAACCAATATATAGCAGGGAATACTGCAATGGTTGAAATGTAACCGTCGATTCAAGTATTTCTGTCAGATACTTCCAGTTCATTCAAGATCATTCGGTCGTTTTGAAAAATCGGCTTCAAAAGGCAATGATCACCAATATATTACCAAAAATAATAAAAAGTGCAACTTCGTAACATAGTATAGCTTACTTGCTTGTTCAAACGATGGTATTAAAAATCGATTGGAATGTCGATGAAAACATGTCTCAAAATATATTTTTGCCTGATGTTATATCATATAAAATTGATTTTTACAAAAAAAAGTCATGATTCAAAGATACGGCCAAAAAAAAAGTTTTAATAAACTAGGCTATAATTGATTTTCTCAGCAAGCCAAATGGTTTTGATCCTTTTATTATAAAAATCGATTTATCGGCCATATAAGCAATATTTCTTAATTTTGACTCATATTTCATTATACTCTTGACAATAACGGAACCTAAATATTAAGTGTGGTTATAATTGAAGTTATAAACACACTTGAAAATATGATTTCACTTTGGAGCTTTTAGTTTCTTTTAGTTCCATTCTGAAAATCGGATCAGAATATTATGAAAGACGTAATAAAGATTGAGACTGAACATTCAGTAATTAATCAGGAAGATCAATCCGTTCTTCCTGATTCCTATGAGCAAGCCCGATCTCAAATAAATGATATCACGTGGAAACACCTGGCGGGCATTACCGTTCAACAAGCACTGGAGACTTGGTTTACAACCTTGGGTTTGCACACCGCTAAAAACTATCGTTCTGGATTTTTACGATTAATCGAGCTGGCCATTGTTAATTCCGCCATGAATCTCCAAGCCTTCAGTCTGATCAACCACGAATCTGTGGTTGATGATATTAAGATGATCAATGATTGGAGTGAGGCCACCAAACAAGCTAGGGCCGCTGCCTATATTTCGTTCACCGGATTTCTCCAAAGAAGGACGCAAGGCATCGTTAGAAAAGCGGTTGCCAACAAAGAAGGGGCCAACAAAACATTTTTTAAAGTCAGGGACAAAGTAAAAACAGAAGCCCTGTCTCAGCCTCAAACCAGGCAGTTTATTCAACAAATAGAAAAAATAAATGAGCGAGATGGCTTAATCGCCAAACTGATTCTTCAGGGCGGAAAAAGGAAAGAAGAAGTGTTAAACGTAAAAATCGAAGATATCGATTTTACAAAAAAGCAGATAACATTTGTTCAGACAAAAACCAGGGGTATGGAAAAGGTCACGATAATAAACTATCCGGACCATGTCATGCAGGAGTTAAAAACTTATATAGCAGATCGAACCGGTTTGGTGTTCATTACTCGGAACCATAAAAAAGTTGCTCCATTTCAGATAGATCGTAATTTTTACAAGGCCGGATTAAAGGCCGGTATTCCATTTAGAGTAACACCGCATGTGCTACGAGTTACTTTGGTGACAAGGTTGAAGGAACTAAAGGTACAAGATACGGATATCATGAAGATCACCGGCCATGCCAATCCAGCCCAGCTTTCAGCTTATGACAAATCGGATATGGGAGATAATGCCAGCTTGTATCATCACTTTGTTTAGGTGAAAAATAAAAAATCACAGATTTTTCTATCCACTGCAATAGATCTGAATATATGCACTTATAACAATGAACCATTCTATGCTAATCGAAAGACGCTGATTTCAAATCAATGCAGCACTGAGACGGTAGTTCATTGTGCAGTCACACTTCTTCGGAAGTAGATATGTTGATGATCGGATAAAAGGGAATGGACGAGTTATGATCCGCATGAGTTTTTCAAACAGATCATATCAAGGAAATGTCACTATAAGGCGGGATTATACTCCTTTGGTTGTCTTTTTAATTTCGACCAATTTTCCATTCGCTCCTGGGATTGCGCCTTTAATCAGCAATACATTCAAATCTTTTTTGATTTCAACGATTTTCAGTCCCTGAACAGTTGTTCTTTCATTTCCGTATTGGCCAGGCATTTTTTTGTTTTTAAAGATCTTAGCTGGAGTCGCGCTCTGACCGATAGAACCTGTTCCCCTGTTGAACCTGTGACCGTGCGCAGCTGGACCACCGGCAAAGTTGTGTCGTTTCATAACACCTGAAAAACCGCGCCCTTTAGATGTTCCGGAAACATCAACAATCTGTCCGACCTCAAATATATCCACACCAAACGACTGTCCTACTTCTATTTCATCTAGGTTGTCAACTTTAACTTCTTTTAAGTACCGCATGGGTTTTTGTTCTTTAAAATGACCAATCATGGGTTTAGTCACATTTCTCATTTTAGCTTTGGTAATCTCTTCGTATCCAATCTGAACAGCTACATAGCCATCCTTTTCTTCGGTTTTTTTCTGTATCACCGTTACTGGTCCGGTTTGTACAACGGTAACCGGTATACGCTCCCCGTCTTCGGTGAAAAACTGTGTCATTCCAACTTTTTTTCCTAATAGTGCGTTTAGCATGGCAAATCCTTGATACAATCTGTCTTAGATGTCTTTTTTTTATAAACTTAAACTATAACCGGCTATGGATCTTAGTGTCAACATCAATTATGCAGTTTTTCCGAGTAATTATAATTTGATTTACGAGAAAACAAAACACTGAGAGCCAACCGCACGTATCTGAAATTGCGAATAAAGGTATTTTTGCTTTCGCCCTCTTTTCTCCCAATCCAAACTGTGGGAACTTGCTCTACGTGACCGCCCATTTTCAGGGGCTTGACTGTAGTTTCAATATAAATTTCATGAAGGATGCCTTCCCAATGGATACGATTTGCCAGATCCTTATTCAGTATTTTGAATCCATAGGTCAGATCACCGAGTTTTGTTCGATATAGAAGTTTAAAGATTAGTTGGAATCCCCAATTTAATACAAGTTTTATTGAGTCATAGTTTACAAAGCCGCCGCCTTTCAACCATCTATTTCCTATTACCAATTGACATCCGGTTTCCTCAATTTTTTTCACCATTCTATCCACAGCTTCGGGTTCTGTTTCAAGATCTGCCGAAAGCAAAGCAATATAATTTCCAGTAGCCAGCTCCATCCCTTCTCTAATAGCCCAACCAACACCGGGATTGTTCTTTTGCACGTGAAGACAAATCAAGTCATTTTTTTTTGTCAAATCCCGGCAAATACTCATGCATTCGTCAGATGATCTGGGAGAAACCGAAAGGATAATCTCCTTTATATAACCACGATCGTTTTTCAATATCCGCTGAACGGTTTCCACCAGCGAAAATGTTTCGGAAAAAACAGTTACTACAACGGATAAAGCAATATCAGCAGTATTAATGGATTTCATATGTTTAGTTTATTATTGAAGGCTGGGGTGTTCTCAAGATATGGCGAATTTTATGCTAGTCAACGGCTATTTTCATATCGAGAGTCTAAATGGGTAAAATTAAATTCTTTCCGGGTCGTTATGAGTGGACAAAACGCTTGATGTAAATTTTGTATTAAGCTAGTTTTGGAAGGATACACGGCATAACGTCAATATTATGACATTGATTGGCAACTTGCTATTAAACACTTTTAAAATATAAATTTACAACCAAAATATAGATTGTGCAATGAAAAAGACGGCAAAAATATATGTTGCAGGCCATAAAGGCATGGTTGGATCAGCTATAAAACGTTTTTTGGAAAAAGAAGGTTATAGCAATATAATACTAAAAACCAGGAACGAATTGGATTTGATGGATAAAGTAGCGGTGGAAACGTTCTTTAAACATGAAACTCCCGAATATGTATTT
This sequence comes from bacterium, assembly GCA_041556995.1. Taxonomy (GTDB): domain Bacteria; phylum SAR324; class SAR324; order XYD2-FULL-50-16; family XYD2-FULL-50-16; genus JAHJTV01. The sequence continues at coordinate 76,814 of JBFFHJ010000004.1, read as the reverse complement.
CTGGCCGCAGCCAAAGTTGGTGGCATTCACGCTAACAGCACCTATCCAGCCGAATTTATATATAATAATCTGTGCATTCAGTCCAATATTATTCACCAGGCATATAAAAGCAAAGTCAATAAGCTGTTATTCCTGGGTAGCTCGTGCATTTATCCCAAAATGTGTCCCCAACCAATAAAAGAGGAATACTTGTTATCCGATTACCTGGAACCGACCAATGAGGCCTACGCCATTGCCAAAATTGCCGGTATCAAAATGTGTCAAAGTTATAATCGTCAATATGGCACCAATTTTATATCAGCCATGCCCACTAATTTGTATGGGATAAATGACAATTTTCATCCGGAAAACTCTCATGCTGTAGCAGCCTTATTAAGACGATTTCACGAAGCAAAACTTGCGAAAGCTGATAAAATAACCATATGGGGGACAGGAACTCCAACAAGAGAATTCCTGTTCGTGGAAGACTTAGCCGAAGCTTGTGTGTTTTTAATGAATAACTATGATCATTCCGACCATATTAATGTCGGTACCGGAATAGAACACAGCATTAAAGAATTGGCGGAAACTATTCGGGATATTGTCGGCTACCCAGTTGATATGGAATTTGATCCAGAAAAACCGGATGGAACCCCTAGAAAAATAATGGACGTCAGTCGTATCAACCGTTTGGGTTGGAAAGCTAAAACATCATTGAAAGATGGATTGACCGATGTTTATCGTTGGTATGCAGAGCAACACAGTATATAAAATTGATTTGATCACTTAAACAGCGATTGATACAACATTGATATTTGTATACATAGCTTTACACATCTAACATCCACCAAAGACAATTTCTTTTTTTCAACCCTAAATCATCCGTATATAAAGACAGGAGGTTTTTTGCAGACGCTTATAACAGGGATAACCGGCATGATCGGTTCCCATTTTGCCCATGCCACTCAATCAAGAGGATGGCCAACCTTCGGTATTGCAAGAAACAGTGCTACCAGTCGGTTATCAGCTGAGCCTGATCCTAGTATTTTTCGGTCCGATATATTGGATCGAGATGCTTTGGAAGCGGTTTTTAATCAAATAAAACCAGACCTTGTGATACACATGGCGGCTCAAGCCTTTAACGGTATCTCCTGGCAAACCGAGGAGATGACTCATCTGACAAACTTTCAAGGAACAGTGAATGTGTTACGCGCTTGTCAACGTATTGTTCCACACGCAAAAGTCATCATTGCCTGTAGCAGTGCTGAATATGGCGACATTAAACCGGAAGATTGTCCATTGGTTGAAGATCGTTTATTACGCCCTATTACTCCATACGGTGTCACCAAAGTTGCCGATGAAAATCTTGGTTATCAATACTTTGCCAATTACGGTTTAAAGGTGTATCTCCCACGTTTATTTATCCATGTGGGAACAGGTCACCCGCCTGCCACAGCTATTCAAAACTTCGCCAGACAACTGGCGCTGATTAAAAAAGGTCGTTTAGACCCAATTGTAAAAGTTGGAAATCTGGAATCCGCTCGTGATTTTATCGATGTTAGAGATGGTGTGGATGGAATGATGCAAATGCTGGATAAAGGTATACCTGGAGATCCCATAAATATTTGCACTGGTATGGCCCATATGATTTCTGATATATTAAAAATGCTTATCGAAATATCCGGCCTAGATATCGATGTTCAAAAAGATGAATCACTATTCAGGCCTTCCGATGAACCACTGTTATTAGGAGACAATACTAAATTGATAGGTTTAGGTTGGACACAAAAATATACCATCCAACAAACACTGGAAGATGTCTATAATGATTGGTTAAGCAGGATTTGAAAAAACCTGCTTAACCAATGAACAGCATTTACCTAATGTTTCATTTTTTTAAATTCAGCGCATGGCTACCAAAGGCAGTAATCATCATTGTCCATAAAATAACAGAGATATCATGACAAAACCTTATCACATCGTTTTCACAACAATTTATCATCCCGATGTTCTGAATGAGTTGTTTAAGAACATATCCAGGTTTAATCATCTGGATACTGTAAAAATATGGGTGGTCGGCGACAATAAGACGCCTAAAAGCTGTGGTGAGCTGGCATCAGAAATCACACAGAAAGGGCTGGAAACTGTCTATCTGAATATTCAACAACAAGATGATTGGGGAAAACGATGCCTCGATTTTTACAAAAGAATTCCATATAACAATGAAACACGTCGAAATATTGGATACTTACATGCACTAGAAGATAAATGTGAAATCCTCATAAGTATTGATGATGATAATTTTCCGTCTGATGATGATCTTGTAGGATGTCATATTCAGACCGGAAAACAATGGAAAAATGACCTGTTAAGCGAAACTTCCGGTTTTCATAATGTTTGCGAGTATCTTGAAATATCACCTAATCGCCGGATATTCCCACGTGGATTTCCTTTTCGTTTAAGGGGAAATCCAAATACACCAAAAAAAATTCCGGCCGGGAACGACACAGTTGTCGGCGTTACTGCCGGTTTATGGCTATCTGATCCTGATGTTGATGCTACTACATGGTTGAACGGTAAAGTATCCGGAACAGCTTATAAAGGTGATAGACTACAGGTTTTGGATCAACAAACCTGGTCACCGGTAAATACTCAGAATACCAGCCTGGTAAGAGAACTTATACCGGCCTATTTGTGCATTCCCATGGGTTGGGATGTACCCGGGGGAACCATACAACGATATGGCGATATTTGGGGTGGTTATTTTCTTCAGGCCCTGATGAAGGGTACAAAATACCATATTGCCTTTGGCAGACCCATTGTGGATCATAGAAGAAATCCCCACGACTATGTGGATGATCTTCGTTTTGAATACTGGGGAATGATATTGACCGATTGGTTATTGGAAAAACTTAAAGCCGATTTTGCACCGCAGAAGGCCGATATGACAGATCGTGTCCATGAACTGGCGGACTTTATCAGTGTATCCGCCATACCGGAAATGCCTTCTTGGTGCCCTAATGAAATAAAAGAGTTTATGCGTTGGACAGAAGGAAATCTGCGTACTTGGGCAGATGCATGTAAAAAATTCATTTGATTTTTGAGCAGACGGGAAACACCCGCTTAAGTTTCCCCATCAACAATAAAATTAGTAATATACTATGAAATACATTAGCACACGCGGACAATCGGAGCAACGTTCTTTTACACAGGCAGTTATCGAAGGATTAGCCAGGGACGGGGGTTTACTGGTTCCTGAAAAACTGCCAGTTTTTTCCAGTGAGTTAGACAGGCTGTATCAACTCTCTTACCCGGAACTGGCTCTGGAAATATTTCTTCCCTTTGTTGATGGAGAAATTGATACTCCTGTTTTAAAAGAACTTATTTTAAAAAGCTACGACAGTTTCAGTACAACTGAAATCACCCCCTTGGTATTTTGCGATCAAATTGCCATTTTAGAATTATTCCATGGTCCTACCCTGGCATTTAAGGATATCGCCTTGCAGTTCCTTGGAAATCTATTTGAAGAGATTCTAAAAAAAGAAGATATCAGACTTAATATTGTAGGTGCCACATCGGGTGATACAGGAAGTGCCGCTATTTACGGGGTTAGAGGCAAAGATCGGATCAGCATTTTTATGTTACATCCCAAAGGAAAAATAAGCCCTGTTCAAGAAAAACAGATGACCACTGTATTGGATAATAACGTCCACAATATCGCAGTTGAAGGGACATTTGATGATTCACAGAGGATTTTAAAAGAAATTTTTAATGATCTGGATTTCAGGGACAAATACAGTCTGGCCGCTGTGAATTCGATTAATTGGGCCCGAGTCATGGCACAGATTGTTTATTATTTTTATGCTGCTTTTCGGTTTCAAGAGAAATACCCGGGTGTTCCCATTGTTTTCTCCGTCCCTACCGGGAATTTTGGCGATATATACGCTGGCTACTTGGCTAAACAAATGGGACTGCCGATTCAAAAGCTGATTCTGGCGACTAATGAGAATGATATCCTTTTTAGAGTACTGGATACGGGCATTTATAAAACAAGTCAAGTATTCTCAACTTTGACTCCGTCCATGGATATCCAAATTGCCAGCAATTTCGAACGGTTTATCTTTGATATTCTGGGGCGCAGGGGCGAACAAGTAAGGATAAAAATGGATAATTTGGTTGAATCAGGGAAATTTTCCTTATCCGAACAGGAATTATCATCGGCCAAAGAGGTGTTTCACGGCATTAGGGTGGACACAGCCGAAACACTGCATACCATAAAAAAATATCACAAAAAAGGCATCATTTTGGATCCACATACAGCAGTGGGTATTGCAGCGGCGGAAAAATCAAATTATTCTCAGGTAATCTCTCTGGCAACCGCCCACCCGGCAAAATTCAGCCAAGCCGTCGTAAAGGCAATCGGCAAAGAACCGGAGGTTCCAGTTTCACTGGCTGGAATTCTGGATAAAGAATCCAGATGTTTAACTGCTCAAAACGATTATAAAGTGGTGGAACAGATCATTGAATCGATATTAAAATAGGTTATTCTTCCGAATCCCAAGTCTCCATGATTCTTTGCTCAAAAGGATCCGGATTAAAAAACACCTTATCCAGAATCAATCCTTTTGCAGGAATGGTAATCCCGGCGTCTTCACGTAAACCAGATGTCAGCGCTTTAGTGATGGCATTTTCGTCCAGCTTTCCTGAAGCGATTTCTAATAAAGTACCCACCATTATACGAATCATATTTTTTAAAAATCCAGACCCCTCAATAATGATCATTATTTCACTGAAATTGCCCAGTTTTTTCTGAACGATATCGATTTTGGTAATGGTTTTAATGGTATTGGGTTGTTGGCACCCTTTACCTTGAAAAGCGGAGAAATCGTGAGTTCCCACAAAAGAACTACTTATTCGGCACATTTTATTTAGATCTAACTTCCCCCTTTTCCACAAATACAATTCATTTGATATGGCTCGCTGTATCGGTGCATGAAAGATCTGATAAATGTAACGTTTACCAATGCTGTATTTTCGGGCTGAAAAATCTTCCGGCACACGAACCATGTCTGTCACAGCAATATCATTAGGTAATAGAGCATTGACTCCCGAAAAAAGACGCCTTAGGATAACGGTTTCAGGCAAAAGCACTGTAGCTGTCTGTCCCTTAGCATGAACGCCCGCATCGGTTCTGCTGCTTGCCTTTACCGCTATCTTTCGTCTTACAATCTGTTCAAAGGCTTTTTTTACTTGCTCTTCGACCGTGAATGCATTGGGTTGAATTTGCCAGCCTTTGTAATGGGTTCCAAGGTATTCAATTTTTAAGAGAACGTTTTTCAAACCACAAACAAAAAAAAGGGTGATGTCAGTAATTAGGGATATTGTCGCGTTTTTTTCTTTTGAGTTAAGGGATTGGTGATTTATCGCTATGGATTACACTGGTCTTGGGGTTTATTATGAGTCTTGAGCCCTTTATCCGGTGCTCAAGATCAGAGAAGGGAATCACAAATTTACAGTTTGAAGGTTAATTGTATTTTATACCTTGTCCACCATTTGTTTTATTTTGCTGGGATCTGCACCGACGGTTAAATCGACTTGTTCTCCATTCTTGAACATAATCAACGTAGGAATGCTGCGCACACCATATTTAGCTGCATTTTCCTGATTTTTATCGATATCCAGTTTAGCAATGGTGACTTTTCCTGTACATTCCTCAGCCAACTCCTCAAGAAAGGGAGCTATCATTTTACATGGACCGCACCAATCCGCCCAAAAATCAACCAGAACAGGTGTTTCACTCTTTAGCACTTTTTCGTCAAAATCTGAATCTGTTAAATAAACAATTTTTTCACTAGCCATTATCTATCCTTGAAAAAAGATTTAAATCTTAAAACAACAAATGTTGTTTGTTTTATTGTTAGTCCCTGAACATATCACCCGGGAGATTAAAAAAAAAAGAGATATTTGGAAAATACCGTATTACATTGTTATAAAAGGATTAATATGAAATTCTCAGATATTATGCTTTTGTCTACTACTTATTAGACCTGTTTCTGCTTTTTTCGTTCCAAAAAGGATAATCTCAACCAGGCTTGAATTTGCAGTGTCATTACAAAGTAATTAATATCCTTTTTTGAAATAAATCCTGTAGCACCGGAGTTAAAAGCCTTTATTTTTTCTTCGGGAGAAGCACTGCAAAAAACAAAGACGCTGTATGGTTGATTATCTCGAACCATGTTAAAATGATCAAGTACTTCAAATCCGTCTTTTCCAGGCATTCCAATGTCACAGAGAATAATATCCGGGTATTCTTCTTTTATTATTTTAATTGCATCATCTCCGTTGTAGGCTTCTAGTAGTTCACATCTTATATCACCTCGTTCCTTGGCTTTTAGAAAGTATTTTTTCATTAATTCCATAGTCTGTTGATTATCTTCCGCTATTAATACTTTCGGCAGTCTATCACCATAATTCGTTTTGAAATCCATAAAACCTTCCTGAATTTTTTGCCTACTCCATTTTTGAAAAAATAAATCATTCCTTCCTTGGTTTGATACATTTTCCATATGAGCCTTTTTGACAGATGGTTCCATCAATCCATAAGGCTCCTTCGAAATTGGCACCAGTGATGCTAGTATTGGTGAAATTCGCTTTGTATAACGTTGCTTTTTGAAAGTTAGCCAAAATGAGGTTTGAGCCTGTAAAATCTACATTAGTTAGATCGGCACCGTAGAAGTTGGCTTTGTATAGATCGCAACGAATACATTTTTTAGTGACTAAAATTCTGGCAAATTCAGCGTCGTTGTACGCGTAAGCAGCAATGTGAAGCACCAATGTAAAAACAACCAAAATGATTATTTTATACACAACTCCCATATTTTCTCCATGAATTTGATTAAATATGTTACAAATATTATATAGTTAAAAAGCTCTTCCATAACCATTTTTCGATATCAGTTTGAAACACTGAATCCATTCAATGCAAGTCAATTCGCCTGATTTGGAAACGGCATTTGGTCAACAGTGTAAACCACAGGTCTCTTGATGATGTAAGCAACGTATTATCGGGTGTCTAGGTGTTATTGATACGATTAAAATATTATATTTAAATAAACACCTGTTTATTATAATATAAGGTTAAGTAATTTTCCAGTAAGTAAACTCTTTACATTTTATAAATAACCGCTAAAATGCAGAGAAAACGGTCCTTATCAAGATATTTGACATCATACAAGAATTCAATCACTGAAAACATTGATTGAAGGTTAATTGATTAATATGGATTCCGGAGATGTAATGGCAACTAATAGCTGGCAAAATCAAAATTGTGGATCCGGGCGGAATTATCTTCTCGGTTCAGATCCCCATATCAGGTATGATGATGATATAACGATTATTAGTAAAATAACAGAAGGATTAAGAGAATTCATCCATTCGGAACCGGCTGTCCGTTTGACGCTCGACACGCCCAAGGGCTTGTGTGAACGTTCCATCATTGCCATTCCTTTTTCCATGGATCAAGAGCTGGTGCTGTTTAATTTTGCCACACTTATTTTCCAATCTTTAATGGCCTACTACGTTAATGCAGATCCAAATTCAAGCCATCATGGTATATCCAATAGGGTGATGGAAGGGAACATGAATAGTCTGTTGAGACGTGAAATGGAAAAACTGATAAACCAGTTTCAGGCTCGTAACGACATGGCCGGTCACTTGCTGAAAAACCTGAAGATGGTCGGTGAACGACCGGTGCCGGAAGCCGACAATGTACATTTAGCAGAAGTGGTTTGCAAAGTACTAGATATTCATGCCGGGTACCGAATTCTGGCTAAAGGAGTCAACGTCAATTGTTCACGCATTTTTATACCAGTATCCACCGGTACTGATATCATCGCCTTGGTATATCGTAATATTGAACAAATGATGTTGCACAACTTTGTATCCTTTGATGAAACCGGAAACCAGTATCTAAGGATCACCGAATCACTTGTATATAGAGACCTTGAATCCATTCTGCGACGATCAAAGGAAAAGGAAAATACGCGTAGGAAGATATTAAATAACCTGCAAGTCAATACTATCGTCACTAAGGATTTAAAGATCCAATACCACTCCCCGACTCAGGATCAGTTATATGATATACTCAACCAAGTCCAAGATACGAAAATAAGAAAAGCTACTGAAAAATCCAATGTTTTATATTCTACCAATGTTTTGGCTGCCAATAATCTTTATCCAAAAGACTTTGAAGATCCATCACAGATGGCACAGGAAAAACAGATGGAAAAAACTGATGATTTGATAGCATTGTATACCATAAACATCCCAAAAGAAGACTTCTTAAAAAGAAAAGCAGATATCCTGGAAAGAAGTGCTACAGATGAAACTAAGGGTAACGAAGATATTGTACTGGCACTAGACTCAACTTTATCAACAAGGAAAGAGTCTCCGTCAAAAGGAGAAAATTCTGCGGAAACTCCCAGCATTGAAGATATTGATCGATTAAGTAAAACTGCGGACAAAATCGAAGAAGATGCTGAAATACAAGACGCTGAACCGGAAAATATTAGAACCCCCCCCCCTCATAAACCATATACTGCGTTCAGAAGTGATCAACCAAATGAGAAGTCCATAACAGATGAACAAGTTCAAGAAGCGGATGATGTCTCCAAAACTGTCGATCCAAGCAGTCAGGCTTCAACAAAAGTATCATTACCGGAAGTCAAAAAAGTTCAATCTGCCGATTCTGATAATCAGGCATTAGACGACGAATTACCATCAGAAGCTAGTGAAGTTATCTTTGCTGATTCCAAAATTCAGTCTGTAAAAAAAGGTGCTGAGGCAATAATAAAAAAAAGTTTACCGACAGATTTGGAAAAACAAATTCCAGGTAAAATATCATCAGAAATTAGAAATGTTTTTTCTGATCGATCACCAGGTGAAGACTCACCGAATGACATTGATAAAGTCACCCCCGTTTCCGAGAATCAGTTTCTTGCCAAAGAATCATCAACAAAAATGGCCGATAATTTGACTATCGATTCTGATGAACAAGTAGCAGATCATAATTCAGCAACAGAATCAAAAGTAACAGCATCTACTGATTCTATAAAGCACGAAAGTACAGAAGTAAAACAACCTGTTGCGGCTTTTATAGCTAAGGTTGATTCAACATCACCAAGGGAAGACCAAGAGAAAAAATATAAAAAACAGTTGGCAGAGATCCAATCAGCCTTGACAGACCAGGAATCCAACGAGAAAACAGATGAATTTATCGGGATGGATAATCAACATCCAGACGCGTTGGCAGAGACTGATAAAACGCCTCAATTTTACACAAAAACTGTTCAAGAATCTGATTTGAATAATCAAAGCGGATTAAATGGCCAATCATCAGTATCGAAAACTTACGAACCCAGTCACGAGATTTCCGAAATATCTGAAATAGCTGAGGATGATCCGTTTGACACAATTCAGAATGGGGAGAAATTAACCAGTACAAAAGTGACAACTCAAGTTACTGACATTTCATCAAAAAATACAACAAAACCAGAATCAACTTCAAACGCTGACCTTGATGATCAGTCGACAAGAGGAGCAGTAATACATACCGGCGAAACTCCGATAATCGAAACAACAGATGATGCAACTGTGCCTCAAGGAGTGGAACCGTCACCTATCACTATCGCTAATCAAGTATTTGATACAACTAAAGAACAGTCAACTGAGTCTCAAGCGTATGAAGCAAAGTTTTTTGATTCCGGTCATGTGCAAGACATAGATATAGAATCCACCGATACGACAACAGATAATGAATCACAATCCAGCGATACTTCCAATGCTGAACTGAAAAATATAGTACCGGATGATAGTCAGCAAACAGAAAAATCCGAAATTTCCCACCAGCTAATAAACGAATCGGATGATTCAAAAAAAGACCAGTCGTCCATTTCATCAACGAAATATAGTCATAAATCACAACATTCGTCCGGCAACAAAAAACAAGAAACGCAAAAGGAGAATTTAAGTTTCAACATGTTAGATCGGTTTGAAAAAAACAATGAAAAAAAGGCAGAATTCCAAAAAAGGGATAAAAAGAAAATAATTGAATCCTATAAAAGCTGGAAAACCATAATAAAATCTGGACATTCAAATGAAGATGAAAATAGGGGTGAAAAAAAACTGAAAGAAGAGGATGTGGCTGGTGAACTAACAGAAAATGGGTTGAAATCTGATGATAGAGGAAGCTCAAAGAAAGTGAAAAAAACAGCTGAAACATCTATCCAAGCTCCTATCTCTGCACAAGATAGTAGAAAAGATCATAAAATCGGCACCCATAAGTCCTCTCTACATGCTCCGAAAGGCAAAAAGAGAACATCAGTCCCCGTCAAAAAAATAAAGGGTAAACTGAAACCGGTATTAGGCAATATGTGGAAACGAACCCATCGAACCTATGCTGCTCATCCTTTAAAAGATGCTGTTATAAGAGTTGCTGATGAAAACAAAGGAAAAGAGACCGATAAAGAAGATATTGGTCTGGAAAGAAAATACGCAGTTCATCCATTAAAAAAACGTTTTTTACTATATCCCTACAAAAGCGATTTTGAGAAGATATCAGAGACTTTCAAACTCGATAGTACTAATATGCATCCTAAAGCATATGACTTTTCCAGGCGAATCAAAGCAAGAAGAACGTACGTGCCACACCCTCTAGAACAGAATCCTCCAATCAACTGGGGACGAAGGCATTATGACAAAGGACCTCAAAAGGTTCATATTGCTGCAAAAATCAGTTCAAATACCAAGAAAAACAAAGATTAATTTGGCAAAAGGTAAGTCAAGGTATTGACTAAATAGAGCTGTTTTTCTAATCTGAAAGGAGTTGTCTTAAGAAAATAGCTAGGTTCCACATGAGATTGTGGTCGGTTATGATAAGAATATCAACTTGTTGTCAGGATTTGAGAAATGCCTATTTATGAGTATATTTGTGATAATTGCGGTGAAGAGTTAGAAATGATTCAAAAAATTACCGAAGACCCGCTAAAAGATTGTCCTTCATGTAATGAAGCTACATTAAAGAAAAAAACATCAATGTCCGCTTTCCATTTGAAAGGTGGAGGATGGTATAAGGATGGATACGGCGCCAGTAACGGAAAGTCCGATAGCAAACCATCTACGGGAAGTGTTGATACTAAACCCAAAACAGTATCTTCCGATAAAAAAGAATCCACTGTTAAAAACACGTCAGATTCATCCACCAAAAAATCATCTGCTTCTTCTGATAAGAAAAGCACTTCTACCAAAAAAGCTTCTTAAAAAGTAGTATTTTTGTTACGTAAGGGAAATTATTGCCGTTGTGATTGGACACTTTTTTTGTGTTCCACTCACAACGGCAATAACTTGTGAAGAGACTGCCGAAAAGAGTTTCTGTCTATATTTTGTTAAAGCGGTTTGATTGAGTGAACCAATTTGTCGTCTTTACAGGTAATTTTAACTTTGCCGCCTTTCATTAGATCACCGAACAGGATTTCGTCCGATAACTTGTCTTTGATCTCCTGCTGAATAACACGTGCCAAAGGACGAGCTCCATACTCTTCGCTGTACCCTTTTTTCGCCAACCAGGTTTTAGCAGATTCCGTCAATTCAAAAATAACCTTTTTAGTCTTCAATTGATCTTCCAGCTCCTCTATAAATTTTTCTACGATAAATCTCATAATCTTAATGGTCAAAGCATTAAATGTTACAATGGCATCCAACCGGTTACGAAATTCAGGTGGGAACAGACGTTCTACAGCATCCATTTCTTTGTTTTGGTTGCTGGCTCCAAAGCCAATAGCTTTTGCTCCCCGTTCAGATGAACCTGCGTTTGAAGTCATTATCAGGATAACATTTCGAAAATCCGCCTCTTGCCCATTATTATCGGTCAAGGTGGCATGATCCATTATCTGAAGAAGGATGTTAAAGATGTCCTGGTGCGCTTTTTCAATTTCATCCAATAACAAAACAGTGTGTGGATTTTTCCGAATGGCTTCAGTAAGAAGACCTCCCTGCTCGTATCCGATATATCCTGGAGGTGCTCCGATTAATCGGGATACGGAGTGCTTTTCCATGTATTCACTCATGTCGTATCTTTCGAAATTAATACCCATTAATTCGGCGATCTGTCGACTGACCTCTGTTTTTCCAACCCCGGTGGGGCCTGTAAATAGAAACGAGCCAATGGGTTTTTCCGGATGTCCAAGACCGGCTTTATTTCGTTTAATACTGGTAGCAATAAACTTAATAGCTTCATCCTGTCCAAAAACTTTCTTTTGAAGGCTTTGATGAAGATTTTTAAGAGATTCGTTATTTGCCTTGGCGGCTTGTTTCAAAGGAATTCTGGCAATTTGGGAGACAACTCTTTCTATGTCTGGCACACTGATTGTAGTTCTTCTCTTTTTCGGGGGTAGAAGCATGCAAGCAGCCCCTGCTTCATCAATCACATCGATCGCTTTATCGGGCAAAAAGCGATCGTTAATATATTTAGCCGATAATTCAGCTGCTGATTTTATAGCAGGTGACGAATATCTGATTTTATAATGCTCTTCGTACTTGGATTTTAACCCTTTTAAAATCTTAATCGTTTCATCAATAGATGGTTCGTTGATGTCTATTTTTTGGAAACGACGGGATAAAGCCCTGTCTTTTTCAAAAAAGTTTCGGTATTCCGAATATGTAGTAGCGCCAATACATTTAATATTTCCGGAAACAAGCGCCGGTTTCAGAATGTTGGAAGCATCCATAGAGCTTCCACTAGTCGATCCTGCACCGACAATAGTATGAATTTCATCAATAAAAAGAATTGCGTTTTTATGTTTTGAAACTTCAGTTATAACGCCTTTGAGTCTATGTTCAAAATCTCCCCTGAATTTTGTACCGGCCAACAGGGCACCCATGTCCAAACAAAAGATTTCGGCTTCCTCTAAGATTTCCGGAATTGTGCCAGAATTGATTTTCAACGCCAGTCCCTCAGAAATGGCTGTTTTTCCCACACCCGGATCACCGACAAAAATAGGATTGTTCTTTCGCCTTCTACACAATACCTGCATCGTCCGCTCCAGGATATCTTCACGCCCAATGACCGGGTCTATTTTACCATCCGTTGCCATTGAAGTTAAATTGACAGTATAGGCACCCAGAGAGGTCTTTTTGTTGGTTTTGATTTTTTCAAATCCCTCTTTTCTTATTTCATCCTGTTCGACCTCTTGCGGTTCTTCGTTATTAGAAAAGGAAATTGCTTTTAACACATCTAGACGACTGATTCCCTGTGATTTTAAAAAAAATACAGCATGGGAATCCACTTCCTTAAAAAGAGCTGCCAACACATCACCACCGTCAGCTTCTTTTTTTCCCGAGCTTTGAATATGTGTCATCACTCTATGCATCAGCCGTTGAAAGGCAAGTGTTTGAATCGGATCTTGAATGATGTTGTCGGGCAACGGGTCTATTTTTGAAGAAAGGTGCTGATCAAGAAGAGATTTTAATTCCGAAACATTGCCCCCACAATCTTCAAGTATTTTTGCAGTTCGGGGATCAAAAAGAATGGCATAGAATACGTGTTCTAATGTCACGTATTCGTGCCTTCTTTTCTGAGCATCTCGGACGGCTGAAATGAGGGATATTTCAAGTTCTCTACTCAGTATTCTGTCTTCTCTATTTTTTTCGCTCATGATTTTTTAGTCGGCCTCCATACTGGCATGTAGAGGATATTCGTGTTGCTCAGCCAGTTGATGCACACGTGCAACTTTTGTTTCAGCAATTTCATAAGTGTATACACCACAAATACCTTTTCCCTGGTTATGGACGTTCAGCATAATTTGAGTTGCTGCTAATTCGTCTTTTTTGAAAACGTTAATTAAAATATCAACAACAAAATCCATAGGGGTATAGTCATCATTGTGCAGAATGACTTTATATTGTCGGGGAACTTCAACTTTAAGTTCCTCATCCATAAATGTCTGATTTGATTTATCTGTATATTTTTCGTCAGACATCTCCGTTATATTTCTCCTCGGTGGATACGGTTTTTGGTTGATTGTTTGTACAATTGTTCTCTTTGGTTCGTAAAAACTGATTCTGCTTTTTTTTTGTTTTATTGACTGGTAGGCAATAATTTTTGATTTTTATTGCTATGTTTAGCACAGTTTCTACGTAAAGTCGACTATGGTTATACTGAAATAATACATCTTTATTTGATTCTCGGTAAAGACCTTTTTTCCAGCCGTGTGCTTTTAAATAGTTGGCTGTGGAGAAAATAGCATCAGGAATTAAGTACAGGTTTATTGACCCATTATCATCACTATCATAACCCCATTTTAGGTAACTGGAAGGTAAAAACTGAGGAATACCGAAAGCTCCGGCATAACTGCCCTTAAAATAAAAGGGATGGTGTTTCGTGTTTTCAATGATTTTAAGTAATGCAATCATTTCGTTCTTCGCCCATTCTGATTTTAACATGATTCTTTCGAATATAAATTGATCGTCTTCGGACATATTCTTCATTTGTGAATCTTTTGACGCTATATCGTTATGTTTGAGCAAAATAGATGAGAAAACCGAAATGACCGGATATCGTCCCAATACGTTTCCCAACCCAGTTTCAACCAGCAAAATGGAAACCAGTATTTCCTTATCAACATTAAAATGCTTGGCGGCACGGTTCAGGACAGAATTCCATTTTTTTGAGAACCTATAGGCTTTTCTCATGGAATAGGCAGAGTAAAAATCGGCATAACTGCGTCTGCTTTCCGTATTATTTATATTTCGTGCAATGACGATGGGAATTCGATTGAGTTTTTTGTGATTGAATATTTTGGTCAAAAATTCCCTGTCATAACCCTCTTTTTCGAAAAGAGTTATCAGGTATATCCGATCTTCAAACGATATGCTAGTGTGACCGGTCTGTGACGTCGCACTAATGGATGGGCCAATAAAAAAAAGTAGGCAGCAGAAGGTAATAATAAAGAACGACTTAATACTTATCTGTTGATCATGCATTTTTCTGATTTATTTTATTTAGTATCTGTTCCGCAAAAGCAGGCTTGATCGTCTGCCTTTGGAGTTTTCCCTTTATTTTTCAGGTAAACACATCGCTCATACCGTATGGATCTTTTATTTCTGTTAAAACAAAGCTGTATGTCTGGTTTGACTATTCATATGTTTTTTTGGTGAATACATTCATAAGGTTTCATAAACGTTTTTACACATGCGATCATGACTGCTGCGCAATTTTAATTTTTTTTCCTAATATTATCACAACAGACCACAAATTGGAATGTATACTTATCTGATCGATTCACATCCTGTTCCATAAATACGGTTTAGATGAAGATTTTAACAGGCAATGGCGTTTCCTCCAATTTCAAAGGCCTTTTCATTTAAATGCAATTTTGAAGCAGGTAAAATCACTTTAATAACTTTAAGAAGATCGGACTGGAAAATTGGAACGATCGGCAAAGAACATAGTGCTCCTAACATGATTACATTTAAAAATATGGGGTCACCCAGTTGTATAGCCATCTCAGTCGCTTCCATCCAGTAGACTTCTTTACATACCTTTTCCAGAATTGATTTTATTTCTTCAGGCGACGGATATTTTGCATCTCCAGCAATAACATTGACCGGATAAATCGGCCGGGCATTAGTGATGGTAATAGTATCGAAATGACCAAATTCCTTTAAAACTCTTAAACTTTCCAAAGGTTCAATCCCAACAATAACATCTGCCATATGAGGCGGGATTAATGGGCCTATTCCCTCCTTTTTGTCTGAAATCCGAATGTGGCTTAACACCGGCCCTCCCCTTTGGGATAGACCAAATGTTTCACCGATAGTAACATGGTATCCGTTACTCACGGCGGCGTGGCCGATAATCTGTGATGCCAATACATTCCCTTGCCCACCTACACCGGCAATGATTAGATTCAAAAGCATAGTTACTCCGATATTGGTTGCTAAAACAGTATCTTAATAGGTTTCTTTTACAATAGCGCCTTGTGGACAGACTTCCGTGCATATTCCACAACCAACGCATATAACATAATCAATGCCGGCTTTTTTTGTATCATTATCCCAAATTAGTCCGGGACATCGAAAAATACGTGTGCAGTATCGATTACATCCACACTTTTCACCCAAGCATTTTTCCGTATTGATCCGAACCAAAAAAGGAAAACCATCTTGTTTTGACTGTACCAGCGCACATTTTCTCTTCAATATCAACACACGAGGTCCTTTTTCAGACAAAAGAGCTAAAATTGTCTCAGCAGTCTCATTCATTTGATACGGATCGGCTGTTTTAACTTCGATTTTTATGGATTCACATACACTTTGAATATCAATCGGTTCGGTGTATTCTCCCATTAGTGTCACACCGGAACCGGGATGTGGTTGAAATCCAGTCATGGCAGTAGCACTGTTATCCAGGACGACCAGCAAAATATCCGATCGATTGAACTTGGCATTAATCAAAGGTGGTAAACCAGCATGGAAAAATGTAGAATCACCACAAACTGTGATGACAGGTTGCTTAAATCCAAACCGTTCCAGTTTACCATAACCACATGCCAATCCCAATCCGGAACCCATTGCATGAACCGATTTGACCTGTCCAAATCCGGAAGGCCAAATACCCATGGTGTAACAGCCGATATCTCCTGATACAAATCCGTCTCGACCATCTAAAGAAAGAGCGGTTTTTATTGCATAATATGAAGCTCTATGGGGACAACCGGGGCAGAAGCCAAATTCACGTACCGGAATCTTATCTGACACCAATGTTTCCATTACCTGAGTAAAGACTTCATTTTCTCGTTTAATCTCAAATATGTTTGTTAAGATACTTGTTAACAGACCGGGCGACAATTCTCCACATGCTGGAATATGACCGGAAGCTTTTCCGTAAAAGGTTTTTATGCCCACTGAATGTCCAAGGTCTGCTGTCAAACTTTTTACGGCATCTTCAATAAACGGATCCACCTCTTCGGCAAAAAGCACCTGTGAGGAAGTTTTTAAATACTTTTCCAGTAGTTTGGCTGGCAACGGCCATGTAGTGCCTAACTTCAGTACTCCGACTCTGTCTTTTAATCCAAGCAATTCAATGGTTTCCAATGCATAATTCCAGGCACTACCGGAGGTAATTATCAGCATTTCAGATTGATGATTACCTCTGTATTGGTTAAAATGGGAATCATTGAACAATGCTTCTGCCACTATAAGTTTTTCTTGTCGGATAGTGTGTTTTTCAATTACCGGAAAAGTATTAAAGGATTTGGTAGTATCAAAATAAGGAATTGAATTGAACTCAGGTAAATGGCCAAACTTAACATTAGATCGGGTATGAGATAATCTCGAAACGCTACGGATCATCACCACATTTTTTATTTTTTCAGATAGTTCAAAAGCCCATTTGGTCATTTCCAGTGCTTCTTGCGGTGTCGACGGTTCCAGCAATGGAATGCCGGCTAGTCGTGCAAATGCACGAGAATCTTCTTCGTTAGTACTGGATATACCTGCCGGATCGTCACAGGAAACCAATACTAAGCCGCCATTTGTCCCCGACATGGTCAAATTTGTCAGAAAATCAGATACGACATTAATCCCGTTTTGTTTCATACTGGCTATTCCACGACAACCAGAAAATGATGCAGCGGTTGCTGCTTCTAAAGCAACTTTTTCATTGATTGACCACTCGACATAAACAGGAAGTTTTTTCGATGCTTCTGCCAGTCTTTCGATAATTTCAGATGAAGGATTTCCGGGATAACCAGCACAAAAGGAGACACCTGCTTCCAAAGCCCCTCTTGCAATGGCTTCGTTTCCCTGTAATAACGTTTCTTCTACCAAATACTTTTCACTAATAATACACATACCTTTCCCAAATATTTGTCCGCTTCATATCGACGTTCGTAAGATATTATAATCCAAAGCTAATTTTCCATGACAATTGGTTTTGATTTTCATAATAGGCTACCCACCTATTTCCGTCCACCAAGAGGATCAGTTCAGCAGGTAACTAATAATTCTTCTTTACCTTATCTCAATTTAAAAAAGATTTTTGATCTAATTCGCTCAATAGTCGATTTCTATACATAAATGAAATAGAAATTATGAATGACATGTGATAGGTTATAATCAGCCTTGGAAGATAAAGCACAATTTAAAATCCAAGACAACGGATATCTCTATGTCACTGAAATCGAGGGTGTTGAATTGAATAATGCCTTATATGGCAATTGATGATCGCTTTTTCATATTTGATAAACCCCTTAAAATCAGTTGAGTTCTCATAATTCATTGACATAATAACGTAATTTATACTATTAGACTAAGGATTTCACCATGAATAGCGAACAAACTAATAAAGAAATCAATGATATTAAAAGAAATATGGATACTGAAATCTCTTACCAACGTCCAAAATTCCGATTGTTAAAGAAGCTTATCAATCCAGCTACTCTTTTTACTTCGTCATCCAAAAACCCCTTTATTAATGACGGTTATGCTCTACTGGATGAAGCCAATTTCGAACAGGCTATACGGGCTTTTCAAGCAGCTATAAAAGAGGATATACATTGTATCGAAGCATATATTGGCTTGGCCAAGACAATGAGCACTCAGGGTGGCATTGATAAAGCTAAATCTGCCATCAAGTACCTTCAACAAGCTCTGGATATCGACTACACAAAAATAGAAATATATCGTGAAGTCATTGATCTTTTCGAACGACTTGGCGATAAGAAAAATGCAACGATTGAAAGGAAAAAACAGTCCATTGCACGTACATTAAAGTCATCCCCAAACGATTCAAAAGCTAACAATAATATGGGTGTTTTACAATTGAAACAAAGGAATTTTGACTCGGCTATCCAGTTTTTTAAGAAATCGATAAAAGCAGATCGAAAATTTTTGAATGCCAAATTAAATCTGGCCAATACATTTTTGCAAAAGGCGTTAATACTGGAAAAAAAGTCAGAAAAAATCTCGTTGCTAAAGACAAGTAATGCATTGATGGAAGATGTGTTAGCAGTGGATAAAACTGCCCAGACCTATTTGTTGAAGGCTAAAATTTTGTTGCATATGGAGAATGTTAAACAGGCAGCAGAAATATGTGAAAAAGCATATCAATTAGATCCGGGAATGAAAGAAATTATCAACACCAAACGTGCTATTGAAGAAAAACTGGGCAAAATCAGCGATGCTTCTGCCTCCTACGAGCAATATAAGTCGATGAATACTCAGGAAAGCAAAATGAAAAAGGATAAACTTATTTCTCCCTTTGATGACTAGTTGCATCAATTTTATCATCCCGGAAACATAAAATCGAAGTTGGTACAATGTATTTTATCCAGGGCAATAAATAAACCCCTGCCGGAGCTGATTTTGTGTAACACTTCCCTTTAAGATCTTTCACTTTATTAATGATATAGTTGACTTTTTTCCCTTCAGGAGAAGAGAAATTTACACTTATCGGTAGAGTCAGGTATTTTGCTGTTTCAATCAGAGTAAATTTATTCTTAACAGCCTCAATCACTATTCCAAAGCTGTTTTTCTGATTATCAGTTATGTAACGATTGGTTAAAAATGTAAATAACTTATGAGTTTGGTTGGATTTAAAAAAACCTTTGGTGGTTTTTATGTCCAGGCTTTTTTTTAACTGATCCGTCCAATCGCCTCTCATAGCTGTTTTTTTTACAATTTGATATTGCTTATCCTTGTAAAATTCCAACCTGAGATGATCGATTCCAGCTTTTTCAATGATGTCTAAATCATCCATTATAAACAGCTCTTTGTCATAAAACATGATAGTACCGTGTTCATTTTCAAAAACTGGAGACAATTGATTGGGGCGATCGTCACTTGCGACTATGGAATGTTTCGTAAAACTGGCATGATTTTGGTGATTGTTTCCAAGGAGGTGGCGAGCTGAATAAAATATCTCGATTCTACCGATACCCAGCATTTCAAATTTTACGTTTGGAATTTTAGTAATTGATTCGATAGTTGATATGGGAATTTGGTTGGATAGAATAACCCGCTCCAGACGTTGGCCAAAAACCTGGGACCATCCTAAAATAGCAGTTTTGTTATGACTGCCATGTTCCAAAGACAGTTGTAAGCGACAATCAGGAAATCGTTGAGATAAAAATCTACCCACACCTGGATCTAAAAACCGCACTGTGTTGATTTGCTCTGACAGGCGTCTAAACCCATTTTCTAATTCTTTGAAATTTTTATCCTTTAACAATATGTCCCAGGCTAGAACTATTTTTTTACCTTTGGATTGAAGTTGGAAAATACAATCATCGATGTCTTTATCATCAATTTCGCCAAAACGGGAAAACGTCCGCGTCTGCAATAATACTTCGTTTATCGGTATTTCAAGAACCCGAATCAGGTGTTTCACATTTCTCATGTTGATGATGTAATTCATGCGGCTCTGGAACAATGTTGTTTTTAACGATTAACCTGACGCCAACCCAGTTCACTTAATGGTACGGCCATTTCTGCCGTAGCTTTGGCTTGATCACTGGACGCAGTTCCATCTCTGACCCTCCCTTTGACACCAAATACAATGGCTGCCAAACGAAACATATTAAAGGCCATATAATAATTCCAGTTGTCTATATGACTTCTTCCTGTTCTTCGGCAATACATTTCGATAAACTCTTCTTCAGTCGGAATCCCTTCTTTTTTCAAGTTTTCTCCGTATAAACCGTCTAAAAATGTGTTTGGAAACCGCCATATCATGCAGGTATAGCTGAAATCCGACAGAGGATGTCCCAAGGTGGACAGTTCCCAATCCAAAATGGCAATAACTCGGTTCTCTTTTGGATGAAAAACAATATTATCCAGACGAAAATCTCCATGTACAATTGTTGTTTCATCATTTTCCGGAATATTGTCCTTCAGCCACTGGATTAACTTTTCAGTAATTTCATAGCTTCTATCTTTAGATGCTTCATATTGTTTAGACCATCGTGAGATCTGACGGGCAAAATAATTACCGGATTTTCCGTAATTACTTAGACCTAAGGCCTTATAATCGACTTTATGAAGATTAGCGATGGCTTGATTCATGGAATTGTATATTTCAGCCCTATCCTTCATGGGGATTTTATTATAGCTCCAGAAAATTCGGCCTTCCATATATTCCATGATGTAAAACCAAGTCCCTATAATCGATTCATCCGTACACAAAGCATAGGTTTTAGCCGTTGGTACATCTGTTTTTGCCAGGGCAGTAATAATATTATATTCTCTGTCAATAGCATGGGCAGATTTCAAAAGGTTTCCCGATGGTTTGCGACGTAATACGTATTTTTTATTGTCTGTAGTGATCAAATAAGTGGGATTGGATTGTCCTCCCTTAAATTGATTAACCTTTATTGGTCCTTTGAACCCCTTGACGTTCGATGCCATATATGTTTCCAATGCCTTGACATCAAATTCCTGACCCTGGCGAATTGGTCCATAACCTGAAAATGATTCATGTCGGTCAATCATACGTGTTCTCCTTTGATATGTATTTTGTACGCCTAGGTTAGTTCGGTTTTCACTTTATCCTTAAGCAAAAGATACAGGTAGTATTAATCAAAAATGAATTTGAATACAATAACTAAAAAAGAATGTATGATACGAAATTAGTTTAAAGTATGTTATATACATTGTCCATTGTTCGCCGCATAGACTGCGGAACGACATCCGATACTTTTTATTCCTCTGCTGCATTCATAGTTAATTGACAATGGAATAATAAGTACATAGAACTACATTTGATTCACCGCCTTAGACCCGGTCGACACTATCATTGTTATCGGTTTGGGAATGCCATCCAAAGGTAATCAACGCTATGTATCTGGCATCATTAAATCGTGAAAGGAATACAAAAAACCAATTCTTGTCATTAAAATATCCGGCATGGAAAAAGAAGTGACAAAAAACCTTAGCCAGGCGGGAATCCCGTTTTTTAATTCAGCTGAACGTGCGATGAGTACTTATGTTCTGGTGAGATCTTATCAAAAATGGCAGGAAAGTAGGAGGTGACAATAGTTTTTTTAAATAGGAACGCTATTTCATCCATTCGTTTTCTATCATGATATAGTGAATGTCGTCCTGGAGTTGTCTTGCTAATTCGTAGGCACCTTTCACCTGTACCCGTTTTCCAATAATAATATCAATCAGCTTCAAGGCGCTTTCCAATTTTTTTCGATATTCATTATCCGGGTATAACCCTCTTGATTCTTTAGCAATCCAGACTGCTTTCAAAAAGGGATCAACCTCATGCTGTTTGCTCAAAATACCTTGTTCCAGGTGTCCACGTATAATATCCAGGCAATCCAGAAACATTTTTCGAGCGATATCATGGGTCTGATTTTTATCCCCGCCCGCCATGGATAACTGAAATTTGGTAACGTTTCTGATATTATTCACCATCACTTTCTGAAGAATAATATCCCGGGTAACGTCCGGAATAGATCTTTGATACGCTTTAACCAAGTCATTTAGAATAGGAATTCTGGAAAACAGCAGATTTAAAGTCATGATAATAAACAGGATGTTATTGGCTGTTTTCCCCCCATCTCCTATCTTTCTCATTCCATCATTGTGTTGAATAGCAACACAAGCCATTTTTACGTCTTCTTTTGATATATTACCAATAGCATAGATGGATCCCTTTAACTTTGCGTTCAACATTGTCAAACCGGAAAGCTTGTTTCTGACGGACAGCATAACAGCCAATTGCAAATGTTTTCGATTAATATTGTCTGCTAAAAGACGAACTTCTCTGAGATAATGATTTTTCGATGCATTGTATTCATGCTGATATTTATCTCGTAACGAATCCAAATATCGAAGGTATATTTTAATAAACCAATTAATGTTAAACAGGCTTAATCCACCATTGTATAATGCCCTGGTAATCTCTCTCAGTGCTCCCTGAAGCACTTTTGTTTTTTTAGAATCTAAACCACTTTGAGATGCATCATTGAATATTTGAATGGCGTTCAAAGCTCTTAAATCAGCAAAAGCAGGATATTTTTTGAGGAGTTTTTTGATTTGCGGTCTTGGATCAGCCAGTTCATTTTGATCTGCAAATCGTTTGACATCTTCTCGTAACTTAGCAAGATCAGGATATCGTCTGTTAATGATATTAAGTCTTCGTTTTCGGGTAATATATTCAGCCCTACCCAAAAACTTGGGTGAACCGGGAAACATTTTAGCCAGATTTTCCATCTCGTCGAGGATAAATCGAGAATGCCTTTCATCGTCCGAATAAACAAGCCCTTCGGTTATTCTCTTCCCACTCTTTCGTGTTTTTTTAGTGGTATTTATGCCACTAGGTATCTGTTTCCCAAATAAAGAATCAAATTTGCCCATGTTTTTTGATACAGTAAACTCATCCGATCCGAGGATATAAACGGTCGCAAACACTTTTTTGTGATTAAATAACCGGTTGATTCAGTTTATCTAACTGATATACCGACATTTTATAATGCGATTGCCTAACCCGGAATTAGTTCTGGTTTGAATTTCTCTTATTATAAGAGGATTAAGTGCATAGTGAATGACAAACCTTGCTCCTTCGCACTGTACGTTTTATAGCCTATACAATTTTAAATTGCTCTATCTTTTTTAGTTATTGTATTCAAATTCATTTTTTCTTAATCAATACAATATATTAAACAATATGCTTTTTGTATCAGTTGATTACTATTTATGGATCATTCATTCAAACGTTGGGTAAGAAAGCCATCACATCAATCCTTTTTTATATAACTGTTGCTCTTTTTTAGTACATAGCAGTATGACAGTTAAGGTATCAAATTAAGGGATGATTTTAGATAATCGGTTCATGGTTTTCCGATTTTCAAAGAGAAAATATGAGATCACTATTATATATCTTAATATTCAAAAGCTGTCTTTGCAACGTTTCCTTACTTTGCGAGGAAAAAAGCTGTGTCATGAGGAAACTGCTTAAACTGATCACGTTTAAAAATTAAAACACCCAAGTAGATCGTTTTGACGACATTAAGTGAAGCGTAGTATTAATTGATGAACTATGACAATCTGATAATTAACCTCGATGAAACACCCACTTGACAACACCGTCATTTTTTCGGAGAGACTATTTAAAAAAAGGTAATATCATGACAGAAAATATCAGGATTCATTCCGATGGAATCGAATTGGAGGGATTGTTAAATCAAAATTCGAAAGATAAAGGCGTTGTTATTACCCATCCGCACCCTCAATACGGTGGAGATATGTATAACTTGGTGGTTTCGACTATCGCCGAGGCATATCAAAAAAAGGCCTATACAACCCTACGTTTTAATTTCAGAGGTATGGGACGAAGTCAAGGAAATTTCGATAACGGTGTAGGAGAGCAAACAGATGTAGTATCAGCTGTTAAATATTTGTCTGAATTAGGCATTGATCATGTGGAATTGGCTGGGTACTCCTTTGGTGCCTGGGTCAATGCCATGGCTACAAAAAAGCTGGGAGATATAAAACAGCTCATCCTTGTTTCTCCACCTGTTGATTTTCTTGATTTTCAATCGGTTGATATTCTTGAACCGCTTAAACTGGTAACAGTGGGTAGTAATGATGAGTATGCCTCGATTGATCATTTAAAAAATGTGGTCCCAACATGGAATATAAAAGCCAAGATGGAGATTGTCTCCGGTGCGGATCATTTCTATTCCGGGTTTACCCATGATCTTGAAAACATCGTATCTTCGAATATCTAATCAAATGTCCTCCTTTTATGACGGAAAGTTTTAAAGAGACCGTTGTTTTACTCTCTGCCATACAATATCGTGATTTCGATTTGATTGTTAATTTTTTGTCGGAAACACAAGGTAAGATGACTTCTGTCATCTACGGAGGAAGAAAGATTAACAAGGCATCCAGCTTCCTTTATCATCCTGGCGATTTACTCGAGATCGAATTTCAAAAAAGTGAAACAAGGGAATTTATAAAATTAAACAACTCAATCGGTATAAAGCTCCTGAAACTCGATCAATTTCCTTATGACCGGTTTTTATTTCATAGCTATTTGCTAGAACTGGTGGGACGTATAACAAAACCGGAAATGTCGGCCAAAACGCTGTTTAATCTGTTAACACTGAATAATCTGCTCATTTGGGAAAAAAACACCAAATTCACTTTTATTTGTTGGGCTTTATGGCAAGTTATTATCCAGGGTGGTTTTCAGCTTGATATCGTCAATTGTGGGAGTTGTGATAAAAAAATTTGGAAAATCGATGAAAACCAGCAACCGGTTTTCAGGAAAGAGACCTATCAGCTGGTAAAAAACAGTGGCCAGATAACATGTTCCAATTGCACTCCAAATATCAAATCAAATGAGATAATTACGCCGGCAATGATAAAGATACTATGGATCTTTAATTCATTGGAAACCAAAGACAGCATCCATAGACTATTTCCCCAAGAGGTGATCCATCCACTGATAAAAATATTAAATCAATATCTCCTTCAATGTTTTGAAATAAAACCTAAATCCCTTTCATTATTTCTGTCCATTCTGGTTTGAAGCAGGAAACGGTTTCACATTCCCAAGAAAAATCGAAATGAGGCTATCATAATCATACCGGCAATAACGGTGCCAAAAAGACTTCTGGTCTTAACAGCAACCAGAAAAGTGGGGACCGATATCCACAAAAAAAGGTTTTCGCCGGATATATCAATTTGTGAGTTTTTGATAAAAAGCGATGGAAACAGCATGGCTGCCAGGACCGCCACTGGGATATAAGCCAGCCATCGAATAATAACTTTCGGTAATGATCTGGTAGACAGCAATAAAACAGGTAATAAACGTGGAATAAAAGTTACCACACTCATCCCGATGACGGTCATAAATATCAGTTTTTGATCCATTTTTCTATAAATACGCCTATTGTTGCCCCGGCTAATGTCGCCAGGATCACATTCCATTGTTCAATACCCGCTAAAAATGATAACACGGACATAATACCGGATAAAACTGCCACTATTACCTGAAATCGACTTTTTAACTGGAATACCAGCAATCCGATAAACATGGCTGATAAAACATAATCCAAGCCCAAAGGTTTAACATCAGAGATTAAGCTGCCAGCTATAACACCGATGATCGTACCAAAAACCCATGATGCCTGGGCACTCATATTAATAACTAAAGATTCCTGTTTTTCAGTATTGTTGTTGGCAAACCGTTCGGAATGAATGGCAAAGGTTTCATCTGTGATCTGATATGAAAATGCAGTTAATTCAGACTTTTTCCATTTTTTTAAAAAAGGTGATAAAGCTGCTGCCATTAACATATGTCGCAGGTTCACAATAAAAGTCGTTATGATAATCGAAATCGTCGATACACCAGCTAAAATAAGACCTACGGCGATCAATTGTGATGAACCGGCAAAAACGATCAACGACATTAAAACAGTGTTAAAAGCTGATATGCCGGCTTTTTCAGCCATAACTCCAAAAGCGAAACCAATAGGAATATACCCAACAATAATTGGAAATGACGTTATGAGTCCCGTTTTTAAAACATTTTTTGAAAAACCTGTTGATTCCGGTTGCTCATTCATATCTTTTTTCATTCATTTGCTTGAGATATTGTTTGACAATTCGTATCTAAAAAACCCAATCAGAAAACAGGATAATACGCATGTCTTTGTAATTATCATGCCCAATCGGCTGTGCAAATGATATAGTTCCATGTCCTTGAAACAAATTGAATAAATCTGCATGAATGTCAAACTGTAATTCCACATCCTGAAAATGCTCTATTTCGTCCGTTCCTTGCTGAAATCCCTGTCCCCAATGAAAATTTAGTGTCGGTTCAACACGCTGTAACCAACTTATCCTGAATAAATTTAGATTAGTATGGGTGAAAAAGGATGGCAATCGGCTTCCGATTGTCAAAATTCTCCGATGGTAGAACATCAGATCCGTATCTCGCGGAAACCCCGGTACACCTTCGGGACCGCCCATGGGATATCGTTTTTGCAATGGAACTGTCCCATAAGACATATCAGTATCAGTTTTTAAGTGAATACCAAAATTGGAAAATTGCCGGGATAGTAATTGGGAAAAGGATTGCTGTTGATATCGTAACGCTGGCTGCTTTTTACTTTCACCCACAATCGCCTTCACCAACATGGTCCATTCGGAGAAATTACCTCTAAATATACTGCTACTCGCTTCAATTTCTCCACCCACCCATTCCTCCCATCCTGTCGGCACATCATCTTTCTCTGTATATTCCAATTTTTCATCGGTTAAAAATAAATCAATAACAGTATCACGTTTTGTACTGCTAAAATCCTGAAGAAGACCAACAGTTTTTGAATAGCCAGCATTTAGTTGACTGGTGTTGAAATATAACTTGGTCCCATGCCATGGAAATCCTGAATGAGCGATATAAGATTCCCATAAAAGTTCTTCATCACTGTCACTACGCCAAGCATTGACACTTAGATTGAATTTTTCCAGATAACTCAAGTCGACACCGATGCCGATAAGGTTTCGATCAAATACATTTCCACCCAGTACGGGGTATAAAGACAATAACCATCTATCACTGGAGGGAACATCCCAAAATGGTCGTATATTAATAGGAACTGACCATTGATTATTTAATAAATAGTCTTCTAAAAGCTGATGGTCAGGATCAAGTATAATTTCGTTTGGGCGAGAATCCAACACAAACCTGTATCTTCCGGCTCCCCTGGTTATCAGCTCTCGCTTTGACGTGTCTTTATTGTATTTAAATTCAACCTCGATCACTGGAGAAACTGTTCCATTGTCAACAATCTCCAAATCAACCACAAATCCCACTTCGGTGTCATCTATCGTTACGCTACTGATTCCATAGTCAATCATCCCTTGATCAGATAGCCATTTTTCTCCCCGAGCTCGTGATTCAGCATCTGGAGCAAAAATTGAAAAAAACAGATTCGCATCTAATTCACTAAATGCTTTGTCATTTTGCTTAAGTACTGATTTTAATAAAGGATAATATTCTGCCTTAAAAGGGCTATCTTGTTTGTTTAAAACCCTGAGCATATGAAATCCTTTTTCATACCAGGGGTGAAAGATATTATTATAAAACTGCATATTCATTGAACTGGCAGCTGAAATCACTGTATTCTTCAAATTCTGGTTAATCCAGTTTTTTATGGTATTCTCCTGGTAATAATCGGGGTTAAGCCATCTTTGCCACGGAAAATATCTGGAATTTCCCTGATAATTCTTATCTACATAGTCTCTAATTATTTCCGCCTGCAAAGCTGGAATTATCCAAGGATACTGGTAGGAATTGATAAAATGATGTCGTCTGATAATTGATGCTAAAATCCCCCTGAGAATAAGTATTTCAAATGATTTATAAAAAAGTTTGTTGTATCTAAGAATTTCCCTGGGTAAAAAAATGTTGTTGCCAGTCGCATATAATGGACCATCCCAAACAAAAAAACTGAAATCCAAATTTTCCATATCCAACCAATCTGCTGTCACTAGAAATTCCAAAACCAATTCAATTCTTCTTTTATAATAGGGTAATCGATCTGACAGATATTTACTGACGGAAAGTTTATATCCCTTTTCTTCAATACTCCAATTATCTATCAGACAGACGGGAATGGAATCGTGATTATCTGTTAATATGTCTGACTCAATTTGTGAACCGATAATTGGTAATAATTTAATTTTGGTGGTGGTAGGTGAGGAAAGCCTATAAAAATCCCCCATATCCAATCGTTGATTTACCCTCATAACAGGTCTGGGTGCAAAATCCAGGAGAATTCTTCGATAACCTGACGGTAGCTTGTGAAATTTTGTGGAAAACTGAATGACGATCTGAAAACCAGATGAGAATTCCAACGACTGTAAATCGATACTCAATAAAGTGTTCGTATGATTCTTTAAGGGCGGCAGTTCCGGATTGTGGATGATTTTAAAGGGTATTTTTCTATCATTTATATAAACGGATGTTACTGAAATCTTGATAGGTAAATGAAAGTTTTCTTGATGATAGTCATTCAATTTGTTTAATTCGGATCTGCTGACTTTATTATTTTTCCCATTTAAAGATTTGGTCCAATACTCCTCGCGCCGATCGGGTTTTGTATAATAATTTGCCGGGAGATGAAATAAAATTTGACCAATGGTGGGAGAAGTTAAATTATAAGTAGCCGTACCTGTGAATTCCTGAGTTTTTTCATTATATAAACCATTGATTTCTATATTTTGCCAAGATGATGCAAAAAGGGAATTGAAATGAAGAAGGAAGAAGATGCCAATAAAGAGAGATGATCGATCAAATTTTTTGATATTATCTATCAAACACAGCCCTTTCTTCAAAAAATCAACGAAAAACATACTGAATAAAAAACGATATTAAGAGGCACACCAAATGACTAATCCATAAAAGGAGTAACATGTATAAATTGAAGTGGTATAATCGTTTTAATCCGAGAATTGCTGCCTATTTCAGTAAATACTCGATAAATAGAATCAGGAATTGTTTTTAAGGTTAGGTATTCAAATTTTAACCTGACATAAAATATGCAACATTATGATGCTTAAACTACATTTGTCCAAATTCTCGGCGGTTTCCACCTAAAATCAGTCATTTATGGTCATATAACAGCGCAAAAATTTTCTTTTTACTTCCGTTTCATTAAACTGGGAATCGATCTTTCAGACCAGATCATCGTGTCAACGTTTTTATTATTAATTTTAGAACGATTTAATAGATCTTCAACAGCAGTTGTTTTATCAGGATATTCTCCGAATAGTATTGACCGTTTACTATTATCATATTTTGAGATTTACCTGCTATGGAAAACAAAAAAATCAAACAGTTGGTTAGTAATAAACATTTCAATAATCATCACTGAACTAAGTATCATTCACTGTTGTTGAAAAAAAAGCAAACCGACTAATACGATAAAATTATAAACTTAATACCATTAGATCTAACCATGAAAAAGAAACTGGAGAGATAATTTGACTGAAGACTCAAGCTTGCATATTCAACTGCTTATATGATGAAAATATTGGAGTATTGTAATAGAATTATGGAAAAGCAATTCAATAATGGAATCAGTAATACAAATGATATGTTTCGGATTTTTATTGATTTTTTCTTTATGAATAAACACCAATCCGAGGGCGGTTATTCATAAAGGTCAATGGCAAATAAAATTCAAACCGATTGAACCAAATAGAAATTCAACCTAAAGATAAACATACCGGCTATGTCGGTATATTCGGAGA
The DNA here is from genome assembly GCA_041556995.1 of bacterium. Taxonomy (GTDB): domain Bacteria; phylum SAR324; class SAR324; order XYD2-FULL-50-16; family XYD2-FULL-50-16; genus JAHJTV01. The sequence continues at coordinate 46,505 of JBFFHJ010000004.1, read as the reverse complement.
TTCCACTGAGAAACAAAAACTATGAAAGGTACCGGCCATACTATGACCGGGAGATAATATCTTGAAGGGAGTAAAACAATGAGTCCAAACAAAATAAATTGGATTCATTATGATATTTTACTTTTTGGGGCTGTAATACGAAGTTTTTCAAGACGTCTTTCATTGCTTTCATCAACAATAAAAGAAAGGTCTTTCATTTTAATTGTTTCCCCCTGTTCTGGAATTTTACCGGCTTTATGGCAGATATACCCACCGATTGTTTCAATACCCTCTTTTTGAAAATTCGTATTATAAAGCTCGTTGAAATGGCTGAGAGTAAAATTGGCATCCATTAAAATCATGTTGTTACTCAATGATTTATAAGAGGGATCAAGATTCTTATTTAATTCATCGGGTATTTCACCGACCAGTTTTTCAAAAACATCTTCCATGGTAACAAGACCATCAACCCCCCCATGCTCATCAATAACGATAGCCAGTTGAACTCGTTTGGATCGAAAATTGGAAAGTAATTGGTGTATTTGCTGACTATAGGATACATAAAGAGGTTTTCGCATTATATTAGCGATTATGACATCGTCCGGGGAGTCAAAATACTTAAATAGATCAACAGTATATAGTATTCCAACAATATTGTCTGGTTTCTCATCCTGGACAGGTAATCGAGAATGTCCGTATTTTTGGATTAGTTTGATAACTTCCTTAATATGTTGACTCTTGTCAATGGTAATCATTTCCGTCCTGGGAACCATAACTTCCCGAATTGTGGTATTAAAATAATCTTCCAGATTGTTTAACAGCTCGTTCTCTCTTAATTCTATCTGTTCTTCAAGTTTTTTAATGCTATTTTTAGAAAAGGTTTTTTTTAGGAATGAATAGAAAGAGCTATTCGACGGAACTTCCAATTTGTCTCCATTATATAGTTGGCAAATGGCTCATTTTCTTAATGTTTGGAAAAAGCCGGTTGTTTTAGATGTAATTAGGCAATTCCTGCCAGATATAAAAGGAGTTTACCAATCAATCGCTAATCAATCAAGAATATTTATCGGGTTTAAAATACCGTTGATCAGCAAGACCATTGTTTATGGCAAAAAAATGCTATAAAAATTTAAGCAACAAAGTCGATTTTTCCGGTGTGATTCAAAACTTTCAAACGAAAAAAGCACAAAAATTCAATCTTCAACGGGAATCATTATTGATTTTCCGTCAAATTCATACCAAATATGCTTAAGATGATTAACAACAGATTAGTAATTCAATCAATAATAGATTAGACCAATTATTGCATTTTAATACCAACAGGAGTTGTTAGGATGATTAGCCGAGTTTTGTGGAAAATCCTGTGAATACCGTTTGGATGGGTGGATATAAGGGATTTGAAATACCAAGAAATGGAGGTAAAATTACCTCCTTTTCTAAGATATTACAATTTAGGGAGCAATTGATGTTTTATTATGGGTAATATCTTTAATAAACGCACTAACAGCTTCTTCTCTAACATTTTTGAGAATTTCTTTATTGGAAAGCATAAAAGCAATTTCATGAGTCCCAAGGTTTTTCAGTTCTTCCTCAACTTCTGATTTAAGATTGTATCCTTGTTTCTTATATTGAGCTAATACTTCATCAACAGTTTTGGATGAATTCAGGGCATTAAGAACAATTTCAGACTGAATTTCCAAAGTCAGTCTTTTACCTTTCTTGGGACCTCTTTTTGCTGCTTTTGCCATTTTTGAGTCTCCTTACGATTTTAATATCAGTTTAAAGTTAATTCTACACCGAAATAAAAAAAGTCTTAACCGAATGTCAAAACGGAAAAATCGAAAAATCCCTAACTCATAACGTATTGATACATATAAGTCTCTTTTGTCATTTTAACCATGGTTGGTCTGGCTTTTGACTTTTTTCAGCTTTCCTACATGTTAAATATTATATAATTGTTATAAAAAAATCAATTTTCTTTTTTGGCAAGATCAACTTTTTTTGAGCGATATCACATTTGATTATTAAGGAAAGAAGTTTATAATAAATTTTCCTATCAAGAAAAATAACAATGACAACAGAAACAGAGCAGTTTAAAATTCGGTTACAATAATATTTCGTAAAAGGTAGAACTCCAATTCGTCAATAATTATCGTTAGTTTCCTTTAAATAGCAATCGATTGCCGAATAATTTATTAAGTAGTTTTACATGGGTAAGATCCTTTGCTTATAATTATTTATCATGTATTATCAAAGACAAGTAGTACTAAACAGTTTGTAGAAGCGATCCCAACTTGGGAAGAATTGTTGATTGAAATACATTTATAGTGAGTAAACGATTATAATAAATGAAAAACATCACTGTATTCCAGAATGATATTCTGACGCTGGCAGCGCAATTGGAAAGGCTTTTAAAAGTTATAAATCACTCCGATCCCTCCGCCGAAACAAAAAAACATCTTCTATACGATAAGTATAAAAGCCGCTTATCAGGGCTTTCACAAAGAATAAAATGTCAATTCTCATGGGCGTACTTACAAGACTACCTGCTCGAATTGTATAAAAGCAATGACATTACTATCGATACTGAAGTTAAAGACATTATTTTTAACAAACTGTTAAAAGACTTTGAAAATGAATTCGTATCCAGACATGTTTTAACTGAGTTATCTCCTCCTGAGCCCACCGATTCAAGGCAGAAAGAAAGAATTAAAAGCATTAGAAAGAGAATTCGTGAAAATAGAAAATCTCAGAAGAAGGTTTATACGCGGGAAAACTTGATGGAAATGGTCCAGTTAAGAAATCAGCAAAGAGATGCTAAAAAAAGTCTTGATAAGCTTGTCAATGCTATCAACAAAATTGATTCCAGCGATTTGGAGACTTATATTAAAAAGACGATTAATTCCGAAAAATAGAAATGAAGATTCTGATGATCTCTTCCGAGGCAGTACCCTATGCTCAAACAGGCGGTTTAGGGGATGTTGTTGGATCACTATCCACTAATTTAGCAGAAAAAGGACATCACGTTACCCTTATTATTCCTTTTTATCGATTAGTCAGACAGAATCGTTCCATACTGAACCTGCACTCAACCCTGACTCAACTGACGGTAAATATGGGTGATGCCGATATGTGGTGCAGGATTTGGGAGACGTCCCCCTCCTCACGTTTTCAAGTATTTTTTATCGAATACAATCAGTATTTTAATCGCCCTTCTATTTACGACGATGGTAGAGAAGCATATCCGGATAATGGAGTACGTTTCGCTTTTTTAAGCAAGGCAGCCCTGGATCTTGCTGTAAAATTAAAGTTAAGACCTGATATTGTTCATGCTCACGACTGGCAAACCGCCCTTGTACCGTATTACTTAAAAACCTGGTACTGGGATCAACAAGTATTTAAAAATACGGCTTCGGTTCTTACCATTCATAATATGGGATACCAGGGACAATTTACGCATTCTATCAGTAGATTTATCGGTCTCAATTGGATGCAGCTTCGGTCAGATGAATTTGAGGATCATGGCGGATTAAATCTACTGAAAGGGGGAATTTTTTATGCGGATCAAATAACAACCGTCAGTCCCACATATGCCAAAGAAATACTATCGGAACCCGGCGGATGCGGCCTAAGTTTTTACTTAAACAGACGAAAAGGGGATATCGAGGGAATATTAAATGGGATTGACGATAAAGAGTGGAACAGTCGACATGATTCATACATTCCTGCTAATTACTCCTCTGAAAATATGGGGGGGAAGGCAGTATGCAAAAAGGAACTCCAAAAAAGATTTGGTCTAAAGGTTGATCCCAAAATACCCATTTTTGGGATTGTCAGCCGTATGGCGCATCAAAAAGGATTGAATTTACTGATGGATTGTGCTGAGCAAATTCTGGAATGGGAGCTTCAACTTGTGGTTCTTGGCAGTGGTGATCCCTTCTATTCAAGTTTTTTCGGTCATCTGCCTAAAGAATATCCCGGAAAAGTCGGTACTTATATCGGTTTTCAAACAGAATTAGCCCATTTAATTGAGGCTGGTAGCGATTTTTTTATTATGCCGTCTTTGTATGAACCTTGCGGCTTAAATCAGATCTTTAGTATGTTATATGGAACGCTCCCAATCGTTCGGGCCACCGGGGGATTAAATGATACAGTTCGCAATCTGGATGAAAATACTAATAAAGGAAACGGATTTGTTTTTTACGATATCAAGGCGGAAGCCCTGAAAAATACTGTTGGTTGGGCGTTATTTACCTGGTATAACAACAAAAAAGCGTACAAGGCCATGCAGATACAAGCCATGCAACAGGATTTTTCATGGGGCAACGCTATTGAAAAATATGAAATGATATACCAAAAAGCGTTGGATCGTAAAAAAAATTGGAGTTAAATATCATACCGTCTCATACGAACATTTAAAATCAACCCAATACCGATCATATTTGAAATCATGGCAGAACCGCCATAACTCATAAACGGAAGTGGTATTCCTACAATTGGAAACATCCCCAACACCATACTGATATTGATAATTACCTGGAAAGCCAGAATAATAGTAATACCTAATGTTAATACAGAGCCGGAACGGTCTTTTGTTTTACCTATATAAAGCAGGCACCGTAAAATTAGAAAAACATAAAGTCCGACCAGCGTCACTCCTCCTATGAATCCCCATTCCTCGGTAAATACCGAAAAAATAAAATCGGTATGTCGTGCCGGTAAGAATCCCAAATGTACCTGGGTACCTTCCATATATCCTTTGCCCCACAATTGTCCACTACCCACAGCAATGATGGATTGAGTAAGCTGGTATCCCGCTCCTGTCGGATCTTTTTCAGGATTTAGAAAAGATTTTATTCGTTCCAATTGGTATGGCTTTATTGGCTGATGATCTTTCCCAATCAGCTCGCTCCTTATTTTATTATATGTATTTGAATCTTTTAAATAATAGTTTTGATCTCCAAACAACAACGCCCAAACAAATGGAATGGAAACGACCACTAGTCCGGTAGTGATTAGGATAACCTTGTATCGAATACCAACCAGATAGATTATCGGAATAAAAATTAACAATAATACTCCGGCAGTACCCAAATCCGGTTGTTTGAGGATCAAAATGAAGGGGATCAAAGTAATAACAATCGGCCAGATTATATCTCTTAATCCTAAATCGCCGATTCTTCTTGAATCGCTGAAGAAATGGGCCAAGCATAATACCAGTGTGATTTTGGCAAATTCTGAAGGTTGCGGGGTGAAAGGTCCAAGTTTAAACCAACGTTGAACATCGGAGCCCTTCCCACCGATACCAAAAAAGAACATTAAAATCAGCAAAAGAATTATAGTAAAATGCATAATCAGGGCAAATCGCTCAATTATTCGGTAGTCAATCATGGTGACCACAGCCATCACTCCCAAACCCAAGAAAAACCAGATAATTTGTTTTTCAAAATATTGTTTTTCAGTGCTAAAGCTATTGGATGCTGAGTAGATAGCCATGAATCCAATGATTGAAATGACAATGATTGTAAGCAATAAAACCCAGTCAAAATCCTCAAGTAATCTTCGATCAAACATTTTTAGTTTTTGATTATAATTCGGTGAACAATTTTAAAAAACGTGTTGTCAGATATCCAGCGTCTTTGGTCTATAAAAACGATCGGGGGTGCATTCTGATTTTATAAACAAATCAGATAATCATATTGATGCTTATTAACTATAAATTGTTGGCTTCCAATATTGTTGTGCGACATTTTAACAGCTTTTAAAAAAAATCAATCAAAACCAAAAATATTGCAGGCCGTAAAAACTGAAGTTACCAGTTGTTTCTGTATATTAATCAATCAAAAGAATTATATGTAGTTTTAATTTGTTAAAACAACAAAATTGTTTTTAATATTAACCATTTGACGAATGGAGTTCCAAAATTCTGTCCACTATTCCGGTTGTCGATTGACCTGGTATTTCCGGTATGGTAAAAACATGACCGCCGCTATTTTCTACAATGTCTCTTCCGATAATTTTTTCAATAGGCCAATCACCGCCTTTTATCAAAATATTGGGCTGCAATCTTTTTATCACATTATAGGGATCAAGTTCGTCAAATGATATAACAAAGTCAACAAAATGAAATGCCGCCAGGATTTCCATTCGTTCGATTAACGGTATAATTGGTCTTTTATTTCCCTTCAATTGCGAAATAGATGCATCACTATTTACGGCAACGATTAAATAATCACCGGCAGTCCTGGCTTGACTTAGATACCGGGTATGGCCAGTATGTATCAGATCAAAACATCCATTGGTAAATACAACTTTCTTTTTACTTTCACGGAGTTTTTCTATAATTGGGATGAGATTTTCTAAAGAATATATCTTTTTAGGATTTTGATCATTCATTTGTTAGTGCTCAGAAGGTAACATTTTTATTTTTAAAAAATTTGTGTGTCGAAGAACTTGCGTCAATCGCAGTAATTTCTAGTTGTATCTATATCGTATATTATGATATCCTTCAACTATCGACTTGCGGAGCAAGCTTTTTATATAAGACATAATAATAAATATGTAAAATTAGTGAGTTGGGATACGGTTTTATTCCATTGGGCAATATATAACATGTCACTTTCATAATTTCCAATATGTCTGAATCGTTAAAGTCCTATAATCCCACTGAAAAAGGTAGAGAATTGATTGCTCTTCTTTTTCCATTATCTCATTCGGAACGAGAAAAGAATATCATCAATTATTGGAAACAATATCCTCAGGAAAAAACAGCTTTACTGGATGGATTTCATTTTTTAATTCAAGAGATTATCGAGGCTCGGAACATTAATTCTCTCGATGATACTATAAATCTGCCTCAAGGATTCATCAACGAAGTAGTCAAGCAGATGCTGGCCGATAAAAACTATTTCTCATACGATAACGGCGATCATTTTTTTCAATCAGTTTTCAAGTTCGAACCAACTATTTTTGGGAATAAAGAAGAAATTCAAGAGGCATTAAAAAAGTGCTCAAAACTAACTAAAGAGCATACTAACAAAGTATCGAACCTTCCGGAAGAGTTCGATGAAAGGGTTGAGAAAAAGTTTAAAAAAATATGTAAAAAAACGGAGGTTGCGTATGACAATGTATCCAAGATACTTCGTTCCCTTCGAAACTCCCAGAAAATTATTGACGATTTCAAGAACGTCAATAAGGACATATCTTTGGTGGAAGTTAAACTGGCAAAGGAGACTTTTTTAGAGTCAAAAAAGATATTCACCAATCAAGGCAAAATTATTGCGGAAGGCATGGAATACGTATATGATGTCAATCAGCGTTACCCGGATCGAATTTTAGTTAAAAAAGCTTACATTAAGTATCTGGCTAAATTACTAGGCTCCAGGGAAGCCCGCAATTTACCGGAAAACTATGTGCTACGCATGGCAGAGGGTGCTTTTGATTTTGAGACACCGGATTTCGAACCAACAGAAAGGCAATTACAACACGGGAAAACAAAATATAGCCTGGAAAAGGAATATAAAGAAGAACTAATGAAAGATGTACTACGCCTGGAAGCCAGATATCGTAAACGTAAACTCACTGTGCTGCTGAAAAAGAGTGTTTCAAAAGCCAAAATTATTAAAGAATTGCAGGAAATACTTAAAATTGACCCTGAAGATATTAAAACACATCTTTTTCTTGCCAAACTTTTGGCTGAGTATGCTACTTCTTTTAACGATCATGTCAAACGAGGTGTATTTCGTGATCAAGCGTTACAACACTGTCAAGCCGCTTTTTCTAAGATCGACGATTATCTTGATTTGCAGTTAATAAACAAAATGACAGAAAGAGATTTGATACGTGCTGGTTTTGTTAAAACAATTTCGGCCATTCGAATACCATTGATTCGCAAAAAATAATCTTCGCTTTAAGACAATACTCAACTTCAGCTCTCGTTAGTTTTTTCAATTATTATATCCTTAAATTTGACTGATTTTAATGTTGTGCAACTGATATATTATTGAAACAATCGCCTCAGAATGAATAATCGATGGAGCTATCACTGTACTCCTTGATATATCCTGCATTTGTTCAAATTAATCTTTTTAGAGAAAAAAACTATGAAAAGCTATCGAAAAGAACTTTGGTTTAATGTTCCTGAAAGAATGGATTTGATAAACATCACTTCAAAAATCGAAGAATGTTTGAAAGAAAGTGGAATTAAAGAAGGACTACTTTTGGTGAATGCAATGCATATTACAGCTTCTGTATTCATAAACGATGACGAATACGGCCTTCATCAAGATTATAAAAAATGGTTGGAACATTTGGCACCTCATGCTCCCATCCAGAATTATCGCCATAACGACACCGGTGAAGACAATGCGGATGCGCATCTAAAACGACAGATCATGGGAAGAGAAGTCACTGTTGCAGTGACTGAGGGGCGTTTGGATTTTGGTACATGGGAACGGATTTTTTATGGTGAGTTTGACGGCCGTAGAGATAAACGGGTGCTGGTAAAGATCATTGGGGAGTAATATTCATTTCACCTACTAGTGAGTGTTTTTTGCGAGAGATTATTTTTACATTAACCATGTCACCGATTCTTAGATTTGGATTGGGAATAGAAATGGGCATATTACCGTTGTTTCGTCCATTCCAAGTGCCGATTTCTTTAGGATGAGCACTGTCAATCAATACTTCCTGTTCCGTCCCCAACATATCATCCAATATTTGTGATTGAATAGGGTTCTGTATCTGCAACAGCCTTTCTAGGCGATCCTCTTTAGTTTTTCTTGGAACATCATCATCAAATTTAGCTGCTTTGGTATGGGGACGAACTGAATATTTGAAGGAGTAAATGAGATTGAACCTGACGGTTTCAATAATATCAATAGTGTCCAAAAAATCCTTTTCTGTTTCCCCGGGAAAACCGACTATGACGTCAGTAGTAATGGCTATATCCGGTATCCTTTTTTTTAGATACTCGATCTTTTTCAGATACTCAGCGGCTGTATGACCTCTTCTCATGGCATCCAAAATACGATCAGCCCCTGATTGAAACGGCAGGTGAATATGATTACAGATGACTGGATGGTCTGCCATGAGATCAGTCAAGTTGTTGTTCCAATCGTTAGGGTGGGGGGACGTAAACCGCAGTCGCTTCAGCCCGTTTATATTTGCCACCGCTTCCATCAGTTGATAAAAATCTGTTGCGTCGGCCTGATAAGAATTAACATTTTGTCCTAATAACTGAATTTCCTTGGCGCCCTTATTAATAAGATCTTCCGCTTCTTTCAAGATGTTTTCTTTTTGCCGGCTAACCAATCTTCCTCGGACGGTGGGAACAATGCAAAACGAACAAAAATTATTACATCCTTTGGTTATCGCTATTTGCGCCCGACAATTTTCAACTTCTCCTGATACTAGTTCTTTTTGAGGAATGAAATTCTGGATTTTTTTCTCACGTGGCATCCAACTGGTATTCAAAACACGTTTCCCTTGGTTAACTTCTTCAAGCATCTGAGGCAATTTGAAGATATTGTCTGTACCAAAAACCAGATCAACGCATTTTTCCCGCTTTAGGATATTCTCTCCCTCCTGTTGGGCCACACACCCGGCAACGCCTATAATAAGGTGGGGGTTTGTTTTTTTCATACGACTTAGCCGTCCTAACAAACTGTAAACTTTATTCTCCGGATTTTCGCGCACGGAACAGGTATTAATCAAAATCAGGTCAGCATTTTTTAAGTCTTTTGTTATTTCGAATTGTTCCCTTATCAATATAGTAGCCATCCTCCGACTATCGTGTTCATTCATTTGACAACCGAAGGTTTGAATATGCGCTTTTTTCATAAATTTGTTTTCACTTGATATTGATGACATCACCGAATGCCGCGTCTATAGGAAGGTTTGCCCGTTATACTCTGTTTTTGTATTTTTCCAAATAAATGTTATGTCGTATCATACCCCAATATTTCATAGGCTCTACTTGTTACTACACGTCCTCTCGGCGTCCTACGTATCATACCGCTTTTAAGTAAATAAGGTTCAACCACCTCTTCAATAGTATCTGTTTCTTCGGAAATACCGGCAGCAATTGTGCTGATTCCAACCGGTCCGCCTTCGTGGATTTCAATAATCTGTTTTAGAATGGTTCGGTCAAGTTTATCCATACCGTATTGATCTATTCCCAGGCGCGTGAGGGTTTCGTTGGCTACTTCAAGAGTAATCACACCGCCGGTTAAAAGGTCAGCAAAATCTCTGGCTCTTTTTAATAAACGGTTAGCGATCCTGGGAGTTCCTCGGGAACGCTTGCCGATTTCCAGGGCAGCATCGTCGAATAGTTGAACTTCCAGAATCCCTGCTGATCGTATGATAATCTGTTTCAGCTCTTCCGGTTGATAGTACTCAAAATGTAGTGGGATACCAAATCGTTCCCTCAATGGTGTGGACAGCAATCCGGATCGAGTAGTAGCACCAATAAGGGTAAACCTTGGAAGATCCAATTTGATTGTCCTGGCACTAGGGCCCTGTCCAATCATAATGTCCAGTTGGTAATCCTCCATGGCTGAATATAATACCTCTTCGATCACGCGATTCATACGATGAACTTCATCGATAAACAGTACCTGGTTGGGTTCCAATGATGTCAATATGGCTGCTAAATCTCCTTGTTTTTCGATCACAGGCCCGGCAGTGGATCGCAGTGAACACTTCATTTCATTGGCAATGATATTGGCCATGGTGGTTTTACCCAATCCTGGTGGACCGTGTAGCAATACATGATCCAGGGGCTGTTTTCGTTTCAAGGCTGAGGAAATAAACACCTTCAGATTCTCCTTCATTTCGTCTTGACCAACGTATTCGTTGAAATTATGTGGTCTTAGTGAAAATTCCTGCCTATCCTCGTCTTGAAAACTACCTGAAACCAGGTTTTGGTTATCTTCCATATTTAGCATTCCTGTTTCAATTTCAAATTGATCATATTTAGTCTAGTATGAGACTTGACTTACGTTGCGTCAATCTTCCTTTCCACGCTTTTTGTTCTTTAGCACTGCTCGGGCATTTCTACGGATACCATCAAGTTTTGCTCTTTTTAGTGGGCTATTGATTTTTAATTCGTCAAAACGTTCTTTTGATAAGGTTGCCAATTCTTCCATATCGATGGTCAGCCATTTATCCGCACATGAAAATGCCGAATCTTCCATGGCTACTGGCTTGCGATTAAAAGGGCACACTTGTTGACAGATATCACATCCAAATAGATGGTAACCTACCTGTTTTTCTTCAAAAGGGGTGAATGTACCGCGTTTTTCGATAGTCAGATAACTAATACAACGGCTGGAATCAATGACTGCATCGGACAGGACAGCTCTGGTTGGGCAAGCTTGTATGCATTTGTCACATTTTCCACACAGATGCTTGGATACGGAGGTTGATGGCAAGTCAAGGTTGCTGACAATCCCGCCTAAAAAAACGGTTGAGCCGAATTTACGATTAATGAGCAGACTGTTTTTTCCAATCCAACCCAATCCGCACCTGGCAGCGATTATTTTTTCTGGAATGGGGGCTGTATCAACAAAAAACCTGCCCTTGAATCCTTGAATATTGGTTTCAAGTTTTTGCAGGATTTTTTTAAGTTTTTTTCTTAGAAACACGTGGTAGTCTTCGCCCCAGGCATAGTTGCTGATAGGATTTTCCCGTTCCCACTTTTCAGGCATTTTGGTGGCATATGGATAAGATGCGATGATGATCGATTTTCCAAAATCAACCATGGAACATGGATTCAATCGAATGGATTTATATTTCAGCATCCAGCTCATATCTGCATGGTAACCTTTTTGTAACCACTCTGAAATCCAATCCTCAAACTTAGCATCTTTATGGTTTAAGAATCCAACCTGCGCAAAACCCTCTTCAATAAAAAAATCGGTAATTAATGTCTCCATCAACTGTTCTTTGCCCTTAATCATACGTTATATGTGACTTATCAGCACTTAATCATCAAAAAGAGTTAACAGAATTATTCAAAGAAGGCTAGAATCAATTTCTCGTTAACACAACTCTTATGAGGGTAAAAACAATCATGAATGAATTTTTAGTTTTTGATTTGGAAACACAACGGTCCGCCCAGGAAGTAGGCGGGTGGAATAACATTGCCGAAATGAAAATGTCAGTCGGTGTCATCTGGGATTCAACCCAAAATAGTTTTTTTACCTATTATGAAAATGACGTAATTGATCTCATCCGACATCTACAATCAGGCCCGACAGTTATTGGCTATAATCATATTGGATTCGATTATGCTGTTTTGGCCGGATATTATGATGAAGGCAATGATAGAGATCTTTTTTTAAAAAAGATGAATCATCTGGATAATCTCGATTTGCTGTCTGACTTAAAAGACCGGATAGGAAAAAGAATTAAACTGGATACTGTAGCCAGGCCAACCCTCAAAATCGGTAAATCCGCCGATGGCTTGATGGCGCTTAAATGGTATAAGGAATATCTGCAAGGGGATGAGGAAAAACTACAAAAAATTGCAGACTATTGTAAACAAGATGTTGCAGTCACCAAGGATGTTTATTTGTATGGAATAAAAAATGGTGAAATTATATACGAAGACAGAGAGTTAGGAATAAAAAAGGTACCAGTGGATTGGGCGGATGCCGTTGTAGATAACTCAGTTGAAGACTCCGTACAACTATCCTTCTAACCCTTCGCTCAAACAAACATCTCATTTAGAAAAGCATTATATTAAATTGGAGAATCCCATCTCACGTAAAATATTGAGTAGAAGATTTCCAGGAATGCCGATAATGGATAACGGGTCTTTTGCCTGTATCTCTTCAAACAAAGATGCTCCAAGGGACTCGATCTTATACGATCCTGCACAATTCCATGGTTTATCCCAGTCAACATAATTGACAATTTCCTGCATAGTCAATTGCCTCATACGTAGTGAAGCTTCTTCAAAATCAGTCTTGATTGTTTCATTATAGATCACAGACACGGCACATACCAGTTTATGCCGTCTTCCATTCAGTCTTTCCAATTGTTCGATCGCCTTTTCCCTGCTACCTGGTTTGTAAAAAATATCATTGTTCAAGGAAATTAACTGATCCGCAGAGATAATGATGGCTTCCGGGAAATCGTGTTGGATGGATTGACCTTTTTGGGTAGCTGTTTCTTTGACAAAATCTTGTAATAACCCGCCTGAAAATTTGGGTTCGTTGTACTTATGGGCTGAGCAACGATGCGGGATGCCCAACTGACTTAAAATATTACTGCGCCATGTAGCTTCCGAAGCAAGTACAATGTTGACGCTGTTTAAAGAATGCAATTGTTTCATATTTCGATCACTGACAACCGGAACTCCTCGCTGCCGAGGACTTGGAGACGTTTCTATCTAAGATATCCAGTTCATTACAGGCTATTCTTGCCGCTTCCTTATGGGAATCCGCCCTTATTTCACCACTAAATAAGATGGAAAAAACACGAAAAACGCTTTTGGAAACTGCTGTAACCCTCACTTTGCCACAATATCCTCCGCATTTATATATGTGAGTTCCCTTTTTGTTCTTTCTTACATATTGAACCGAAAATACTTGTCCGGGAAACACCAATAAAAACAGACATAATAATAAGAAGCACTTTTTAACAATTAATCCAAACATAATCGGGTATGGTAGAGTTTTGATCAAAAAATGAGACAAGATTGATATAAAAATTCATTATTCATGCCCAAACCCCGCCCTTGACTTTTACACAGAATTTTTATGTGGTTACTCAATAAGTTTATATCATATCTCTAGAGACGTTTTCCTTCTAAGTTTATTTTACATATTGATGTTCCATATCGGTCGCTAACGCTTACTGATCGAAAGAGTATGCAAAAATTATTCTCAAGATCATGATATATTGTTAGTTGCAGATACACCGATATTTTCAATTATATCAATATATTTTGTTTTTAAACTCTTAAAATACTGGCTATTTTCTTCATAAGAGTGTTTGTTCATAAAATGAAATGCAATTTTTTTGCATGTGGTAGTATCCACTTTTCTCAAGATATGTTTGGTCTGAAGAATATGGTTGGGACTCATGGAAAAGGTGACTTCACCAACTCCGATTAAAAACATCTGCATAATCGAATCTGCTGCCAACTCTCCGCATATAGAGACGTCTTTATTCCTACGATTGGCACTTATCACTATTTTTTCCAGCAGTTTAAGGATGGCCGGGTGAAATGGGGCAAACAGGTCGACCACATGCTCATTCATGCGGTCAACTGCCAGGGTATATTGAATCAAGTCGTTAGATCCAATACTAATAAAGTCGATTTGATCCAAAAGATCTTCTATGATAATAGCAGACGCCGGGGTTTCAATCATGCAGCCGATCTGGAGTTTTTCTTCGGAAATACCAAGATCATCCATTTCTTCAGCAATAATTTTTTTGGCTTTTATTACTTCGTCGATCCGGGTGACCATGGGAAGCATCAATTTAATTTCGCATATTTCCGAAGCTCGGATAATCGCCCGAACCTGAGTCTTAAATATCTCCAGGTGTTTCAAGCAAACCCTTATAGCCCTTAAACCCAAGGCAGGATTTATTTCATCCGATAATTCGGGAAATACTTTGGTTGGTTTATCGCCACCCACATCCCAGGTTCTAATGGTAATCGGCTTTTTTCCATTTTCTTCAATAATATGTTTATACAGAGCAAACTGTTGATCTTCATCTGGAAACGAATCCTCAATCAGAAAAAGAAACTCTGTTCGAATCAAACCGATGGATGAAATATCCAATTCCCTAATCAATTTTAACTCAGACATAAAATCCAAATTGGCTGCCAGCTCGATCTTTTTCCCATCTGATAAAACACAATCACTATCAGTTAGTTTTTCCAGCTCACTTTGATAAAATCGAAAACGTTCTTTTTTATCCAGTTTCTCCTTGATGATATCCTCACTGGGTTGGTCAATGACTTCCCCCAAGTTACCATCGAGAATAATGTGAGTGTTGTCCAGCAGGCGTAACGTGGCATCTTGAACTCCCACAACAGCAGGAATATTCATGGCCCTGGCCAAAATCGACGAATGGGATGTGGTTCCGCCTAATTCAGTGACTATACCTAGAATATTTGCCTTGGCCATATGAAAAGAATCCGCCGGTGAAATATCATGACAAACGATGATGACCGGATCTTTCAATTGGCTCAAATCCAGGTGGGGACGTTGTTGTAACTGATTCATCAAACGCTCCCCCAATTGGCGAATATCATCAAACCGTGCACGGATGTATGGATCGGAAATTTGTTTAAATTGTTTTTCCAAATCAGCAATAACATAAATCAAAGCCCATTCCGCATTTATTTGAAAATCTTTGATTTTTTTCTCGATAGCCGGAATAAAGTTTTTATCTCGAAGAAACATTTTGTAACTGGAAAAAACAGCATTGATCTCTTCGGGCAAAATATCAACGGACTTGTTCATGATGTTGTCCAATTGCTCTTCAACTGATTTTTGAGCTTGAACAATGCGATCAATTTCCCGAGGAATCTTTCCTTCATCCTCCAAATGTATTCTTGGATAATTGACATAGGCGGAGTTGATCTTTAGCACCTTGCCCATGGCTACACCATCAGAAGCCCCTACTCCTCTGTAAACGTTCATTTTTTTAACCGATTTTTTATTTTTTTAACTGGTTGATATCTCTAACACCTCCCCTGGATGCACTCGTCACCATTAAACTGTACGCCTCCAGTGATTTAGATACAACTCTCTTTCGGTTTTCAGGTTTCCATGCATTTTTTCCTTTTTCCTCCATCTTTTTTCTTCGTTTCTTAAATTCATTTTCAGAAACAACTGCTTCGATCACTCTAGCCGGAATATCGATCTTAATAAGATCTCCTTCTTCCACCAAGGCGATGTTTCCCCCATCCGCAGCTTCCGGTGAAACGTGTCCGATACTTAAACCGGATGTTCCTCCGCTAAACCGGCCATCGGTGATAAGTGCGCATTCGGCACCCATGTTTTTGGATTTTAAGAATGAGGTGGGATAGAGCATTTCCTGCATACCTGGTCCTCCTTTGGGGCCTTCGAAGTTGATAAACACAACATTACCGGGATTTATTTTATTATCCAATATGGCATCACAGGCTTCTTCTTGAGAATGAAAAATCCGGGCATTGCCTTCAAATTTCCAAATGTTTTTATCCACACCAGCGGTTTTAACCACACAACCATCTTCCGCAATATTTCCATATAACACACACAAACCACCGTCTTTGCTATACGCGTTGTCAAAAGACCGGATACACCCGCTCTTGCGATCCACATCCAATGATTCAAATTTATTATTCTGGGAAAAACCTACTGTTGTTTTTTGTCCGCTGACTCCTGATAAATATAACTGCTCAGCGCCGGCCGTTTTATTATTCACGATGCTACAATCTTGAATTTGTTGAATGATACTCAAACCAGACACAGTCATTTCATTTTCGAACAGCATTTTGTTGTGTGCCAGTTCCTCCATAATTGCCATGATCCCACCTGCTCGGTGAACATCTTCCATATGAAATGATGAAGACGGTGCAACTTTACACAAAGTCGGTACTTTTCTTGAGATCTGGTCAATATCTTTTAAAGAAAAAGCGATATTTCCTTCTTCTGCAATTGCCAGCAGATGGAGCACTGTATTGGTCGAACCGCCCATGGCGATGTCCAGCATCATGGCATTTTTAAAGCTATTTTTAGAACAGATGTTTCGAGGCAGTACCTGATCGTTTTCATGAAAATAGTATTCTTCCGCCATTTTTACAATAAGCTTGGCGGCTTTTTCAAACAATTCAAACCTGTTTTGGTGAGTGGCAACCAGAGTCCCGTTTCCAGGTAGAGAAAATCCCATGGCTTCTGTCAGGCAATTCATGCTGTTGGCGGTAAATAACCCGGAACAAGATCCGCAAGTTGGACAGGCAACCCGTTCGATATTTTCCAGTTCTTCATCGCTTACTTCGTCATTTCCGGCAGCAATCATGGCATCAATAAGATCCAGTTTTTTGTCCTTTAACTTCCCAGCTTCCATTGGACCACCTGAAACAAAAATCGTGGGAATATTCAGTCTCATAGCGGCCATTAACATTCCAGGAGTGATTTTATCACAATTTGAAATACAGATCATGGCGTCAGCTACATGCGCATTAACCATATATTCCACGGAGTCGGCTATCAGATCTCTACTGGGCAAGGAATAGAGCATGCCATCATGTCCCATGGCAATTCCATCATCAATGGCAATAGTATTAAACTCGACACCGAATCCACCGTGCCTGTCAATAACCTTTTTGACCATCTGGCCAACTTCATGCAGATGCACATGCCCAGGTACAAATTGAGTAAAAGAATTCACAATAGCAATAACCGGTTTATCAAAATCATCATCCGTCATTCCGTTGGCTCTCCACAGGGCTCTTGCCCCTGCCATTTTTCTTCCCTGTTTTGTTATACTGCTTCTTAACTTACCCAAGATAAATCTCCTTTTCCAAATTTTTATAGATAATCATCTATACGGCATACGAAACATGCCGCATGCTGTTTGTTTTTAATTTTATTTAGATATTAAACGGGATGTAACACTCGATTTCAAATGATGGTAAGAATCGTTTGAAATAGACTCATCTGTTGTTTTTTACTTTTTCATCACAAGATCAAAAAGCTTTAATGCTATCTTTTGAACACTATCGTTTGAGAAGTCGTAAATATTAAACTCTATTCCTCGTGCATTCCGCTTATCCTGAATTTCACCCAGAATTGGGTTTTCACTTTCACAACCATATTGAAAAAAACAGGTATAAGAGTGTGTGGATTCGTTTGTTTGTGGGCCATATCCCATACCCAATTGTTTGGCTTTTACTTCCGCACCAAGAATCAGCAAATGGTTTGTGATCTTATCTCCTAATGTCTCTTTGATCAGAAATGGATAAATGACTTCGTGCTTCGGTGTTCTGCGTCTGATCAAGGAAGAGTCTGTTACGTTGGCAAAAAGTTTGCCCAGGGTTTTATTGAATTCAGTATACTTTGTACCCATTTTTACCCTGATCAACGACATTTTTGCTTTATAAATAGATGCCTCCTTTTGAAAATAGGGATAGTCGATTTGATTCTTTTTAACTTTGAATAGATCGAATTTTGGTTCTAAAACAACCGGAGGTGGCGGCGGTTCCTCTTCTTCAGGCTTCTCGATAACAGGTTCTGTTGTTTCTTCCTTTTTACCGGATATAAACGCTTTCAGCTTGGCAATGGGTGATTTGGCGACTTCCTTCGCCTCTTCGAACTGTTTTGTAACTTCTGCAAACCCTCCTTTGTTTTCAGAAAGTGGATCGACTTCGGTTTTTAGTTCATCACCGACATTGTCGTTAACTTCGGAAGTAATATCGTTAAAAACGCCTAACGGTAATTTCTGTAAAATTTCCAGCTCTTTTGACGGATCTTGGGCTACAATCTCTTTTATTGTTTTTCCTCCAATGACATATTTGCTGTAAATTTCCTGTTTTTTACTGTTTCCTTTCAAACGACGATTCATCCAATCGATCAGGAACTCCTGCTTAATGATTTCAAAATCCAGATAATTATAATGAAACTCTTTTACTTTGCCTCCGATCTTTGCTTTCATACCGGGGTAGTAATAAACGTAAAAAAAGTGGTTCCGATAGTCGTATTTTTGCAAAACATGCTGATATACAAAAGATTTTTGATTTTCCTGTCTCTTTAATACATGTTCTGGCTGAATTAAGTCGGTGGTAAGTGAGGTATAGAGCGTTTTTTGAAACTCCTTTCGGATACACATCTGAAATAATAACTGAAATACTGTTTTCAATGAGTCTAGGCAATCATTTCGTTGATCAGTGGAATAAACGGAAGGAAACGTATCGGAACTGGATAACGATTTTTTGATGGTTTCAATTGATTCAATAGTTTTTCGTAGTTTGTATATATCCCAGAGAATACTAATTTCCTTTTCAATATCATTTTTCGATTTATAACTGATAGTTGATTTATCTTCCGATTCAATGACCTGGAAAAAGTGCAGTAGTAGTTTTTTAATTCCACCTTTTTGAGGAAACGGAGGAAGGACTTTCAGGTACTTCCTTTTCATGGATACATCCTCTACTTCATTTTCGATCCAGTTCAGTCTATTATGTACAAAACTGGCTAGAAATTTCCTCATGGTCAGAATTTCGAGTACATCCGGAGAGGTTGAATTGAAGTGTTGCTCAAAGTAAACTTCCTGTAGATTCTTTAGCGTATCTTTCCAGAATTCCAGGCTGAATTTATATTCTTTAACGACAGTTTCTTCATTTTTTTGTGGTTCAATATAGATCAGGTCGACTATGCTTCTTCCGTTTTTTGTCATACAGTTCGCTCTTGTAGGAATCGATTAAAATGATACGGATGCTTATCGTTGATCATCACTGTTCGAAGAGTGTGCTTTATTAACTATTGAAATCACTAAAACACTATTTTATCAAAAGTAACCCGATGATTAGACTAGTACCAAATCTTTATAAATCTTACAATTGTTGGTTTTTTATGGATGGATTTACTGTACAAAAAATAAGTATTCGGTGTAATGCTATACAATATATACTATTAAAGATAAATACAATTATTTTTTCTTTAAGTTAAACCACATAGCCCAATTGAAACAAACAAATCATACATTTTGCGATATTTCATTATAGCCACATTACCGGAACTGATCAACAGGCCATATGAACCATTTGAACATGTTTATTAGTCTACTGCGAACAGTCTTTCCATTGTTAATGATTATACTCGTTGGAACTTTCGGATATTGTCTTATTGAAGGATGGGAATTATTTGATTCTTTATACATGACCGTCATTTCCCTGACAACGGTTGGATATGGAGAAACACACCCGTTAAGCAATACAGGAAAAGTTTTTACTATGATGTTGATTTTAACAGGAATCAGCAGTGTTGCTTACATCGTGAGAAACATAAGTTTGCAGTATGTACAGCCGTTTTTTGATTTTGTTATTAAGGAAAAAAAAATGGAAAAAGTATTAAAAAAAACAAAGGATCACTTTATTATTTGCGGTTACGGAAGAATCGGCAGGGATGTTTGCCTGAATCTGATTAAAGCAGGGAAATCGGTAGTGGTTGTAGATAGACAGCCTGTATTCAAATCGGAACTTGAAAAGCACCAGATTCCGGTGGTCATCGGCGATGCCAGCCAAGAAGAGATACTGATTAAAGCCGGAATTGATAAAGCCAAAGGATTAGTAGCCGCCGTTACATCTGAAGCTGAAAATGTATTCATTACTATGACGGCCAGGGATTTAAAATCCGATCTATTCATCATTTCACGTTTTGAAGAATCACCAACAAAGAAAAAACTATTGCGTGCCGGGGCTAATAAGGTCATCAATCCTTATCAGATAGGAAGCGATAAGATATCACACATCATTTTAAAACCTACGATCAGTAAAATCCTGGATTTTGCCCAACAACGGGGCCAATTCGAGTTAAACATCGAAGAATTGGAAATATCGACGAAGAATCCCCTGGTTGGTCAAACCCTTCGAAATTGCGGTATCAGAGATAAACACAACATCATCATTATCGCTATTGAAAAACAGAACGGTGATATCATTACCAATCCTGGACCGGATTATACCTTTCAAGAAAATGATAGAATTGTTATGATAGCGAATGAAGTTGAATTACACTCGATATATAAAGAATACCGCTGAAAGACCAACCATTGTCCAATGTTTCCCACAACCATCATCCACGAATAATCATGTTAAAAAAAACAATATCGTTTGTTTTATTTTTTCTTTCGATCTCGACGGTATCGATGGCTGAAAATGAATATATAATTCATCGTACTTATTATACTACTCCCGGATTGATCTATGATGGGGCTATATCTTCAGATTCACGGTTTGTCGTAGCAATTGACAAAAAACATGTCATCCGTATCTGGCGATATCAAAACGGACGATTGGTTAAAACGTTGAAATCCGGCGCGCATAAAGCCATTACTGCGGTGTTGCACCCTTCCAGACCACTGCTTTTTACCGGGGGTGCCAATAACTCCATCAATGTCTGGGATTATAGAAAAGGTTCTCTGTTTAAAGCTTTGACAGGCCATAATGGACCGGTTACATCACTAGCTCTAAGTAATGACGGTGAATATCTACTTTCCGGTGGACGAGATAAAAAAATCATCATCTGGAAACTTGATCGATATAAAACCGTTCAGATTATCGAAGAAAAAACCGGCTCCGTTTCCAGTGTGGCGTTTCACCCTTCTAACAGCGTAATTGCCTGGGTAAATAATGGCGGGGAGATAAAAGTTTGGAATACCTTAAAAAAGCAGTTGTTGGGGCAGCACAAAATGCATAAGGGCCCAGTATCAAGCATCAAATTCAGTCCGAACGGCGAGTACATTGGGTCTGCATCCAAGGACAAAAAAGTCATTATTTGGGATTGGAAAAATAACAAAATGATGACCTCCCTGGCCGGTCATGGAAAGGAAGTGACAGCAATATCGTTTCACCCAAATAGCCCAAAGTTAATCAGTTGTTCATTGGATGGCAGCATTGCTCTTTGGAACCTGGAAAACAGCCAACTTATCTCAAATCTTAAATTGGTTGATAAAAGCGTTCAAAAGTGTGCCTTTAGTGTGGGCGGGAAAAAAATACTCGGAATATTTAAAAAAAACTACCTGCGCACTTGGGAACTAGGCGACAACGGCTTTCAGGCTGCTTTGAAGGGACACAAAAAATCCATCATCAGTCTGGATATTTCCAAAAACGGAAAAATGCTAATCTCCCTATCCTCCGATAATACAGTAAAAATATGGGATATCCGTAATAAACAACTTTATAAAACTTACAAAACTGATAAGTATAAAGCCCAACGGGTACGATTTTCACCATCCAACAAACAGTTTGCCACCTCTGGTTCCAACAACCAAATCCAGATTTGGGATATCACCAGCGGAAAAATAACTGCCATTCTTAAAGGGCATGACGGCAAAGTTAACTGCCTGGATTTTCATCCCAGCAAAAACCTGATGGTTTCCGGTGGAGCCGATAAACAGATAATTATATGGGACTTGGACGAAAAAAACTATATTTATAAAAGAATGGCACATAAGGGACAGATAAACGCCATTCAGTTTTCTACAAACGGCGAATATTATGCCAGTGTTTCTGCGGATAAAACAATCAAGATCTGGTTACAAAAGAATCAACAACTGCTTCATACCTTGAATAACCATACCAGAGGGGTTCGTGATGTGGCTTTTGCTCCTACCAAACAATTAATAGCCACTGCTGGGGATGATAAAAAAATAATGATTTGGAATTACAACAGTGGTCGATTGCTGCAAGTGCTCATCGGTCATGATTTTATTGTTTCATCATTACATTTTTCTGTTGACGGCACAGCACTGGTTTCATCTTCACGAGACAAAACCATCCGATTATGGGACGTAGAAAAGGGAAGCTTTATCCGAACTCTCACAGGGGAAAACGATCAGGTCAACTCAACGGCTATTAACCCTTCGGGAAGCCTGCTGGCTGTTGGAACCCTGGGCAAGGATATTAGCCTTTTGAGACTGCCCAAAAAGCTCTTTCAAAAACATAAACAAAAAAAGCCTAAACCCAAAGACAAAGTGGTAAAGGCATCAACAAACGAAATTCAGGTAACAGATGTCACGCCTGATGAACCCACTAAAATCGATTACTCACAAAAAGTTATTATTTCCGATAAAGATATTGAAGTGGAACAGGAGCAAAAACTTCAAGATCGTATTTTTGAAGCAAAAACTATTACTACCGAACAAAAAATTGAAACGTATCAGAACAATTTAAACACCCTTTTAAAACAAAATAATCTTTGTAAAGATGCGGACCGGATCGAAAAACTTGCTTTTGAGATTTTACAAAAATCGTTAAATGATCAGGCCGCTTACTATGGATTGATGAAGTCCTATATCATCAAAAAAGATCTTCAAATGATCTTTCTCATGGCAAAAATGGGCGAAAACGCCGCTTTTAATCCTAAAATCTATGATTTTGCCCAAGGTCAAGCTTTAAAAGAATTTTTTCAGAATTGGCTTGACGTCATCTTTGATCAATCCATGGCTGATGGAAAAAGCGATATCGTCATGGAATATACGGATTGTGAAAAAAGAGTTTCTGTTTTGAGCATGCCGAAATTTCTGCTTTATATCGACATCCCCAGCGAAGTCATTCATCGGTTAATCAATCGTGATATCGTTGTCGACTTAAAAATATTTAGAAATCTCGAAAAACAACCCTGGACGTTCAGAGACCGGATCTTCGCATTGATTGAAGCTGTTGATAAAAAAGTACTGATCATTGATCTCAAAAATATTGAGAAATTCATCCCGGAAAAAACAGAAGCGGTGTATGGATACTACACGGTTGACCTGTCCAATATTCAGCAATGGGGTGTTAAAAGCGAATTGATATCGTTTCAATTGAGGAGAAACCGCAGTGGGTGGATGACCTATTTTACTGATTCAAATAAACGTAAAACACTACTTTTAAAAGAAGGCAACTACTACCTGAGGATAAACAACAAAGTTCGAAAAACATTTGTTATTAGCCAACAAGATCAAAAGATTAATTCTCACATCAAATGAAAAACCGCTTAAAATTTATTCTTCATTACATGAAGATGTATAAGACCACCTATTTTTTAGGCGTAATATTTATCATTCTAACCAATTGGATATCCGTCACCATTCCCGAATACTTGAAACTTAGTATTGATCTTCTGTCGGAAGGGGTTGAGGATTTGCAAAAGAATCAAGATCAGTTATTTGAGTATTTGCTGATAATGCTTGTTTTGGCAGTCAGCATCGTTTTTGTCAGGGCGCTTTCCAGAATTTTTTTCTTTAATCCAGGCAGATCCATTGAATACCGGGTTAAAAACGATCTATTTCGAAAACTAACTCATCTTCAAAAACCGTATTATGACCAAAATCCCACCGGTTCCATAATATCTCGCATACAAAATGATATCAACGGGTTTCGCATGATTTGTGGTTTTGGAATCATGCAACTATTTAATATTGTCACAGCACTTTCTCTAACACCCTATAAAATGTGGCATTTATCTAGCAGCCTAACCCTTTATATCGTTTTACCCATTGTATTGGTGTTTATCATTATCAGAATCGGCATGCAAGTTGTCACTCGGAATATGCAAACACGAATGAAAGCCTTGCAGGATCTATCTGCCTTCATCGTCTCCTCTTTATCAGGTATTGATGTCATAAAAGGATTTAACTTGGCCGAATGGAGTATCAGTAAATTTGATAGACAAAATAGACGTTTATCATACCTGTCCATAAGAATCTCAATATTTAGGGCTTTTCTAATGCCGATTCTTCATAACCTGGAAAACATACTAAAGATCATCATTCTGGCTATCGGCGGTTATTATGTGATCCAAACGGATTTTACGATTGGGGAATTAACAGCATTTATTACCTATTCCGCTATGCTTACTATGCCAATCATGGGACTTGGTTGGATGACTACCATATTTCAAACCGGAATGGTAGGTATTGCCAGTATAGAAACAATCATGAAAGAGGAAATCCCCCGTAGTGAAATTAAAGATCTATCCGAAACCAGAGTATCTCAACTTTTCGATAAAGGATTGGAAGTAAAAAACCTGTCTTACACCTATCCTGGAAATGAGGAACCGGTACTAAAAAACATATCGTTTACGATTAAACCGAATCAAACCATTGGCATTCTTGGAAAGATTGGTTCTGGAAAAACAACCTTAGTGAATTGCCTAAATCGATATTTAATGGTTGAAGACAATTGTATATTTATAAATGGAAAAGATATCAACCAATTATCTTACACAAATGTTCGATCTGTCATCAGAACCGTCAGTCAGGATATTTTTCTGTTTTCAGAGTCAATTAGGAAAAATGTTTTGTTTGGCAGCCGTGAAGAAGCAAAGGTTGATCCGGCATTGTTGGAAAAAGTGATTTATGAATCAGCGTTGACCGAGGAAGTTGAACGATTTCCTAATAAATTGGATACAGTAGTGGGTGAAAAGGGGATTATGCTGTCCGGGGGGCAAAAACAACGAATCAGTCTGGCGCGCGCTATGATGGCTTCATTTGATCTACTGATACTGGACAATATTTTATCCGCAGTCGATTTTGAAACCGAGCGGTTTTTATTGGAACAGATACATAGAAGAAAGACTGCCAGAAGCCTTTTGATCGTATCTCACCGAGTGCAGGCATTGGAAAGTGCAGACATGATTCTGGTATTTGAAAGCGGTAGCATTTCAGATTACGGCACACATAAGGAACTTATTCAGCGCCCTGGTTTATACCGTGACACCTGGGAATTGCAAGAGAACAAAAATGATAACTAAAAAAGGCCTTCAGATTAATGACTTAAAACTGCTCCTTGTATTTCTTAAATTCATGCGACCATTTAAGAAGTGGGTCATGTTTGCCCTGCTTTCCATCCCCTTTACAATCAGTGCTTCTGTTCTCATTCCTCTTTTATTAGTAAAAATAGTTGATGATTATATCATTGTTGGAAATCTTTCCGGACTGTATCAGATGACGTCTGTATTGGCAGGTGTAGTATTGATGGGATACATTTTTGACGGAACATACACCTATTCCTTGCAAAAAGCCGGTCATCTTTCCATTGCTGAAATGAGGAAAACCTTGTTTACTCATACATTGTCGCTCCCACGGTCCTATTTTGATAAAAATCCCGTTGGTGTTACTCTTAGCCGTTTAACCAGTGATATGGAAACCATGGGTGAATCCATAGCAATGGGCGTGCTTGCACTTTTTACTGACTTTTTTAAAACCGTTACGTTGTTTATTTTTCTGTTTTACTTAAACTGGCAACTGGCGTTGATTATCAGTATTGTCTTACCTGTTGTGTATATCGTCGTCAGTATTATCCGAAAGAGATTGAGGTACTATTTTAATACAGCCAGGGAAGCCATAGCAGAAGCAACCTCTTTTTTGCAGGAGTGTCTTAACGGGATCAAGACCATTCAGCTTTTTGCCGCTGAAGAAAAGGTTGTAAAGGAGTTTAAAAAGAAAAACAAACGTTTTTTAAAAGCTCAAACCAAGTCCAATATATATGACGCTTCATTATTTTCTATCATCGACAGCCTGACATCTGTTACCATGGCATTGATTATCTGGTACGGAACAGGACAGATTTTGGCCAAAATCATTACCATTGGCGTACTGATCGGTTTTATCAATACACTTAATAAGATCTTTATCCCAATCAGGGAATTTGCTCAACAAATTGCTCTGATTCAGAGGGCATTAGCTGCACTGGAACATGTTAACAAATTGTTGGCGGAAAAACCGGAAGAAACAGAAGATCAAGTTCGGCAAAATGGAGAATTTCAGTTTGGTAATTTCGAAAAACTGACCTTTGACAATGTTTCTTTTCGATATACACCTGCTGGCAATAAAGTTCTAAACAACATTTCCTTTCAATTAAAAAAAGGCGAAAAAATTGCTTTAGTCGGTGCGACCGGTTCCGGTAAATCCACTATCTTAAAGCTTCTGACTAAAACCTATGGCAATTATGAAGGATCAGTAAGATTGAATAACATCGAATTATCTGATATCCCCAAGGATGCTTTAAATAACGCCGTTACCATGATGCAACAGGACGTCTACCTTTTTAATGAAAGTTTGGCTTTTAATATCTCACTGGAACGGGGAGGAATAAGAAAAAAAAATATTGTTCAGGCCGCAGAATATGTACATGCCAGTGAGTTTATATCACAGATTCCGGAAGGGTTTGATTTCCAGGTAATTGATAACGGTAAGAATCTGTCCGCCGGCCAAGCGCAGTTAATCTCTTTTGCCAGAGCCATTGCCGGACAAAACGAATTGATACTGTTAGATGAAGCTACCAGTTCTGTCGATTCCGTAACCGAGGATCTTATTCAAAAGGCAATAGAAAAGATTTTTAGAGAAAGAACCGTTATTGCCGTGGCCCATCGATTAAGCACCATTCGACATTCAGATCGCATACTGGTTATCAAGGACGGACAAATCATTGAACAAGGCAACCATGATGATCTGATCAAAGAAAACGGTCATTATGTAAAATTGCTTAGTTCTATGGAGCACATCGCTGCATAGAACCAGCTGTCATGATACAAATAATCTGACTACTGTGCTCAGTGTTTCTCCAATCTCTGTATGAAGCACTAAGTCCGCTCTTTCGTCCAAACTGGTCTGATCACGATTAACAATCACCAATTTGGCCCCGTTATCCTTTGCCAGTTGCGGAAATATAGCCGCCGGGAATACAACCAGTGAAGATCCGATGGACATAAAAAGATCACAGGCCAAAGTCTCATTTTCCGCTTCTTGCAGCTGCTTGACCGGCATAAGTTGCCCAAAAGAGATGGTAGCCGTTTTAACCATACCACCACATTCATCACAAATCGGTAAGGTCTCGTTCTGAGCAAAAATTTCTCGAATCTCATCCAGTTCAAAACGTTTTTTACAATCCAAACAGGTTGCATAGGTTGTATTGCCATGGAGTTCGATAACTTTTCCATCGGGAATACCTGATATTTGGTGTAGGCCATCAACATTTTGTGTAATAACACTGGATAATTTGCCCAGCTCAAAAAAACGGGCAACTGCTTTGTGCCCTTCATTTGGTTTAGCACTCGACAATAACGCTTCAGTAGCAAATTTCATGCGCCAGGATTCTCGACGTTTTTCCTCAGAAGCAACAAAATCATGAAATTCGATGGGTTGATATTTAGTCCAGATACCCCCCGGGCTTCTAAAATCCGGTATACCGGACTCAGTACTGATTCCTGCACCTGTAAACACTACCATTCTTTGACTGGCTTCAATTATACTATACAAACGTTTAATGTTTTCCTGAATTGGATTCATTTCTCCCCCTCTCTAATTGTGTAATAGATGTTCCACAAGCTGTCATCCTGAAGGTTTTTTTTCTACGAGTCTAGCGGATTCAATAACAAAGGATCTCTCAGGGCCAAAAGCAAATAACATCACTTAACATCGTAATAGTTTTTGTGTAAAAAGATTTGCTGATTCAATAAATAAACTCCTTGAAGCCAACGAGTCTATTCGTGTCGCTACTGCTGCCCAGAATGACATTTATTTTCATTGATTGCTCAGCCTAATTGCAGTTTTTATTTCAATTTTTTATTATTTTGTTGGATCATACGGAAAATCGATTACCGGGTGTTTTCCCTGTGGTTTTACATAATTATAGTATTTCGTTAGGATACTGAACAAAGATCTTTTGAAAACATATAACTGATTTAATCATTGGTTACAAGTTACCTTTAATCCATACACAGAATGCAGTTTCCACAGTCAAAATTGTTGCCATCTAAAAAGCAAGAAAAGTCTTACCAGTCTTTGAACAAAGGCTTGATGCTGCTTAAAGGAAAATTATACAAGCAGGCCAGTATTGAACTGAAGGTCGCCATGGACTTATACCCGGAATACATCAAAAATGAACTGAATAAACTTTTTAATAAATATGATGATAACGAAAACATTGAAGCAGCATTAACCATTGGATTATTGCTGTTACAATCAAATAAGGATTCGGAGTTGGCTAACAAGTTGGGTAACTTTTCCCGGCAATTAAAGAATTATCATCAAGCCAATACCTTATATCGTCAAGCATTAAAGATCAATCGAAACAATAAGCTGGCATTCTATAATCTGGCTGCCAGTTTGGGTAAAGTTCCCAGGTACGACCTGGATATTATAAAATCCATTGAGCAATTCATCACCGTCCAAAATTACGTTCTACCCGAATATATATCCGATCCTAATATCATCGATACCATAAATATATCCGCCACTCTATCGGCAGATTCTTCGGACGACTCTTACCGGAACTTCCTGGATATTGTCGAACATAAGCTGAACGTAAAAACTGATGATAATATGTCAGTGGAATCAAAAACACAATTACACAAAGAGTTGTTCGACCTGGGAGTATTTGCGCTTTCTAAAAACGACACCGCATCTGCATTGGACATTTTTTTAAAGCTTAAAAGCGAAAATTCAGACCTGAAAAATGTTGACATGTGTATTGCTTTGGCTACCGATCAAAACGGATATCGGAGTGAAGCCACCCGAATCATGAAAGAAGTGGCTTCCAAAAACATTGATAGTCGCTGTTTCAACGTAAATTTTGGTTTACTTCTTGAGAAAGCCGGTAATAGACTTCTTTCATTGAAGCACAAGGCCATGGCTGCATATCTAATGGAAAAATCAAAAGGTATGTTTCACATGTCCGAAGTGATGGAAACAGCCAATGAATTGTTAAAACAGGAGAAAATTGAACAGGCGCTTCGGCTTTATGAAATTGTGGCCAAGGAGGAAAAAAATATTAAAGCCTGGCTATATATCGGAGAAATTAAAATCATGCAGAAGAAATTCGGGGCTGCCATTTCTGCATTCAGAGAAATCCAGAAAATAGAGCCCAATTCTAAATTGGCTGAAAACAAACTGCTGCTGATTCACAATCATTACTGCCAAAAAGCCGAAGAGCATTACAATCGGAATCATATTTCACAAGCTGCCGTCCTATACGAAAGAGCGATATCCCTGGTGCGTATCCCCGAAACCATCGATAAACTCATCGTTGTATACAAAAGACTGAATAAAGATGCCCTGGTTCAAAAATATCTGTCTGAACGACGAATTTTAATAGAACAACAAAAGGATTTAGAAATAGAAAAAATCTGTAAACAACATATTTTTAAAGGAAAACAGTTTCTGAAAATAAAGGACTATGAATCGGCCATCACTTGTTTTGAAGACGCCTTCAAGTTGAAAGCAGACAAAGACGTATTCGCTTATCTGGCTTATATTTATAAGGGATTGAACCGAAAAAGAATGCTAAAATCCCTGGTTGAACGTTGGCAAATGGCCAAAGAATACGAGGACCGAAGACGAAAAAGGAAAGAAAGACAGGGTGAATTAAGCTATTAGACAGAAAACCTAAAAAATTTGTTTTGAGATCAGCAGGCAAGGAAAACCCATTATCATTCCAAAGGCTTCCGAAATGATGATGGGCTCGATGTAATCTCCATCAACCGCAGCCCTGATATTTTGAGCAGTTTTACATTGTTGTCATTAACGATATTGCATCGCCATCTGGTTTTGTATTGATATTCCCTGTTTGGCCAAATATAATTGTCTGTGATTACAATAAACTAAGTTATTTAGTAAATACTAATCACAGATTTTTTGTGGGATTGCAGTATAGAACCAATTTGCCATGAAAAGCGCCCACATTTCAATGATGATTCTGAGGACGGTAGTAAGTAATCTGAATTGTTATACTTTGGACGAAATACATATGTTTTTGGAAAGCAACCTGCGGGAATATGAAAACTGCTTGTTTTTATGTACTTTTCCTAACGTTTTTTATATAATTTGTGTTTTTTTGCTTTTTTTGTGACGTTTTGTTTCCGCTCGATTTTTTTTCGTTCTACAATCCGTCCCCGAGTTAAATCATAAGGTGACAATTCAATAGTTATCTCGTCTCCTTTCAGGACGCGAATATAGTACTTCTTCATTTTTCCGGAAAGATGGCCGATAACCTTATGACCATTTTCCAATTCTATTTGAAATACACCTTTAGATGAATCGATAACCGTTCCTTGCATTAAAATCTTTTCTTCTGCCAAATTTTCCCCAATTGTTGCTATTAATTTAAAAACCCTGAATCATCAGGAATTTATTTCAATCGTGTAAGAGACTCAACAGCATTTGTCCCCCTCCCTAAAAGGGCACGATACTTCTTGACGGGCATCTAGGTCAATCATTTAAAAAAAATATATCGGTTTTAATCATTGATCTGAGCATTTAATTTATCTACCTTAAAAGTGTTCTTTCGATCAGTTTTTTCACTTCACGCATGTAATCCTCCATTCCACGGGCAAATATATCATTATGATTAGCCCCCGGAATCATCAATAGTTCCTTCCCGGTATCGGGACAGTTATCATAAAGATACTGACCATCGCTAAAAGGAATAATATGATCATGCTCGGCATGAATGACCAATGTTGGTATATCAGCTTTTTGTATTTTCTTGAAATTTCGAAATCCTTTATCTTCCTCAATCCCAAATTGCTCGACCGGGATACCCAACAATCTCAGTAGAGGAACCATAAATGCAAAACCGCTTTCTATAATTAGTCCGTCGATTTTATCCTTATATTTGTCGACAATTTCCAGAGCTGAGGCACTTCCCAGAGAGCGGCCCATGATTGTCACAGCACCGATATAACCATTATCAGACAGCCATTTTAATACAAAATCATAAGTTTTACTGGCATCGTGAATAGTGGTTGAAACAGTTGGTGTTCCGGTTGACTTTCCGTAACCACGATAGTCTATGGGAAAAAAGTTAACGTTCATTCTTTGATATAGCTGGGCAATATCGTGATAATCCGCTACAATTTCACCATTTCCATGAAAAAAAATAAGAACTGGAGCTTTTTTTTCCGCCGGATAAAAACGGGCACCTATATTTATGGTATCCTCAACCGGGATTAATATCTCTTCCCAATGTTCACGTTTCACAATATCGCCATATTCCGGGCGTGGATGAAACAAAAAATTGGTTATTTGTGAAATATCAAAAATTGTATAATCGTCATTTTCTGAGGTCATATTTTCTTCCGTTTTGATTCGTTTTGGATGAAGCGCCGAATAAGCCTGGCTATGAATCAGCAAAACTGACCTATACTAATCTTAGAACGACCAAATAATCAATAATTAAAATCGAAGAATAGGAGGGCGAAAGGATATAAAGTGACTCGCTTCCACAGCTATTTTGAAGAAGCAAGTATCTGGCTGGGATTTCTTACCTGAAACCACATTTTATATATTGTAATACACCATTGGCACCAGGTTTTGTTGTTCTACATCTCTTATCAGAGCTGTTAACAAAACGTCGGCTGTTTATGCGATTAGTGGTCACGTCGCTGCTGCTACTGCAACCCGAAAATAAGCTAACGTCAGTCAGAATAAGTAACCATCCAACAATCATTACAATTTTTTTATTTGCTTTTTTACTGACAAACTTCACAACTCAAATCCAATAATAGTTTTTTTAGACAATAAATCAGTATTAGAAAATGGTGCAAGCAACTAATTGCGTTTGTACCATAAAACCAAAAATTATCATAACTATCTATTAATGTTCAATAATGTTGTTGTAAACGGTACTACGTTTTTATTAGTCGGATTCCAAACTCGTTCTACAAAAGATGTAATTAACGACAGAAAATATTAACATTTCGTTGCGATTGGCATTTGTGAATCAGTTATTACTTTGTAATTTAGAAAGTGATTTTAGTTGTTGCGAACCGTCATATTTGGACACGGCAGGAAGAGTAAAATGATTAGATGAAAATATCAGGGTAGATCTTTTTTAACTTCAGATAATAGGATCGTCCAATAGGGATGACGACATTATGTTTTTTGCCTTTTAATAGAACCTTATGTTCTCGATTTTGCTGGAAAACCGATATGATTGCTTTTGGATTAACCAGGTAACATCGATGAACTCGTATCAGATCGCGGCCTTTGAAGTGGAATTCGATACTTTGGAAAGTGGTACGCAATAGTTTTGGTGTTGATTTTTGGGACTTGAGATAGATTCGACAATAAGGTGCTTCCGTTTTAATAAACAAAATATCATTCAGGCTTTTGGAAATCTGGTACATCACTTCAATCATCTTTCTGTCACTGACATTTTTTCTGCGCTCACCCATGTGTTCCCTGCGATCCCTGATAATTCGTTTACGGTACCCAAATCCAACCAGGGACATGTTGATATTCTTTTTATCGGATAAAATACAGTGTTTTATTTCTTCAGTCAGCAATGTCTTTTGATCTTCAAACGATTCTTTAAAATATTTGCCGATCAGCGAAGTTAAAACACATCTTTTATCCGTTAATCCTTCTTTCTTACTGATATAGTCTTTAACCTCCTGATTGTATAAATAAAAATTATATCCTTCCTTAAGCTTAATATTCCTTTCTGTAAACTGTTTAAGACGACGGTTTTTCCTAAAATCCAATGGTTTATTATTGCTCTCAATATATACTACCTCTTTTTCTTTGGTATATAATATGGATTGTCCGGCTTCGGAAAATCTCATGGTTTCACTTTTCATATCAATTTGACATACGGCAATGAATAAACGATCGTCTTTTGAATTACTTATTTGAAGGGTCGACAGTGTGTTCTTTATTTCAAAATCAAGACGTTTGAGGATTTCAGCCGGGGTGTGAAGTTTATTACCATGAATAATACGGTATAAAAGAAAATGAATGAAAACGCTGTCAAGAGCACCGGTAACGGATTTCCGGTTTGAATCAAGCAAAATGACAAGGTAACCCCAATCCAAAGGTTCTATTAACACTGTATTACTACAGGTGCGATTGCCTGGAAACCGGATGTGAAAAAAATCGGGCAGATATTCCCTTACCAAGTCATTATCCGGATTCATGGTTTGTTGAAACAGACGTAATTGGTTTATCACGGAATCCATTTCATCTTGACTTTGCACCATGTTTTTAGTCGATCTATCCAATGAATCCTGGTTTAGAAGGATTGTTTTCAATTTTATCCCGTCTCATCCTTGATTGTTCACTCTGTTTGCTTTTTAATCGAAAAATATAACTATCGTGTTTTTTTCGTCTGTTTTACGTTCTGTTCCTTTTTTATAATGGTTGAACGCTCATTTTTTGGCTTTGGTTTCAGAACAATGACCGGAACCAACTCACGACCAATTTGATACACCGTGTCCACATTTTGCATTAACTGCATATCCGGACTTGAAGGATTTAGATCCGGTGCTTCCTTCAGCGTGCCATCCAAATACTTGATTATAAACAATTTACATCTCCTTGGTAAAAGTTTAACAATTTGTCGGTCCATTAACGGAGAAAGATTCAGTTCTCGAATGTGCTCTTCCGTTAATTGGGAGCAAGGATAAAAAGCGCATGTCGGGCACATCATAAACGATTCATTCTGTCCTTTTTTATTACACAGAATTGCCCGATCAATTTTTAGTAAATCTTTTGGATCTATTTTCAAAATAATTATTAAAGCTATTAGCAAATGGTTTACATTTATCAGTAAGCCATACCAATGAAATTGTCTACTAACATTGTGATTGTGAGTACAATTGCATCAAAGATCCTTGGGTTATCTTTAAGTTATACGAAGTTAAGAACTATGTTAATACTCTGTATTTGTTTTTAATTAGTGCTACTGTACAGATAAGGCCGACTAAAAGTCTTTTCATTTGGAGTCATAAAGTAGATAATTAATTTATCAAACAAACAATCTCGCCTGATATAACGAAAAATCCAATGTTGTTATCAAAACCTATCGCATGCCTGGCACCAATGGACGGAATTACAGATATGGCTTACCGCCGTATTGTTCGCCGTCTGAATACTGACGTCGTTTTGTTTAGTGAATTTACGAGTATAAACGGCATTGAACACAGTGAATTGGTTCGGAAACGCCTGGAATTCGCGTCCGAAGAGTTACCGTACATCATTCAACTGTTTGGAAATGAACCCGAACTCTTTACAAAAACTGTTGAAGCATTACAGAATACCGGAATAACTGGTGTTGATATAAACATGGGATGTCCAGCGAAAAAGATCATAAAATCCAATAATGGCGGTAGCCTTATGAAGGATAAAGATCTGGCTTGCCGCATAGTTGAAGCCTGCTGTAAAGGCACCGATTTACCAGTGTCAGTCAAAACGCGGCTTGGTTGGGACAGCAGTGAATATCTGATAGATTTCGTTACATCGCTCATCAACGCTGGCGCACAAATGGTGACTATTCATGGTCGTACCTATAAACAAAGATTTAAGGGCAAAGCGAATTGGGAACCAATATACGCCTTAAAAGATGCAGTATCAGTCCCCATTATTGGTAACGGCGACCTGATAGGACGTGACCATGCAGAAAAAATGCTGAAAAATCTTGACGGATACATGATCGGAAGAGCGTCTATTGGTGATCCCTGGATTTTCTGGTCGGATAGTCAACGAGAAAAAATCACCCTTAAAGACAAGATTTCTATCATGATCCAACATTTCCAGCTTATGAGGGAGTATAAAGAAGAAACTCCATCATTGATTGAGTTTAGAAAACATATTTCAGGATACATCAGTGGTTTTTCCGGGGCAAAATCATGTCGGTCCTTACTGATGAAAAGTACTACAGAAAGGGAATTTATCCAACATGCTTTATCCATTTGTTAATTCCATGTGTTTTATTTATCGTTCAATAAAGAAGGTCGACTATTTTAAGGTCGATACCCAGCCCGTTTAACAAACAGACACTATTATGACCGAATCAAACATATATCTGGCAAGAGGCGTATCATCCAGTAAAAATGAAATCCATCTGGCAATTAAAAATATGGACGCCGGACTTTTTCCGGGTGCATTTTGTAAGGTGCTACCCGATGTATTATCCGGTGATAAAAACTACTGCCTGTTAATGCATGCAGATGGCGCCGGTACAAAATCGTCGCTGGCATACGTTTACTGGAAAGAAACCGGTGATCTTTCGGTATTCAGAGACATCGCTTTGGATTCATTGGTGATGAATATAGACGATCTGGCATGTGTCGGGGCTGTGGATCGATTTTTATTATCCAATACCATTGGTCGAAATAAATTTAAAATTCCAGGTGATGTTATTTCGGCAGTAATTGAAGGTTTTAATGATGCCATTATGACCTTGAAAAAATTTGGTGTTGACATAGACCTGTCTGGTGGAGAAACAGCCGATTTGGGTGACCTGGTCAAAACTATCATCGTTGATAGTACGGTTATTACCCGATTGAAAAGAAATCAGGTAGTCGATCTTGATAATATCAGAGAGGGGGATAAAATCATTGGTTTTGCTAGCTATGGACAAGCAAAATGGGAGACTAAATACAATAGTGGTATTGGCAGTAACGGATTAACTGCTGCCAGACACGACTGTTTTTCTAAAGAATATGCTCAGAAATATCCGGAAAGCTATTCTTCCGACATTCCCCAGGAGATGGTGTATTGCGGACAAGGAAAGATATCCGATCCTTTGGAAGGAACCGAATTGACTCTGGGACAAGCTGTACTTTCACCCACCAGAAGTTATACTCCCTTAATCAAACGTCTATTGGAAAAATGTCCAGGAAAAATACACGGAATGGTTCATTGCACTGGCGGAGGACAAACAAAATGTCTGAAATTCGGCAAAAATATTCATTATATCAAAAACAACATGTTTCCCATACCTCCGATTTTCACGTATATTAAAAAAACCGGAAACTTCAGCTTAAATGATATGTATCCGGTATATAATATGGGACATCGATTGGAAATTTTTGTTGAAGATACAATTACAAAAGATATCATCGACATTGCAAACGAATGCGATGTTGATGCGAGGATTATCGGACACTGTCAAAAGAGTGAAACCGGAAAAAATCAGCTGACGATCGAACATGATAACGAAAAAATCTTCTACTAAGGAGATTTCATATGGAACCACAAACAAAAAAAAATATTCTAAAGCTGGCCCGGCAAGTTCTTGAAAACGAACTGCAAGGTTATCACCACGACCTATCGTCATTTAATGACCCGGAGTTAGATGAAAAAAGAGGGATATTTGTCTCCTTACACATGAAAGGTAAGCTGCGTGGTTGTATTGGTCGACTTGAAGCACATAATTCTATTTTTGACAATGTCATAGACCTAAGCAAAGCTGCCGCCTTTGAAGACCACCGGTTTAAGAACCTGACTTTAAAAGAACTACCAAAAGTAAAAATTGAGGTTTCCGTTCTGACCGTCCCCAAAAAGATAGATGGTTTAACAAGTTATGAAAAAATCAAGAAAATCAAACCTAAAAAAGATGGTGTTATACTCTCCGCAGGGCATAGAAACGCTACCTTTCTTCCACAGGTTTGGGATGCTGTTCCCATTCGCGAAGATTTTATCAGCGATTTATGCCGTAAAGCGGGTCTAGCGCCTGATTATTGGGAAAATAACGATATTGATCTATCTGTTTACCAAGTCGAACACTTCGAAGAAGATTAACATTTATAAAAACATCACTCTATGAACTCCCAGGAATATCTTCTTACTCTGGCGGCTTTTAAGCTTCCAATCGAAAGAACCCCGGTTTGGGTCATGCGACAGGCCGGACGATATCTTCCGCAGTATCTGGAAGTACGAAATAAAGCCGGCAGTTTTTTAGATTTATGCATGAATCCGGAACTGGCAGCCGAAGTATCTATCCAACCCCTTGATATTATCGGTGTCGATGCGGTTATAATGTTCTCTGATATTTTGACGCCTTTACTTGGTATGGGCATTGACCTGGATTTTGTCCCGGGACCTGTTATCAGCTCACCTATAAAAACAGATCGGGATATTGCCAATTTAAAACCATTTGATCCTTATGAATCCACAGCGTATGTTGGGGATATCTTAGGATTGATTCGCAGAGAAATCGAAAATATTGCTCCGGTCATCGGATTTGCCGGCGCACCTTTTACGCTGGCAAGCTATCTGGTCGAAGGCGGTAATTCAAAGCTCCACAGTCAGGTAGTTAAGATGTTTTTTGATTGTCCTGAATGTGCCCACCAATTGATGGAAAAATTGACTACCATGACCATTGACTATCTGAATTATCAAATCGCTAATGGTGCCCAGATGATTCAGTTATTTGATACCTGGGCCGGTATTTTTTCTGCTGAGGACTATAAAGAGATGATATTTCCTTATGTATCCCAGATATTTGAGAATCTGGATGGTAAGAACGAAGTACCCTGCGTCTACTATATAAACGGCAGTTTTCATCTTCTGCCGATCATGTCAGAAACAGGAGCTGATGTTATTAGTTTGGACTGGAAAACAGATATGGGTGAAGCCAAACGTCTAATTGGAGATAAAGTAGCACTGCAAGGGAATCTCGACCCTAATGTTCTATTTTGCAAGCCAGATATTATTCGAAAAAAAGTGAAGGATATTCTTTCCAAATACGGTTCCGACAGCGGCCATATTTTTAATCTGGGACATGGAATCGATAAAAATATCGACCCGGAAAATCTGAAGATAATGGTTCAGACAGTAAAAGAATGCTCTGTTCGTTAGTTTCATCTTCAAACTGTTTTTTGGGTTATATTCGACACTTGTTTAATAATTACATTATTTTATACTAACTATTATGCTTAAGATTGGTGAGTTTTTGTTTAAATTCCGGGATTATACGCCTATCCCTTTTGTGATCGTCATGATTGTATTTGCCTCAACCGACAAAACCGTTTTGCTTATCGGCACTCTTTTAATTCTATTGGGAGAAACCATCCGCATTGTTGGTGTTTCCCATATTGGCGGTGTCAGCCGCACCAAGACTTTTAGTACCGGGCAGAAATTAATCACCAGCGGACCATTTTCTCATGTTAGAAACCCGTTATACCTGGGAAATTTCTGCCTTAGTGTCGGATTTATTATTATGTCCAATGTCAACATTTATTTTACTGTTTTATTTGTTCTTTTCTTCTTTCTCCAATATATCCCCATCATTAAATGGGAAGAAAACAATCTGAAAACCATTTTTGGTGGTGAATTTATCGAGTATAAGAAAAAAGTTCCCCGCTGGATTCCCTCTATCAGGTCAAAAATAAAAAAGAAAGAAAAGATTAAAGGCGATTTTAAAAAAGCATTTCTTTCTGAAAAAAATACCTTTATTGCTGCCATAATTCTTTATATTGCCATCTTGGGGCGAAGTGGCTTGTTGGATTTCATCCCACTTCCATCCTTCTAAAACATTATTTTACTTATCTTTATCAAAAATGAAACCGATTACAATAATACCCGCCAGACTTGGTTCGGAAAGACTTTTTGGCAAACCATTGATGAAAATCGAAGGCAAATGCATGATCCGACATACGGTTGAAAGAGTATTGGCTGGGGGCATTCAACCGGTGGCTGTAGCATCGGATTCACAACTTATATTAGATGAAGTCGCTGATTATAAAGACGTTATTCCAGTAATGACATCCACCGAACATACATGTGGAACGGAAAGGGTGTTGGAAGCATACGAGATTTTATCCAAAACTCACGGTCCATTTGACATTATCATCAATGTTCAGGGAGATGAACCTTTTATCAATCCTGACCTGATACAAGCCCTTCCGGAAGAATTGGAAAAACGAAAAGACCTGGCCGAATTCTGGACAACGGTGACTGAACTCCCGGACTTTGAGCGTTCGGACAAAAACGTGGCAAAAGTGGTGTTGGACCTGAAACAGAACGCTTTGATTTTTACACGTGATGACATTCAAAATGCATATAAACATACTTCTGTTTATATCTATACCCCTGAATTCCTAAAGATTTTTTGCAGCCTACCCAAATCCCCCCTGGAAAAAGCATACGGCCTGGAACAAATGAGAGCCTTAGACAATGGATACAAACTGAATTGTATTCCTTTACCGTTCGATGCCATATCCATTAATACCGTTGAAGACCTGGAAAAAGCCAAGGTAAAAGAATACATTTTATATAAAAAGTAGCGTTGCATCACTCACCATCCATATAAAAACTAAAAATTGCTGAGAATATATGTTAATTGGGAATTTTGATGTTTTAAACTTCGAAATCTAAAATGGTAAATCCATGTGGTCATTTTTATACAATTTCATTTTTTTCCCGTTTTTGTGGTTCATTGCACATATTATTTCAATAAAAAACAATAAAATACGAGATAGTATTAAGGGGAAAAAGGGTCTGTGGCAACGTTTGGATCAGCACATGAAAAACAGGGATTTATCTAAACCTTTAATCTGGTTTCATGTGCCCAGTGCAGGGGAATTCTTGCAGGCACAACCGGTCTTGGAGAAGTTTCTACAGAATGATTTCGATTGTGCGGTGACATTTAATTCCATCTCTGGAGAAAAGTGGGTACAACGTAGCAATATATTTGCTGAAAAACAGCCTATATTAATGGATTACTTACCGTATGATTTCAGCCCCTCCATAAAAAGATGGATTGCTAAAGTAAAACCATCCGCCTTGATATTTGTGAAATTTGACTTGTGGCCAAACACCATCCGGCAATCTGAAAAGGCTAATATCCCCATATACTTGATATCAGCAACTTTGCAGCCTAAAACACTTCGATATACATCACCCATCGGTCGATCATTTTATGGTCGTTTATATGCTTCTTTTAAAGGTATTTTCACTGTCACCGAAGAGGACCGCCAAAGGTTCTTAAAAACAAACAAAGATCTTCCAAGAGTCGAAGTATTCGGCGATACACGTTTTGATAGTGTTATTAACCAGAGAGACCGCTTACCTGTACCCGACCTTCCAGATTATTTAAAGAAAAAAATAGTGTTTGTGGTCGGCAGCAGCTGGCCGCCCGATGAACAGCACATTTTCCCTGTGTTGAAGGAAGCGTTGGAGAAATATCCCGATCTGTTTTTGATTATTGCTCCCCACGAACCTACGGAAGACCATCTGCACAATAGTGAGTCATATTTCAGGGACTTTAATCTGATCCGGCTATCACAATTGGACCCACAATCCAAGGAAGAGTATTCCATTATTCTGGTAGATTCAATCGGTGTTTTATCCTCCATTTACCATGTCAGCCACCTTGTTTATGTGGGAGGGGGCTACACCACCGGGGTCCATAATGTTATGGAACCGTGCTCAAACGGATCACCCAGTTTTTTTGGCCCCATTCATTACAATTCACCAGAAGCGCTTCAACTTGTAGATGATCAGTTATCTTACCCGATAAAAAATTCGGAAGATTTTCAAAAAAAACTGTTCGAACTGCTGGATAATCCTCAAAAAACCAAGGAATTAGGAAAAAAAGCCAAAGATTACATTGAATCCCAGTGCGGAGCCTCGCAAAAATGTTTTACTACTATATCACAAGAGATTTATGAAAATTAAGTTCCCGGATACTCCCAAATACATCCAGATAGAAACCACCATTATTTGTAACGCTTCCTGCTGGTTCTGCCCACAACATAAGGCAACCAGACGCCCGAAAATTATGGAAGAAAAGGTCTGGAAAAAGATTATCGATGATACGCGAGGTCTTGGCATAACATATCGTCCGTTTTTACTGAATGAACCGTTTGTTGACGCCAGAATGCCGGAAATTGTGCGTTACATAAAGCAGGACCCCACCGCCCGAGTGGAATTTAATTCTAACGGAGAAGCACTATCTCCCAAAAAAGCCGACGAAATCATTGATGCAGGAGTTGATCTGATAAAGTTTAGTGTCGACGGCATTCGAAAAGAAACCTTCAATGAATCCAGAGGGATCAGTTACGAAAAGGTATACGCCAATGTAGAAAACTTTATCCATGCAGCCAATCAAGCTGACAGGAAAATCGATACTGTTGTCCGAATGATTCAATTTCCGAATACCGAGCAGGAACAAATCGATTTTGAACTCTACTGGCAAGCCATCAATCCAACAGCAGTTGAATTTACCCAGCTCTATAGCTACCCATGGGAGAGTCAGACAGAAGCTCTGAATTTACCTTGTATCAAAATCATCAACGAAATGTTTGTTTATGTTAACGGTCAAGTAACATTGTGTTGTTGGGACACCAGCGAAAGGGGGGTTGTGGGTGATGTCAATGATGAATCAGTATTGGATATCTGGAATGGTAAAAAATTGAATCATTGCCGTGAATTGCTGGATCAAGGTAAACGATCTGAAATTCTCCTGTGCAGCAGATGTGACGCCTACAAGAATTTTGATTTTGAAGCTCTTTATAAAAAACAAAATAACATGAAATAATCATCTGAAATTATTATAAAGTACAGGAGACTACATGGACCAGATGGAAATCATTGCCTATTGTAATGATTTATTAAATATCCAAACATTTCAAGATTTTTGCCCCAACGGTCTTCAGGTTGAAGGGGATCATCGTCATGTTAAAAAAGTTGTATTAGGGGTATCCATCTCGGTTGAACTTATACAAAAAGCGATACAGAAAAAAGCAGATTTGATTTTAACCCACCATGGCTTCCTCTGGAACAAGGACGATCGAGTCATTAAAGGCCCATATAAACAAAAAATCAAGCTATTGCTAGACTATGGAATCGCTGCTGCTGCTTATCATTTGCCACTGGATTATCATCCTGAATTGGGCAATAACA
Source organism: bacterium (assembly GCA_041556995.1). Taxonomy (GTDB): domain Bacteria; phylum SAR324; class SAR324; order XYD2-FULL-50-16; family XYD2-FULL-50-16; genus JAHJTV01. Next base: position 4,187 of record JBFFHJ010000004.1, on the reverse strand, counting down.
TCCAATTGGCAAAAAGTCTGGGACTGACGGAAATTGAAGCATTTTCACCGGTAGGCGCTTATTTTGAGGCCGTAATGGGGAAAACAAAGCTGGAAAACATCGATAAATTAACTAAAGAAGTTGGAAGCGTATTAAAGCGCAAACCAACCGTTCTTTCTTTTGGTAAGCATTATATTACGAAGGTTGCCGTTGCCACCGGTGGAGCACAAAATTTCTTTACCAATGCCATTGAAAATGGAGCAGATTGTTTCATCACCGGGGAAATATCGGAAAAGAATTTTGCCATGAGCCAGGAATACGAGGTTCATTTTATTAGCGCCGGCCATTACGCAACAGAAACTTTCGGCATTCAGGCTTTGGGGAAACACCTGGAAAACCAGTTTGATCTATCCTGTGAGTTTATTGATATTGATAATCCAGTTTAGAAAAAATGAACAACGGATTTTAAGGATTTAAGATTGGCAAAACATATTGTTTACAAGTATTAAAAGCTATCCGACCAGTTCAGTTTTAACAAATCCCACCATTTTATCCTTCAAAAAACGGCAATTCTCATTGATGGTGGAGATTTGTTCCCTGCTTATATCATCGTAATGGATACCGCCAACTACTAGCAAGTGACCGGGAATAACGGATTTTAAAGCTTCTGTTGCTTGACGGACAATTTCATCTTCTCGGTGGGTTAACAGTGTGAATTGATTGGCGATAGCTGCTTTAACACTGTCGGTGCAGGCGATAGAACCAATATGGGTTTCACCGCCTGTTATGGTCAATAAAAAATCCCTGCCAAAACGAAAAAGGCAATAGGTGGTTAGAGTCTTTTCTTTTTCATTGCCTAAGGAGTATTCGGCTAGCATTTCCAGTGACTTCATTCATTTGCTCCGGCAAACAGGTCTTCCACTCACTTTCTGAATTTGATTAAAAAGTGTTTCCTGTGGTAGACTAATCATTAAAAAACACGTATAAAAAAGATAATTTAATATATTAAAACATCAGTTACCGCCGATTATCCAAGAGAGGTTTTGCCGTATGCCGCATGATATAATGAAAGTAATTTCCGGGAACAGGGCGTTAGACAAATATTCAGATCCCACTCGGTTGCTCAAAGATGCCATACCCTATATTGGTCAACCCAAAAAACATAAAACCGATCAGGATAAAATTTTTCTGCGTTTGAATCCACTTTCCAGCAATGGTGCCATTCTTGAGTTCCAAACCAATGATATTGTATTTGCAGAAAATGTAAAAACAGTTTCTCAAAAGGATGGAACTGCATTTCAAATCATTAAAATCTGGATCAGAAAAGGTAGTATTGGAATTAAGCTAGAGCCCTTTGCCGTTCAGGATTTTTCTGAAGTTCTGGGCAAAGATTTTGATACCTGATTACTGTTTTATAAAACTGTTCCGTGCTCAAATAAACTAAGATATTGAGAAGGCAGAAGGTTTTCCGGGCGCAAATTCTTTAAATAATCCAAATCCGCCTTGGATAGCCTCTCGTAAATCTGGCTTTCATTTTTACGAAGGTGCGTCAATAATACTTTGCGACGATTATTAAAGGCCTTGCGCACAAAAACAAAATATTTTTTTTCCTTTTTAATATCAATATTTTGGGGCTTTAATTGAATTATAGCCGATTCCACCTTGGGCGCCGGGGTAAAACTGGTGGGCGGGACTGTGCATATCATCTCTGAGTCAAACACGTTGCTGGCAATCACCGATAAAATTCCATACTCTTTTAGCTTTTTCCCCTCACCTCTGTGGCAGATTCTTTGTGCGACTTCCTTTTGAAGCATGATGGTAATCGATTCAAAATGCTGTCGGTATTCAACGAATTTAAAAAAAAGCGGGGTCGAGATATTATATGGAAGATTGGCGATAATTTTGTTGTTTTTTTCAGGATCAATAAGATCTGTCCATATTAATTTTAAAACGTCACCGGTGATAATTTTTAGCTTTTGATCCTGTTTGAATTTTACCGATAATTCAGCTGACAAATCCCTGTCGATCTCGATCACTGTGAGAGAAGAAACAGTTTTTAAGAGTGAGGTGGTCAACACTCCTTTTCCTGGACCGATTTCAATAACATGATCAAGACTGGAAGGATCGGCATTAAAAATCATTCTATCCACAACCGAAAGATCCCTTAAAAAATGCTGCCCGAATCGCTTTCGGGAATAAGGGCGTTTCTGAGTCATTTTGGTGTGTTGGAAATGGATTTTGACATGTACCGGGCGAATGCCGATTTTATTTTTCGATCAGTGATTTGTTCCGATGTTTTTTGAGCTTCCTCATACTGTTGATAATCAACACTAAATGGAGCATCCACTGGATTTTTCCCCTGTTTCTTTCGAAATTTAAGAACAGATTTGCTACCGACCCTGAAGATGATTTTCTTCACAATTCCATCACCACAAATTTCGGGAGAAGCGATCAAATCCAGGATGTTTTTTTCAAAATAGGTCAAATGGTGGGAGTAAGCAGCATCCTCTACAGTAACATAAAGTGTTTTATTTATTAGTTTGGAGGGAACTGTTTTTAACGCCAGTGACTCTCCCACGATAATATCCCAATGTTTATAAATTTTAGTGAAATAAAGAACAGCTTCCAACTTATTTTCTACCAGTACGTTTTCAACTGCTTTTTCCAATTTAGAGAATTCTTTTTCAAATTCTGATTCGTTCATTGCACACTGTTAGGTCATGGCTACAGGGCGATCTTCCCTGGCCAGGTTGGCAAATTTTGTGTACTTCCCCACAAAAGCGAGTTCAATCATACCGGTTGGACCATTTCGATGTTTTGCTATAATAATTTCGGATGTTCCCTTTTTTTCCGACTCTTCGTTATAAACTTCATCTCTATAAATAAACAGAATAATATCAGCATCCTGTTCAATTGATCCCGATTCCCTGAGATCGGACAACTGAGGTCGTTTGTCGCTACGGTTTTCCAGAGCCCTGTTTAACTGTGACAGGGCGATTACGGGAATATTCAGATCTTTGGCTAAACCTTTCATGGAACGCGAAATCTCTGCAATTTCCTGTTCCCTGGACTGTGTCTTTTTGTTTCCTTGCATCAGTTGCATATAGTCCACAATGACCATTGAAATACCATGTTCAAGTTCTTTGTCCAGTTGCTTGCAGACGGTGACCATCTCATACGGTGTAAGATTTGATATATCATTGATATAAACGGGTGCAATAGACAGCTTGTCAGTGGCCATGGCCAATTTATCCCAATCTTCCTGTTCCAGATTTCCAGTGCGCATTTTTTTACTGTCAATTTTCGATTCCGCCGTTAACATCCGCATAGCAAGTTGTTCCTTAGACATTTCAAGGCTGAACATCAAAATAGCACCCTTTTGTTCAGAACGAGTTGCGACATAACTGGCAATATTCAAAGCAAATGCTGTTTTCCCCATGGAAGGTCTGGCTGCAACGATAATCAAATCAGAAGGCTGTAAGCCGGAAGTTAATCTATCCAAATCGATAAAACCGGTCGCCAATCCGGTAATTTCGCTTTTGTTCTCGGAGATTTCTTCCAGCCTGTTAAAATTTGTAGCCAGTATCTCTTTGATATGACTATATGTTTTCTGAGATGATCGGGTGGCAATTTCAGTAATTTTATTCTCGGCTTCCGCCAGCAATTCAGAGATATTTTGTTTAGGATCCCGACTTTTTCGACCGATGTCAGTCGTGGTGGCAATAAGATCTCTTAACAGGGCATGTTCCTGAATAATTTTTGCATAATAAACAATATTCCCGGAACTGGGAACACATTCCACTAATTCGGCCAGATATGCATAACCGCCAATATCTTCCAGCTTTCCAAAAGATCTTAGTTGGTCACCCAGTGTGATTTCGTCGATGGGCTGATTTAGTTCTGCCAGTTCAAGAATGGCGCGATAAATATGACGATGTGGTTCAGCATGAAATGAATTGGGAGACAAGATACCGGCGATATCATTAAATGTATCATTTGAATAGATAACTGCGCCCAATACTGCCTGTTCTGCTTCGACATCCTGGGGTATACTCAAACCGGAATTATTCTGAACGTCCATGATTCAGCTTTCAAAATTTCAACAATGATCAAAAAATACGATGATGGTAAAACCTCTGCTTTTAACCAAGGGTTTAATTTAAATAATCAGCTTCCATAACTCAACAAAATTCGTTATCCCCATGAAG